>JBOGZC010000004.1:0-62790 GCA_050697075.1 Solirubrobacterales bacterium | reverse complement strand
CCCCCCCACCTCTTCCACGGCCGGCCACGGCTCCAGGTGGGGTCGCTGCTCAGCGGGCCGCTGGCGTGGCTCGTCATCGGCTACCTGGGCTCGCTCGCGGTGCTGCTCGTCGCGGCCTTCTGGGGCGTCAGCGCGCTGACCGGGGAGTTGATCCGCGGCTTCAGCCTCGACAACTTCAAGACCCTGATCGACACGCCCGTGTATCGCACGGTCGCATGGCGCACGATCAGGACGGCTGGACTCGTCACCCTCACCGACGCTCTGCTCGCGTTTCCGATCGCCTTCTACATGGCGAAGGTCGCGAGCCGGCGCGGCAAGGCCGCCCTGGTCGTGGCGATCCTGATGCCCCTGTGGTCGTTCTACCTGGTCAAGGTCTACGCGTGGCGGACCATGCTCTCGACCGGAGGGGTGATCAGCTGGGCCCTCGGGCCGCTCGGCATCCACGGGCCCGGCTTGGGCACCACCGCCGTCTGGCTGGTGATGAGCTACCTATGGCTCCCGTACATGATCCTGCCAATCTACGCAGGGCTGGAGCGGATACCCGACTCGCTGCTGAGCGCCTCCGAGGACCTCGGCGCGTCCCCGCTGACCACGTTCAGGCGGGTGATCCTCCCCCTCAGCTTTCCCGCGGTGGTCGCGGGCTCGATCTTCACGTTCTCGCTGACGCTCGGCGACTACATCACTCCCCAGCTCGTCTCGAACAGCCAGTTCATCGGCAACGTCGTCTACAACAACATCACCAACAACCTGCCGCTGGCCTCGGCGTTCGCGTGCGTGCCGATCGTCGTGATGGTCGTATATCTCCTGATCGCCAGGCGGCTCGGAGCCTTCGACCACCTATGAGGCTCTCGCGCCGATCGACGTTCCTGTTGCGCGGCGGCGTCGCCGTCGGGCTCGCGTTCATCTACATCCCGCTGATCGTGATCGCGATCTACGCCTTCAACTCCTCGAACCTGCTGGAGTGGCCCCCGCCCGGCCTGACCCTAGACTGGTTTCCGAAGGCGATCCAGAACGACGACGCGCGGCGCGCCCTCATAACTTCGCTCAAGGTCGGCGCCGTCGCCACGACGATCGCTCTAGTGCTCGGAACGCTCGCCTCGATGGCGGTCGCGCGCCACCGCTTCTTCGGCCGCGAGACCGTCTCGTTCCTGGTCATCCTGCCGATCGCCCTGCCCGGCATCGTCACCGGCGTCGCGCTCAGCGACACGTTCACCCAGGTGCTGGGCATCGATCTGAGCCTGCTTACGGTGATCATCGGACATGCCACCTTCTGCATCGTGGTCGTCTACAACAACGTGATCGCGCGGCTGCGGCGGATGTCGGGCTCGATCGAGGAGGCCTCGGCCGACCTCGGCGCCGATCCCTGGCAGACGTTCCGGCTCATCACGCTGCCGAACATGGTCACCGCCCTGGTCGCCGGCGGGCTGCTCGCCTTCGCGCTGTCGTTCGACGAGATCATCGTCACGCTCTTCACGATCGGCGCGGGCCAGGAGACCCTCCCGATCTGGATCTTCAGCAACCTCTTCCGACCCAACCAGGAGCCGATCGTCAACGTGGTGGCCCTGATCGTCGTCCTGCTCTCGATCATCCCTGTGTATCTCGCCCACCGGCTGACCCGAGAGGAGGGCGGCGCGACGGGCGGCCGCGCCGCGAAGGGCGAGGGTGAGATCGCGGAAGCGACCGCGATCCCGTAGGGACCTATCGCTTTGGGGGGTCGGGCCCGGCCCTGGCAGACATCGCCGGCGTTCCAGCGAGCCCACCGATGCAGAGTGCGAACACAGCGCCGGCGGCGGGCAGGTGCCACGGCCAGTCGAACAGATTGGCGAGAAGGAAAGCGAGCGCGCCGGGTCCGAGCAGCCAGGCCGCCGCGCTTCCCCGCCGCGACCAAACCAGGGCGCCCGAGCCGGCGTAGAGGATCGCGATCAGGATCGCGCCCGCCGCGCCGAGCTCGACCCAGCTCTCGAGCGGGAGGTTGTGCGCGAACCGCACCGCAGGTGGGTCCTGGTAGGGCAGCGAGGCTTCGTAGAAGGAGAGCGAACCGGACCCGGCCAGCGGACGGTCGGCACCGGCGTCCACCGCGGCCTCCCAGAGCGCCGGGCGACCGTGCGCGAATCCGGAGACGGGCTCGGCCTGGGGTCCCGAATCCGGGGTGAGTGCGGCGGCGAGCAACGCCGCGGTCACCGGCAGCGTCAGCGCGGCAATCGCAAGCGTCCGGTGCCACCCTGGGCCGGACGAGCGCGTGCGCATCGCGCGCCGCTGCAGCAGCCAGAGGACCGGGGCCCCGATCACGATCCCGGCGAGGCCCGCAAGGCGAGGAACGTCCCCGCCGACGGCGTAGGGTCGAACGTAGCTTCCCGCGACCGCGTCGGCGAGCCCGCCGGCCGTCACGGCCAGCCCAGCGGCGGCGAGGATGGTCGGCGCTCCAATCCCCATCCAGCGGCGTGCTGTGACGGTGCACGCGACGACTACGGCAATTCCGATCGCTAGCTCGACGCGCGACCCAGCGAGCGCGAGGACAGCGCCGGCCACGCCGGCTCCAGCCGCTCCAAGTCCGGCGGGCCCGTTCCGGCTGCGGGCCATCGCCGCCATCAACATCGGAAGCGACGAGACCTGGATCAACGCCAGCGCGGGGGCGTATTCCAGTGGGCCGCCCGCGCTCCACTGTCCGCCGAGGCGCTGCGCGAGCGGCTCCACACGGGCGCCCACGCCATAGAGGCCGACTAACCCCGCGGCGATGGCAAGCACCGCTACAAGAGCCGCGATCGGCTCGGCCCCGATCCGCTCGGCCACGATCGAGGCGGAGAGCGCGACGAGCACGAGGGCGGCGATCACAGCGGCCCAGCGCAGGGCGTCCCCGGGGGAAGCAATGGTCCAAGCTGCGCTCAGCGCCGAGATCGCCGCGAGCCCTGCCAGCGACATAATCACGGGGTTTCGCCACGCCGCGCCTGTCCACCCGACGAGCGCGGCCACCGCGATCACCGCCGCAACCGATACGACGGCGAAGGCCGTCTGACCTCGCGGAAACAGGCCTCCGTGAGCGATCAGGGCGGCCACGACCGGCAAGGCCAAGGCGCCCAGCAGCGACAGCTCGATGCCCCCCGGCACCCCGCCCGAGGGACGGGTGCCCGACGCCTCCGTCCCCCCCTCTAGCGGATCTTCCAGCTGTACTTGGCCGGGGCCGAGGCGTTGGCGTGATTACCCGTGTTGAACACCGCCCTGACCCGGAACTTGTGCTTGCCCTTGCTGAGGTGCCGATACTTCTTGGGCGAGGAGCACTTCCGATAGCGCTTGCCGTCCAGCTTGCACTTGTAGTCGAGGAACCTGAGAGTCGCCGCTGGCACGTGTCCCGACGGGTTGAATGTAACGTGGAATCGGAACTTCGCCTTCCTCGAGCTCGTCCTCTTGGAGGGCTTCCCGTCGATGTGCATCTTGTACGGGTAGGTCGGCGTCGGATACGCAAAGGCGCGAGCACCGCCGTCCCGCTTGGCGCCTGCACCGACGGCGAGCCACATCCCGGTGGCAGCAAGCACCGACGCCGCGGCAAGCGCGGCGATGCTCCTCAAGCGCAACCCCGACCCGAAACGCATCCTCAGCGCGATGCTAACACCCGTGCCGCCCGCTGGCCGCTTCGCAGCGCGCCTTCCATCAAGGACTCGAAGGCATCGACGGTGTGCTCCCCGGCGAAGGCCAGAGGCCCGAGCGGCTCGGCCAGGGTCGCCGTCGCCTCCGCGGGGCGCTCGACCGAGTAGGCGGCCCGAGCCCACGGGTCGTCGCTCCAGGTGGAGAGCAGAGCCCCATCGGGGTCGAGCTCGAGATCGGGCCGCAGCCGGATGAGTGAGCCAAGCCAGCGTTCCGGCCCTTCGGCGACGCCAAGCCGCTCCAACGCGGGCGGCGAGCCCGCGAACGCGCTCACGACCGGCTGCACGCGGCCCTCCGCGCCCATCGCGGTCCACGCCCAGTAGCGCTCAGGCACGGAGAGCACCGCGCTCGGCGCAGCGTCCCCGCGGATGGGCGCGAACAGCTTTGCGGCATGCCCGTACGCGATTCCCGCGAGCGCCTCGCGGTGCCGCGCCGGCAACGGGGGATCGAAGTCGAGCTCTTCGATCACCGTCGCGGGCACCGCGATCACGCAGCGGTCCGCCTCCAGCTCGCCGCCGTCCACATGCACGCGAACACCCTCCTCGGTCCACGACACCGAGCGGACCGGTGTGGCGAGGCGAATCGAGCCCCCGAGTGCCTGGGCGAGGGCCTCAGGCAGACGCTGGTTGCCCCCGGCGATGCTCGGACACGGCTCGTCGTCCACATGAGCGATTCCGGCGAGGTCTCTCGCCGGCACCAGGTCCGCGGGGCTCGCCGCCGAGACCTCCGCCCGCGCGAGGATCGCCTCCTTGACCACGGGGTCGAGCACCAGCCGATCGAGCAGGCCTCGCACGGACTCGCCCCGGCCCTCGCCCGCCGCCAGCGCCTCGTCCACGACCCGCGCGGCGTCTTCGAGAGCCTCCACGCTCAGCCCTTCCACGCCCCGCGGCTCGCGCCGCCCGTATCGCATCCCCTTGTCCCAGAGGCCGAGCCCGAACCGCTCGACCAGCTCACGCACCAGCATGTTCCGAGGCAGGATGAACTCGGCGCCCATCTCGACGACCGCGCCGTTGTCGAGCGTCCGCGACCACACGCGTCCCCCCACCCGGTCCCGAGCCTCGAGCACGCTCACTTCCGCCCCGGCGCGCCGCAGCTCGTCCGCCGCCGCCAGGCCAGCCAGCCCCGCCCCGATGACGACCACCCGCACTAGTCCAGGTTCACTGTGGTCGTTGATCCACAACGCCGAACCGCAGCGCGGAACTAACCGCCGAGGGTCGCCGCCTCGATCCCGAGCTCCTCGGCAAGCCGCGCGGCGACGAGGGCGCGGGCGGCCTCGACGTCCATCGCCGGGTCCTCGAGCATCGCCCGAATCCCCGCGCCGTCCAGGAGCGCCATGGCCACGTCGGCAACCGCCTCGGGGTCCGCGTCCGAACGAAACTCGCCGCTCGCAACGCCCGATCGAATCAGCTCCGCGAGCCACTTCCGGTATCGCACGTAGAGCCGGGCGGCGACCGGGCGAAGGTCCGGATCGCGCACGGCGCGCAGCCACAACTCCACCCAGAGCACCCACTCGCGCTCCTGCGGGCCGGGCAGGGGCAGGCAGTCGGCGATGGCCCGCGCGAGCCCGTCGCTGGCGCTCTCCTCCGCCTCGGGAGGCTCGCTGAAGCGATCCTCGCCGGCCTGCTCGAACGAGTGGATGAGCGCCTGCTCCAGGAGCTCCTCCCGCGTCGAGAAGTAATGGTGAACGAGCGCGGTCGATGCTCCGGCCCGCGTCGCGACCCGGGCGATCCTCACCTCGTCGATGCCGTCGGCGGCGATCAGGTCGCACGCCGCCTCGAGGATCCGCTCGCGGGTGCTCTCGGCTGTGGATGTGGCTTCCATGAATCGGCCGCCGGCTAGGCAGCCGCCAGCGTGACACCGGCGTCGGCCAATACGGCCTCCGCGGCGTTGCGTCCGTTGAGCGCGATCACGCTGCCGGCCGGATGCGTCGCAGCCCCGCACATGTAGACGCCTTCGACCGGGGTGCGGGCCGGCAAACGGCCCTCCCACATCTGGTCCGGGGTCACCTCTCCCTGGAAGATGTTCCCGCCGGTGAGCCCGATTCGCGCCTCGATGTCGGGGGGCCCGAGGACCTCGTACTCGACCAGGCAGTCCTCAAAGCCCGGGGCGAAGCGGTCGATCAGCTCGATGAACTGCCTGGCGACCTCCTCGCGACGGGAGTCCCAGGTCCCCTCCGCGAGCTCGTACGGCGCGTACTGGCCGAAGACGCTCAACAGGTGCTTGCCCTCGGGGGCCGGGCCGGGGTCATAGCCCGTCTGGATGTAGATCTCGCCGAATCCCACGGCCGGCTCCCCGCGCTCGGCCGCCTCGAAGGCGTGCTGGGCGTCGTCGACGGTGCCGGTGAGGTCGATCGTGGCGAGCGCCGGCCACTCCTCACCTGGGGCAGCGGCCCACGTCGGCAGCCGCTCGAGCGCGGCGTTGAACTTGACCACCGGGCTTCGGATCTTCCAGCGCTCGAGCCGCTCGCGATATTCCGCGTCCACGTCCTGGCCGGCCAGCATGCCGAGGGTCCGCTTGGGGTCGGCGTTCGAGATCACGGTCGTGGCGCGGATGTGTGTGCCGTCCTCGAGCGTGACGCCCTCTCTCGGGACGATCTCGGACACGGTGACGCCACAGGCCAGGATGGCCCCGGCCTCCCGGGCGGCATCCGCGATCGCGAAGCTCACCATCCCCATCCCGCCCTCGACGTAGCCCCAGAGCGGCCCCCGGCCGTCCATGTCTCCCTGGAAGTGCATCAGCTTGATCGAGGCCGTCCCGGGTTCCCGCGGGCCGCCCCATGTGCCGATGATGCCCTGTCCGAAGAGGGCCGTTTTCAGCCGCTCGTCGGAGAGGTGGTCGTCGAGCACCTCGGCGATCGACGCCTCGAAGACCAGGTCGATCATCGCCTGGTCGCCCTCGAGCAGCTCCTCGATCTCGGCCCGCGTGGGCGCGTCGCCGACCCAGGTGTCGCGCTCCCCCTTGCGGAGCCTGCGTCTGGCCTCGTCGAAGAGCTCCTCGTAGGCCCAGTAGCCCTCGATGTCCCGCGCGGACACGCCCAGCTCCTCGAGGTTCGCCTGCGTCCGCGAAGAGTCCAGCCACTGGCCGAACGCCGTGCCGTCCTCGAAGGGCACCCAGAGGTTGGGGTCGGCCATCCAGTACCGCAGGCCGCGCCGCGCCAGCTGGAGCTCTCGGATCACCAGCTCGTCCAGCAGCCCGACCACGTACGCGCAGGGGCTGACGATGAATCGATCGTCGGAGAACGGCCGCTCGAGCGTGCAGGCTCCGCCCAGCCGCTCCCGGCGCTCGAGCACGAGCACCGATCGGCCAGCCCGGGCCAGGTAGGCGGCGGCCGTGAGCCCGTTGTGGCCGCCGCCGACGACGACGGCGTCCCAGTCCCGCTTGGCCAGGGCCGCGACTGGCTCAGGCAGGCCGACCTCGCCCAGCTTGGTCGCGATCTCGTTCATCGGCCTCGACCCCCTCGGCCTCCTCTTCCCAAGCGCCCCATCACGCAGCCACACCCTCGCGCAGCGCCTCCATGTACCGCTCGGCCACCATCACGTCGAAGGCGTGAACGTCCACCTCCTCGCCCGAATAGCGGCCGGCCACGTACCCCCGGGTGCGAACCCCCATGTTGGTCAGCTCGCACACACGCCAGTCCTCGCGGTTGACCTGGTCCCAGAAGTCGATCGCGTCCGATGGGTCGAAGTTGTCGGCGGCGATCGTCGCCGGCTCGAAGAACCACTCGCAGATCACGTCGGTCCGGTCCACCGCGCGCGGCCACAGCGTGTGGAGCATCGCGTAGTCGGGATGGAGCGAGATGAGGGTGTTCGGAAACAGCACGAAGTAAAGAACCGACGACAGGTCCTCGCCCGAGAGGCCGTCGATGGGCGGGCGCGAATGCGCATGGCCTCCCTCGCGCGCCATCGTGGAGGCCCCCTCGCTCAGGGTCATCGACCCCCCGCACCACGCGCCGACCCCCTCCATGACCTCGCCGCTCATGTAGTTGCTGAGCGCGTTGAGCTCCGGGTGGACGCCCGGGCAATGGAGGCACTCGCTGTAGTTCTCGGCGATCGCCTTCCAGTTCGCCTCCACCTGATACTCGACTCGCCCCGCCCTGCGAAGCGACCCGACCCGGTACCGGTCCAGATGGCCCGCGAGCTGCCCCACATGCGGCTCGACCGCGGATGCGTCGCCGCTCAGGTCCACCAGCACCAGGCCGCCAACCGTCGCAACCCGGACCGGCATCAGCCCCCAGCACGAGGTATCGAAGTCCTCGACCTCATCCATGTGGGGAGTGGCCTTCAGCTCCCCGTCCAGTCCGTATGACCAGCCGTGATAAGGGCACTGAACACGTCGGCGGACGCTTCCCTCCGCGTCCTGGATCAGCCTCGCCCCTCGGTGGCGGCACACATTCAGGAACGCGTGCACACGGCCCTCCTCCCCGCCCATCACGACCACGCTGTCCGAACCGATCTCGCGCATCATGTAGGTACCCGGTTCGGCCACGCGTGAGGCGTGGCCCACGCAGATCCAGCCGCGGAAGATCGTCCCGAGCTCCCACTCGAGGACCTCGGGGTCGACGAAGGCTCGCGGCGGCAACATCGTGGCGCGCTCGACCGGCTCGAGGGTGGCCTCGATTTCGTGGGGATCCAGGTTCAGCTTGGTCTCGTGATCCGTGCTCAATCCGCTCCTCCTGATGTCGCTCCTGCCGCGCCTGTTGACCTTGTAGTCAATCGCATGTTAGTCTGGCGGCGCGATGGAGGTCAAGTCGCTCGACGGGGGCCCCGGGGGCCCGGCTGAATCGCCGCTCGAGCTCGACGAGCGGGCGCTGGCGCTCCAGGAGAGGGCCCGGGGGTTCGCGGAGCGGGTGCTGATGCCGCTCGAGGAGGAAGCCGAGCGGCGGGGCGGTCGCCTGCCCGACGACGTCGTCGCCGACGTGAAGCGCGAGGCCGTCGAGGCCGGGCTGAACGGCGGCCTGCACGCCCCGGAGCACGGCGGCCAGGGGTGGACCCGGCTCGAGTGGGCGCTCGTCGAGGAGCAATACGGCCGCACTACCAACGCGATCCACTGGCACGTGCCCAACGCCTACAACGTGTGGGTCCACGCCAGCCCCGAGCAGGTCGACCGCTATCTGCGGCCGGCGCTGCGCGGGGAGCTCAAGGACGCCTACGCGGTGACCGAGCGCGAGGCCGGGTCCGACCCTTCAGCGATCCAGGGGAGCGCCGAGCGGACCGACTCGGGCTTCAGGCTCAACGCCGAGAAGTGGTTCGTGACGGCGGGGGACGTCGCCACCGTGTACGTGGTCATGGCGAACGTGATCGACGGGAACGAGCGACTGCCCACGCTGTTCGTCGTCGACGGCGACCGGCCCGGCGTCGAGATCGTGGCCGACCCCGCCTACACCCACAACTATCCGGAGGGCCATCCGACGATTCGCTTCCGCGACGTGGAGGTCTCCCCCCACGAGGTGATCGGGGAGGTCGGTGGGGGCGACGATCTCCAGCGCTCCTGGTTCATGGAGGAGCGACTCGGTATCGCGGCGCGCTGTGGGGGCGCGATGTGGCGGCTCCTGGACGAGACCGTCGCTTGGGCCGGACAGCGCGAGCAGGGCGGCTCGCGGATCTACGACCACCAGGGGGTCTCGTTTCCGCTCGCGGACTCGGCAGCCGACGCCGCCGCCGGCCGCCTGCTGACGCTGACCGTCGCCGCGCTCGCCGATTCCGGGGCCGACCCCAAGGTCGTCCATCACAAGGCGTCGATGGCGAAGCTGTTCACGAGCGAGGCGGCCTGGCGCTGCGCGGACCGCTGCGTCCAGGCCTTCGGCGGGCGCGGGTACCTGCGGTCGAACGTGGCCGAGCGGCTGCTGCGCGAGCTGCGCGTCGATCGCATCTGGGAGGGAACCAGCGAGATCCAGCGGCTGATCGTCGCCCGCGGTCTCGAGCGCCGCGGCGTGGAGCGGATCCTCCACTAGTGGGCCGCGACGCCGCAAGCCTCGATCCCACACCGCTGCTCGAACCGCAGTCGATCGCCGTCGTCGGCGCCAACGACCGGCCCGGCTCCTACGGAGACATCGTGCTGCGGAACCTCGAACGGGCGGGGTTCGAGGGGCCCGTATGGGGCGTGAATCCGCGTCGCGTCGAGGTGCACGGCCGACCGTGCGTCCCATCGGTGGCCGACCTGCCGCAGCCGGTCGACGCCGTCGTGGTCGCGATCCCGGCGGCAGGGGTGCCCGACGTGATCCGCGACGCCGCCGCCCGGGACTGCGGCGGCGCCATCGTGATCTCGGCCGGCTTCGGAGAGATCGCCCAGGGCCTCGAGCTGGAGCGCGAGCTCAGCGACGCGGCACTGGCCGGCGGCCTGCCGCTCTGCGGCCCGAACGGGAACGGGATTTTCGCTGTGGGCTCCCGCGCCCCGATGTGGGGTGACTCGGTCCCGCCGCTCGAACCGGGGGGCGTGGCGATGATCTCGCAGAGCGGGAACCTGGCGGTCAACGCGCTCGGCTCTCGCCGCGGGATCCGTTACCACACCGTGCTCTCAACCGGTAACCAGGCCGTCCTCGACGCGAGCGACTGGCTGGACGCGATCTGCCGGCGCGAGGGCGTGCGCTCGGTCGCGATTTTCCTGGAGGAAGACGGTGACGGCGAGCGGCTCGCCCGCTCCCTCGCGGAGTGCGCGGAACGGGAAATCCGCGTAGCGGTGCTGAAGGTTGGCGCCTCCGAGGCCGGCGCGCGGGCGGCCTCCGCCCACACCGGCGCGCTCGCCGGCGACCAGCGGGTGTTCCGGGCCCTGATCGAAGAGGCCGGAGGCGCTTGGGCTCACGATCCGCACGAGCTGCTGGAGCTCGCCCGCGTCCTGGCCGAGCCGCGGGCGCGCCCGCGCGGCGGTGGTGGGCTCGCGGTCCTCACCTGCTCGGGGGGAGACTCGGGCATCGCCGCCGACGAGGCGGCTCTGGTCGGCGCCGAGCTGCCGCCGCTGGCAATCGGGACGCGCGAGCGGCTGGGCGAGCTGCTGCCGGAGGCGGCGACGATCGGCAATCCGCTCGACTACACGGCGATGATCTGGGGCGATACCGACCGTCTCCGGCGGATCACGGTCACCGTTGGCGACGACCCCGCGATCGACCAGCTGCTGGTCCTCTACGACCACCCGCAGGGCCTGGCCCCGGAGGCGGCCGCCACGTGGGCTGCAGTCCGTGCCGGGATCGTGGCCGGCGCCGCCGAGACGAAGGCCGCCACGCTGGTCGCCTCCACCCTCCCCGACCTGATCGACGACCGGGCAAGCGGAGAGCTCGCCGAGCACGGCGTCCCGGCGATCGCGGGTCTTCGGACGGCGCTGGCCTGCACGCAGGCGCTGCGCACCACGCCGGGGAGCGCCGGGCGGCTCCGCGAGGTCGCCTCCGCGGCACGAGCGGCGAAGGGCGGCCACGAGCCGCGCGACGATCCCGACGACGGCTGGATCGACGAGGTCGACGCGAAGGAGATGCTCCGGGCGGCGGGGCTGGCGGTTCCCGAGGGCAGGGTGGTCGCGAACGAGGATGAGTGCCTCGAGGCGGTGGAGGATCTGCGGGGGCGGGTGGCCCTGAAGCTCGCCAGTCCGCGGCTGCTCCACAAGAGCGATGCCGACGCGCTTCGGCTCGACGTTGGAGGCACGGACGATGCCAAGACCGCCTATCGCGAGCTCTTGGCCTCCCCCGCCGCAGACGGGGCACGCGTCCTGGTCGAGCGGATGGAGCCGCCCGGGGTCGAGCTTCTGATCGCCGCCTTCGCAAACGCCGTGGTCCCCGCCCTGGTCGTGGGCCTCGGCGGCGTCCGGGCCGAGGCGCTGGACGACGTCGCAATCGTCCCCTTGCCAGCGGACGCAGATCGGGTCGAGACGGCGATTCGCTCCCTGCGCGGAGCGCCGGCTCTCGCCGGCGAACGCGGGCGAGAGCCCGTGGACCTGCGGAGCGCGGCCGCGCTCGCCGCCGAGGCTGGCCGGGTGCTGCTCGACCAGGGCCTCGATCTGTTGGAGCTCAACCCCGTTGTCGTCCATCGCGACGGCTGCGTGGCGCTGGACGCGGTCGGCCGCAGGGCGACCCGGCGCGAGGGGGCGGCGGCGCGTCGCGAAGCCCCGTTGACCTTGTAGTCAACCGTACGATCCTGTGTTAGACTCGCCCGCGATCGAGGCCGCGACTCACACCCCCACCTCTCCGCCGCGCGCCCCGTTCGGCGCCCCGCGCTCCTACGACGCGATCGTCGTGGGTGGCGGGCACAACGGGCTGACGACCGCGGCCTACCTGGCGCAAGCGGGCCTGCGTGTGACGGTGTTGGAGCGGCGCCCGATCCTCGGCGGGGCCTGTGTCACCGAGGAGGTGTGGCCAGGCGCCCGCGTGTCACGCGCCAGCTACGTGGTCTCGATGCTCCAGCCCCAGGTCATCGCCGACCTGAAGCTGCACGACCACGGCTACCGGGCCGTCCCGCTGGACCCCGCCTACGCGGCGCTGACGGGCGGCGGGCCGATCTTCTTCTTCAACGAGCCGGCCCGGACCGCAGCGTCGATCGCGAAGTTCTCCGAGCCGGACGGCGAGGTATATGAGAGCTTCGAGGACCTGCTCGACCGCGCCGCGTCCTTCCTGCGGCCCATGATGCTTCGCGAGCCGCCGTCCCTTGGGTCCCGCCACCCCGCCGACCTGCTCTCGCTGCTCCGCGAGGGTGCGAGGGCCGCGGGGCTGGGCCGCCGCGACGTGCACGACCTGGTCCGCATCTTTACGATGTCCGTCGCCGACCTCCTCGACGACTGGTTCGAGCACGAGGGACTGAAGGGATCGATCGCCTCCACCGGCGTGGTTGGGGTCTGGGCCGGGCCGCGGACGCCGGGCACCGCCTACAACCTGCTCCACCACGCGCTCGGCGAGATCGACGGGATCTCGGGTGGATGGGGTCAGGTGATCGGCGGCATGGGCGCCATCAGCCAGGCGCTCGCGCGCTCTGCCGAGGCGTCGGGAGCCGAGATCCGCACGGGCGCCGCCGTCGCTTCGATCGACGTCCGCGGGGGTCGGGTCGTCGGGGTCACCCTCGCCGACGGCGAGGAGATCCGGGCGCCCATCGTCGCCTCCGGCGCCCACCCGAAGACGACCGTCCTCGACCTCGCCGGAGCCGAGCACTTCCCGGACGAGGTGGCCCAGGACATGCGCCGCTACCGGACCCGCGGCGGCTCTGTGAAGATCAATCTCGTCCTCTCGGAGGCGCCTCGCTATGAGGGCGTCACCCCGGAGGAGCAGCACATGTTGGAGCGGACCGGAGTGAACCTGTGCCCGTCGATCGACTACCTCGAGCGGGCCTGGCAGGACGCGCTCGCGGGCCGGCCGGCGGCCGCGCCCTACGTCGAGGCGGAGCTCCCCTCAGCGGTCGACTCCAGCCTCACCGACGACGGGCGCTGGGTGATGACGATGTTCACGCAGTACGGCCCGCCCGATGAAGAGGCGTGGGCGAACGGTGCCCGGGAGCGCTACGCCGACGCCTGCGTCGAGCACCTCGCCCGATTCGCGCCCAACGTACCCGGAGCGATCCTGGAGCGCGAGGTCCTTGCTCCGCCGGACCTCGAGCGGATCTTCGGGCTGGTCGGCGGCTCCATCTTCCAGGGCGAGCAGGGACTGGACCAGATGGCGTTCATGCGCCCGTCCCCGCTCCTCGCGCAGTACTCGACGCCGGTCGGCGGGCTGTACCTGTGCGGGGCCGGCACCCACCCCGGGGGCGGCGTGATGGCCGCCGCGGGGCACAACGCGGCCAAGCGGATCCTGCGCGATCGCCGCTTCGGGCGGCTGCGCTTGCGCTCCGGGGCATAAGAGAGCGCCACGCTCGTCAGTGAGCGCGGCGCTCTCGCGGACGCGTCCGTGCGGCCAAGCTGTCCGTCCCCCGGCTAGGAGAGGTTCAGCCCTGGAATCTCGGTTCTCAGTCTTGTGTCCGTAAGTCCTCGGCTCAGCCGGCGAGGGTCAACGCGCGCCCCGCGTCTCGCGGCCGGCGGCCGCGCCAGCGCCGTCGGCGCCATCGGCGCCCGGGTCTCCGTCGTCGCGGAGCGGTGCGATGCCGAGCACCTCCTCCGGCGGCACATAGTCCATCCCCACGCCCTCCGCCACGGCAGGGTGCGTGACCTTGCCCTGTGCCACGTTGATCCCGAGCTTCAGGCCCGGGTCGCGCCGCGCAGCCTCGGCGACCCCGTGATCGGCCAACGCGAGCACGTAGGGCAGGGTTGCGTTGGTGAGCGCGTACGTGGACGTGATCGGAACCGCGCCGGGCATGTTGGTGACGCAGTAGTGAATCACCCCTTCGACCTCGAACGTGGGATCGCGATGGGTGGTCGGCTTGGAGGTCTCGAAGCAGCCGCCCTGGTCGATCGCCACGTCGACGAGCACAGCGTGCCGCTGCATCAGCTTCAGCTGCGACCGCTTGATCACATGCGGCGCCCGCGCCCCGTGCAACAGCACCGCGCCAATCACCAGATCCGTGCTGGGGAGGCGCTCCTCGATCGCCAGCGTGGACGAAAAGACGGTCGAGGCACGCCCGCCGAACGCGATGTCCAGCTCGCGCAGGCGATCGATCGAGGTGTCGTACACGAACACGTCGGCCTCCATCCCGATCGCGATGAAGGCCGCGTTCATCCCCACGGCCCCCCCGCCGATGATCATCACGTTCGCCGGGGCCACCCCCGGAACGCCCCCGAGCAGGATGCCGCGGCCCCCAAGGGGCTTCTCGAGCATGAAGGCTCCCGCCTGTGTCGCGATCTTGCCGGCGATCTCCGACATCGGAGCCAGCAACGGAAGGCGGCCGGCCCGGTCCTCGACTGTCTCGTAGGCGACGCAGGTCGCGCCGGAATCGCAAAGGCCGCGCGTCAACTCGGGCGCCGGCGCCAGATGGAGGTAGGTGAACAGCGTCAGCCCCGATCGCACCAGGGGGACCTCCTCCGCCTGCGGTTCCTTGACCTTCAGCACCAACTCGGCCTCGCCCCAAACATCCTCGGCGCCCGGCACGATGCGGGCGCCCTGGGCCTCGAAGTCGGAGTCGGCGATCGCGCTTCCCACTCCCGCCCCCTGCTGGACCAAGACCTCGTGACCGTGCTCGGCGAGCTCCCTCGCGCCGACCGGGGTCAGCGCGACCCGGTACTCGTCGGACTTGACCTCGGTGGCAACGCCAACCTTCACGCCCTCACCTCCTGCGCAGCCGTGATCTCGAACCGACAGCCCCGCCGCTCGAGCTCGCTGAACATCGCCTGGGGATCGATGCTGCGCTCAGGCGGGAGCGACCCGCGGGCATCGAGCGACCCGCGGGCAAGCAGCCGGGCGGCCGCAGCGACCGGCGCCGCCGTCGAGACGATCCCGCCGCCGAGCCCCCACTCCTCCATCGGCTCGGTGACCGCGCGAACCCTCGCCCCGCGACCAGCGGTAGAAGCCTCGATCAGGTGAACGGAGACCGTGTGCGCGGAAGGCGGCCTGGCCTCGGCTGCCCGCCGCCGTACCTCGGCCTCGGACGCGCCGGTCAACGCCCGGAGCTCCGCCAGCAGATCCGGCGACAGGCAGAGCCTGAAGCTCGCCTCGCGGCAGCCGAAGCTGTCGCCGAACGTCCGCAGCTCGGAATGGATCGTGTGGATCGTCCGCCCGGTCCCGATCGGCTCACCGAACTCGACCTCCCCGCCATCGCTCAGCGGCTCGATCTCCTCCGGGCGCCCGTCGCGGAGCACGATCGGGTTCATCGTCAGCTCGTCGAGCAGGGTCTGCAGCGCATAGGGAACGCTGAACCCCGGCGGCGGATCGAGGTCCCGCCCGGCCGCGAACACTTGCACCGAGTCGATCTGCGGAGTCGCGCCGTCGGTCGCGGCGTCACCGGGGTGAAGGGCATCCACCGCCACCTTCGCCATCAGGTTGGTCTTCCCAGGCGCCGACCCGATCCCGAGCACCGCCAGCAGGCCCTGGCGGCGGAACTGACGATCGAGGTCGAGCTGCAAGCTCGTCATCCAGTAGAGGCCGCCGAGGTCGAGGTAGTGGCAGCCCGCGTGCAGACAGGCGGCCATCGCGTCCAGGTTCACCCGGTAGCTCGCCGAGTTGACGAGGATGTCCCAGCCCTCGAGCGCCCGCGCGAGCGAGCCGGGATCGCTTGCGGGCGCCCGCGCATCGGTGCGGGCCGCGCTCGCCTTCGCCCCGCCATGGAGGGAGGCGACGTGCTGGGCGCGGGCCTCGTCCAGGTCGAGCAGCAGCAACTCCTCGATCTCGTCCGAGGCGGCCAAGTCCTGGACGATCGCCGGGGCGATCGTCCCGCCGGCCCCCAACACCGCCACCTTCATGCCACCAGCTCCCTCGCTCGAAGCGCCAACCAAAGCTCGATCCGGTCGGTGGCCCGCGACAGGTCCCGGCCGGTCAGCTCCTCGATCTTGCGGATCCGGTACCGGAGCGTGTGTCGATGGCAGTAGAGCTGGCGGGCCGCCCGCTCCCAGTTGCCGTTGTGCTCTATATACGCCTCGAGCGAGCGGAGGAGCTCGCCCCCGTACTCGCCCTCGGTGCGCTCGATGGGCTCCAGCAGGCCCTCGCTGTAGAGGCGCAGGGCGTCCTCGTCCTGAAGCGAGAGCAGGAGGGTGAAGGCGCCGAGGTCCTGATGGCTCGCGACCTCCGGCGCGTCTCCGTCGGCCAGCGAGGTCGCCTCGAGCGCGCACCGCGCCTCGTGGAAGGCGCGCCGCATCGAAGCCACGCTCATCGGGCGGCTTGCGGCAGCCCGCACCTGGCCCTGGGTCTCCGCGAGCGCAGAGCGAAGGGTGGTCGCGACCCCCACCGGGTCCCCGGCACGCGCGTCGATCACCGCGCAGAGCAGCGGCCGCCCCGCGGTGGCGCTGGTGGCTACCAGTGCGCCAACTCCCGCGTCGGCCAGCTCCAGCTCCAAGGCCCGCTCGCCGGCGTGAGCGTCCTCGAGCTCGAACACCAACACAGCCGCCTCGGCGCCGATCCCGAACGGCCGCAGGCGGCCACGGAGCTCGTCGGAATCGAGGCGACCGCCGAGGGCCTCCGCCAGCAGATCACCGGCGAGGCGGCGTTCGGTCTCGAGAACGACCCGCTCGCGCATCAGCTCGAGGCCAACCACCATTGCTCCCTGCCGAGCGGTCAGGCGCTCGAACTCGCCGAGCGGCCCACGCTGGCTGAAGACGATGAGCCACGCTACGGGGGCGCCGCCACGCCGCCCCGGGACCGGGACGGCAAGGGCGCGATCCGCCAGCGAGGGATGCTGCGGGGCGAACGCGCTGACGGTGGCGGACGATCCGCGGCTCGTCAGCTCGCCCGCCAGCGCCTTGAGCGCCGCTGCGCTGGGGCCGCCCTTGCTGGGATGGCGAGCCAACTCGCGCCCCGTCGCGTCCTGCACGATCGCGGACCCGCCGATCGCGCTCGCCAGGGAGCCGAGGACAGCCTCCAGCCCACGACCCTCGATCACCAGCTGCTCGAGCCGCTCGTGCACCTGTGTGCCACGCTCGAGCACGGCGTACTGCTCGTTCACCAGCAGGGCGAAGGCTCGCTCGGTGATCGCGATGAACGGCATTTCGTAGGGCACCTCGAACAGCGGCATGCCCCGCTTGTCGGCTTGGTCGTGGAGCGCCTTTGGCACCCGCTTGTGCTCGAACCCCGTGCCGAGACCGAGCCCGGCCACCTCGTGGTCGGCGAGGAGGTCGACGAACCGGCGCTGCAGGGCGGCGCCGTTCAGCTGGATCCCGGTGGTGAGCAGCAGCTCTCCGCCGGAGAGCCATTGCGTTGGGTCCTCGAGCTCCGAGATGTGGACCCAGCGGATCGGGCGCTCGGCGCCCTCGGCCCCGGCGACCAGCTCGAGGCCGCAGTCGGCGACGAGGTTGCCGACCGTCAGCATCGCGTCAGTGCCACCTCGTCGACTGGACCCGCTGGCTCGAGTTGCTCCCCTTCCTGACCTGCTTGGAGGCCTCGGTCAGGACAGGCCGCAACACGCTCTCGATCTCCTCGAACTGCTCGGTGTCGCAGACCAGCGTCGGCGCCAGCTGGACCACCGGGTCGCCCCGGTCATCGGCCCGGCAGATCAAGCCGCGCCGGAACAGCTCCCCCGACAGGAAGCCACGCAGGAGCCACTCGGACTCCTCGTCCGTGAACTCCTCCTTGGTCCCCTGGTCCTTGACCAGCTCGATCGCGTGGAAGAAGCCGGCGCCCCGCACGTCGCCGACGATCGGGATGTCGCGGAGCGAGTCGAGCATGTCTCGGAGCTCACCCTCCTTGCTCCGCACGTGGCCGCAGATGTCCTCGCGCTCGAAGACGTCCAGGTTGGCCATGGCCACGGCGGCTGCCACGGGGTGGCCGGCGAAGGTGAGCCCGTGAGCGAAGGACTCGTTGCCCTCCATGAACGGCGCCGCGACCCGGTCAGACGCGATCAGCCCGCCCATCGGCACGTAGGCGGAGGTGAGCGCCTTGGCGACGGTCATGATGTCCGGCTGATAGCCGTACCGCTCGCAGCCGAACCAGTAGCCGAGGCGGCCCCAGGCGCAGATCACCTCGTCGGAGATCAGGAGCACGTCGTAGCGATCGCAGATTTCCCGCACGCGCTGGAAGTAGCCGTCTTGCGGCGGGATGCAGCCACCGGCGTTCTGGAGCGGCTCGAGGATCACCGCTGCGACCGTGTCGGGGTGCTCGTAGAGGATCTTCTCCTCGATCTGGTCGGCCGCCCACAGCGGGTCGCGATCGAGCGGCCACCGATAGCTGTCCGTGTTCGGCACCTGGAAACCGCCGGGCACGAGGGGCTCGAACTCGTGGCGAAGCGCGGAGATGCCTGTCGCCGCGAGGGCGCCCAGCGTGGTGCCGTGATAGGCGATCTCGCGGCTGATGAACTTGATCTTGCGGGGGTTGCCGGTCCGCTGGTGGTAGGCACGCGCGAGCTTGATCGCGGACTCCACGGCCTCCGAGCCCCCCGAGGTGAAGAAGACGCGATTCAGGTCGCCCGGCGCCAGTGACGCAATCCGAGCGGAGAGCTCGATCGCGCGCGGGTGCGCATAGCTCCAGACGGTGAAGAAGTCAAGCTCCGCGACCTGGCGCGCCGCGGCGTCGCCAAGCTCCGTCCTGCCGTGGCCGGCGTTGACGCAGAAGAGGGCCGAAAGGCCGTCCAGATAACGGTTGCCCTTCTCGTCCCACACATACGGCCCCTCGCCGCGAACGATGATCGGGACGTCGCCGTGCTCGTAGGCGCCGTGCCGCGTGAAGTGCATCCACAGGTGTCGCTTGGCCAGCTCCTGGAGATCCGTGCCGGCGGGCGTCACGGTTGCGCTGGTAGTTGCCATCTGGGTCTCTCCTCCCGTCCTGCGACTGCGTGTCCAACCTTTATCGACGTTCCGTATAACGGTAGCCGTCGGGACTCCGAAGCACAACCGGGATTAGGTTCAAAGATGCTACCCGGTTCTTATACGAACCGCACAAGGCCGTTTTCCCCTTTTGGGGATTCTGCCCCTTGCGCGCGCCCACCCCGAGGCATACCCTGGTTGGCCTGAGCGGTTAGGTTTCCGGTCGGTAGATCGACAAGACGGCAGACCAGACGCGCTCAAAGAGGAGAGAGGAGGAGCTGACTTTGGACCGGGGCAGCGGGAATGGCGCTCCAGCGGGCGGGAACGCGTCCGCCGGCTCCGGTGAGCCCACCGTCCGCCTGGACCGGGTGAGCAAGCGCTTCGGTGACCTGGTCGCGGTGCGGGAGATGGAGCTCGACATCGCGGGCGGCGAGTTCTTCACGATGCTCGGGCCAAGCGGGTGCGGCAAGACAACGACGCTTCGAATGGTCGCCGGGTTCGAGCAGCCCACCGCCGGCCGGGTCCTGATCGACGGTCAGGACGTCGCCGGCCTCCCGTCGTACAAGCGGCCGACGAACACCGTCTTCCAGAGCTACGCGCTCTTCCCGCACCTGAGCGTGCGCGAGAACGTCGCCTTCGGGCTGCGCCGAAAGAAGGTCCCGAAGGCCGAGATCAACGACCGGGTGGAGGCCGAGCTCCAGCGGGTGGGGCTCGCAGCGGAGGTCAACCGCAAGCCGAATCAGCTCTCCGGCGGACAGCAGCAGCGCGTCGCGCTGGCCCGCGCGCTCGTCAACCTGCCAAAGGTGCTGCTGCTCGACGAGCCGCTCGGCGCGCTGGACCTCAAGCTCCGCAAGGGACTTCAGGTCGAGCTGAAGCGGATCCAGCGCGATGTCGGGATCACCTTCGTGTACGTGACACACGATCAGGAAGAGGCCCTGACGATGTCCGACCGGATCGCGGTGATGTCGAACGGCGTGATCGAGCAGGTCGACACGCCGGAGACCGTCTACGCGCGCCCGAGCACCACGTTCGTCGCCGGCTTCATCGGGGTCTCCAATCTGATGCCAGGCCAGGTGACGCAGGCGAACGCCGGCCGCGGCACGATCCGCCTCGACACCGGGCTGGAGGTCAAAACGGCCACCGACGGGATCGCCAGCGGCGAGCGCTGTCACGCCGTCGTCCGCCCCGAAAAGCTCGAGATCCAGCACGCGAACGAGCCGGCTCGCGACGGGTTGGCGAGCGTCGAGGGCGTGGTCGAGAGCTCGGTGTATCTCGGCACCTCGACCCAAATCGTCGTGCGGATCCCGGGTGAAGTCTCGATGACCGTGCTCGTGCCGAACGCATCGGAGGCCGAGCGGGCGCGGCTGCCCGGCGGCGGCGCCGCGGTGCGCCTCAGCTGGGCGCCCGAGAACATGCACGTGGTGCGCGAGTCCACGGCGCGTCCAGACGCGGACGTGGAGGCCGAGCCGGCCGACAGAGAGGACCAGTTGCCCGAACAAACGACGGTGTGAGGAGGCAGTGCAGGCGATGCTCACCAAGCGGCACAGCGACCATCCGACCAAGCCGGGATCGAGAAACGTTCATCTCAGGCGGTTCGCGATCGCAGCGCTGGCCCTCGGGGCCAGCCTCGGCGTCGCAGCATGCGGCGGCGGTGGAGGGATCGAGAGCGGTGGGAGCAGCGGGAACGTGCAGACGGTCAAGTTGACGGGCAAGCCCAGCGGCGACCTGACGATCTCTAACTGGCCCCTCTACATCGACAAGCAGACCATTCCCGACTTCGAGAAGGCGACCGGCGTGTCGGTCAAGTACATCGAGGACATCAACGACAACTCTGAGTTCCTCGCCAAGTTGCAGCCGTTGCTGGCCGATGGCCAGTCGGGCGGGCGCAGCATGTTCGTGATGACGGACTGGATGGCGAAGAAGATGTACGACCTCGGCTACCTCCAGAACCTCGACAAGTCGGCGATCCCGAACGTCCAGAAGAACCTGATCCCGACGCTCAAGCACCCGGAATTCGATCCCAACCGGGACTTCTCGGTGCCCTGGCAGAGCGGCTTGACGGGGCTGATCGTCAACACCAAGCTCGCCCCCGACGTGCACTCGATCTCCGACCTCTTCGACCCCAAGTACAAGGGGCAGGTCGAGATGCTCACCGAGCTGCGCGACACGGTGCCGCTCGTGATGCTCAGCATGGGGATCAATCCCGACACGGCCACCGAGGACGACTGGATGGCCGCGATCGACAAGATCAGGAAGGCGGTCGACTCGGGGCAGATCCGGCGCTTCAGCGGCAACGATTACGCGCGCGACCTGGCGAACGGCGACGCCGCGGCGATCATCGGCTGGTCGGGGGACGCGGTCCAGCTTCAGGCCGACAATCCAGACATCCAGTTCCGGATGCCGACCGAGGGCTGCACGTTCTTCTCCGACAACATGGTGATCCCGGTCGGAGCCCCCAACCCGACCGCTGCGGAGGCGTTCATGAATTACGTCTACGACCCCAAGAACCAGGCGCAGATCACCGCCTACAACTACTACGTGACCCCGGTCAACGGAGTGAAGCCGATCCTCGAGAAGACCGCTCCCGCCGCCGCCAAGAGCCAGTTGGTCTTCCCCTCAAAGCAGTTCACCAAGAACTGCGTCAACGAGCCCACTCTGGAGGGGGCGGAGGAGCAGCGGGTGACGCGGGCGTTCGAGGGCGTCTTGAACCGCTGAGCCGGCGCCGGCTGAGCAAGGCGACGGGGACCGCGACGAGGATGGCCACGGGGAGGGAGAGGTGACCACCCTCCGCCGCCGCCTCATCCCCTACGGCCTGCTCGGGCCGGGGATCCTGTGGCTGATCCTGTTCTTCGTCGTGCCCATGTACTTCATGGGCCGGCTGTCGCTCGAGACCGGGGTCTTTCCCACATTTCAGTTCGACTGGCACTTCGCGAACTACACGGACGCGCTGAGCGCGTACGACACGCAATTCATCAGGGCGTTCGAGTACTCGGCGGCGGCGACCGTGATCGCCCTGTTGATCGCGTATCCGCTCGCGTACGCGATCGCCTTCCGCGGCGGGAAGTGGAAGAACGCGATGCTGCTCGCGGTCGTGGCGCCGTTCTTCACCACCTACCTGATCCGGACGCTGGCCTGGGAGACGATCCTCAGCGACCACGGCGTCGTCGTCGACACGTTGAGGACCGTGGGCCTGGTGGCGGATGACGGGCGCCTCCTCGCCACCCAGTGGGCGGTGATCGCCGGCCTCACCTACAACTTCCTCCCGTTCATGATCCTGCCGATCTACGCCAGCCTCGAGCGGTTGGACGAGGATCTGATCGAGGCGGCCAAGGACCTGTACGCATCGGCCAGCAAGGCATTCGTGAGGGTGACGCTGCCGCTGTCGATGCCCGGAGTGGTGGCCGGGACCCTGCTCACCTTCATCCCGGCGACCGGCGACTACATCAACGCCCAGTTCCTCGGCGGAACCGGGCAGGCGATGATCGGCAACGTGATCCAGTCCCTCTACCTGAAGCAGACCGACTATCCGCAGGCCGCAGCGCTGTCATTCGTCCTGATGGCGACGATGCTGGCTGTGGTGTTCGTCTACATCCGCTTCGCCGGGTCGGAGGCCCTGATGGGAGAGGAGGCGGAGAGGAGCTGATGGAGGCGCACGCGGCAACCCTGCCTGCCACCCCTCGGGAATCGGTCATCGCGCGGGCCTGGAAGTGGCTGCGCCACAACGCGGTGCTCATCTTCGGCTGCCTGGCGATCGCCTACATGCTGCTCCCGATCGGCCTGATCATCCTCTTCTCCTTCAACGACCCGGTGGGCAAGTTCAACTTCACCTGGCAGGGCTTCACGCTGGAGCACTGGGGCAACGCCTTCGGGATCTCCGAGCTCACCGATGCCCTCCTAATCAGCCTGCGGCTGGCGTTGTTCGCGACCGTGGTCTCGACCGTGCTCGGAACGATGGTCGCCCTGGCGATGGTGCGCTACAACTTCTTCGGCCGCCGCGCGTCGAACTACCTGATCATCATCCCGACGGCGACGCCCGAGGTGGTACTTGGCGCCTCGCTGCTCTCGATGTTCTTGATCTACGGGCTCTCGCTCGGGTTCACGACGCTTTTTATCGCGCACGTGATGTTCTGCATCAGCTTCGTCGTGATCGTCGTCCGCTCGCGCCTGATCGGCTTCGACCGCAGCCTGGAAGAGGCCGCTCAGGACCTGGGCGCCAGTCCGGTCGCCACCTTCCTCAGGGTCACCCTGCCACTGATTTTGCCCGGGGTGATCAGCGCCGCCCTGCTCGCTTTCGCCCTCTCGATCGACGACTTCGTGGTCTCCAACTTCACCGCGGGCACCAGCGTGACTTTCCCCCTCTACATCTATGGCGCGGCGCAACGGGGGATTCCGGTCGAGATCTACGTGATCGCGACGATTCTGTTCAGCTTTACGCTCCTGGTGATGGGATTCACCGTTCTTCAGCAGCGGCGAGCCGACCGGCTGGCCGCCATCGGACCACAGCAGGAAGGGGAATAAGGACAGCATGGAAAGCGCAGCCGTACCGGTCGAGGGCGGCGGTGTCGCACCTGGCGAGAAGGGCCTGAAGTCAGGCGCGCTCGGCTACCTGTCGAACCTGGTGATTGGGGTCGCATCAACCGCCCCGGGATACAGCCTTGCGGCCACGCTCGGTTTCGTGACGGCGGTTGCGGGGATGGGCTTCCACGCACCGGCGATCATGATCGTCTCGTTCATTCCCATGCTGTTGATCGCCGCTGCCTACAGCTACATGAACAAGGCGGACCCCGACTGCGGCACGAGCTTCACCTGGGTGACCCGCGCGATGGGCCCGCGTCTTGGATGGCTCACCGGCTGGGCGATCGTCGCCGCGGACGTCATCGTCATGGCGACCCTCGCCTACATCGCGGGCGTCTACACCTTCCTGCTCTTCGGGCTCGACGCGGCAGCGACGAACACGCTCGACATCAGCATCGCGGCAGCGGTGTGGATCGCCGTGATGACCTGGATCTGCTGGCGGGGGATCGAGTTGTCCGCACGCATCCAGTACTTCCTCCTCGGGATGGAGATCTTCGTCCTGGGGCTGTTCGCGATTGTGGCGCTGATCCAGGTCTACTCCGGGAGCGCCGGACTCCATGCCGTACATCCTGCGCTGTCGTGGTTCTCGCCGTTCGGGATCCCGGGTGGCAGCACAGCCCTGATCGACGGCGTTCTGCTCGGCGTGTTCATCTACTGGGGCTGGGACAGCGGCGTGTGCGTCAACGAGGAATCTGACAACAGCAGCAACGGCCCCGGCCGGGCCGCGGTGATGAGCACCATCCTGCTCGTGCTGATCTACGTGGTGGTTTCCGTCTCAGCTCAGGCATGGAACGGACCGAACTTCTTGAGCAACAACTCGGACGACGTGCTGAGCGCCCTGGGCGGCAAGGTCTTCGGGTCCCCACTGGACAAGCTCCTGATCATCGCGGTCCTGACCTCGGCGTCCGCGTCGACCCAGACCACCATCCTGCCTACGGCCAGAACGACGTTGTCCATGGCCAGGTTCGGGGCGATCCCCAAGGCGTTCGGGCGCATTCATCCGCGGTTCCTGACCCCCGACGTGTCCACGATCACGATGGGCGTGGTGTCGCTTGTCTGGACCCTATTCATCCTCAACGTCAGCCAGAACGTGCTCAACGACTCGATCACCGGCCTCGGATTCCAGATCGCCTTCTATTACGGCTTGACTGGGTTCGCGTGCACGATCTACTACCGGAAGGAGATCTTCAAGAGCTTCCGCAACTTCATCATGGTCGGAGTTGCCCCGTTCCTCGGCGGACTCCTTCTGACGGGGATCTTCGTGAAGGCGTTCAGCGACTACAAGACCACGAGCACGGTCGTCAACTACACCGGCGGTATCGCCGGGATTGGGACGCCGGTGGCGATCGGGGTCGGCCTACTGGTATTCGGCGCGGTGGTGATGGTGATCGCGAACTTCATCTATCCGCAGTTCTTCAGGCGCAAGCGCGAGACCGCGCCCGAGGGCTTCCTGGAGGGTCCCGCCAGCGGGCCCGCCGTGGACACGGTGACACCCGAGTGACGGCCTCCCCGAGGCGCATCAGATCAGGGAGGACGAGATGAGCGAGATCGTCGTCGGCTATGACGGCACCGAAGGGGCCAAGGCCGGCCTGGAGAAGGCCGTCGAGTTCGCGAAGGAGCTCGGGGACAAGGTGGTGATCGTGTTCGGCTACGCCCCCGGCGGGTATGGAGGTGGAGAGGTGCGAGCCCAACGCGAGGCGGTCGAGGAGCTGGGCGAGAAGCTCACCGAGGAAGCCAACGAGATCGTCTCCGCAGCCGGCGTGGATCACGAGATCGAGATGATCAACGAGCGTGGCGCGGAAGCCCTGAGCGACGTGGCCAACAAGCGCGACGCTCGCATGATCGTCGTCGGCAGCTACGGCGAATCCCCGATCGCCGGAGCGGTGCTGGGTCGAACGGCCTACAAGCTCGTGCACGTCGCCGAGCGCCCGGTGCTGGTGGTGCGGGCCTAGCCCGGCGGGGCCTCTAGAGCCCGAGGTCTCGCGCGATGCCCGGCGTGTGGGCGCCGAGGAACACGAACACCGGGTGCGGTGCACCCGCGGTGACGACCTGCACCGACGACTCCTCGGGCGCCTCGGACTCGATTCGCTCAGCCAGCTCGTTGGCCCGTTCCTCGCTGGCGGCCCCGACGAGGAGGTACTTCCAGTGTCGCCGCACCTCGATGCCCTCGTCGGAGAGCCGAGAGGCGAGTTCGCGGGTGTCGTCGCGGCTCGGGAGGTCGACACGCACCTCCCACTGGTACGCCCAGGGTGGCCGCGGCTCAGCCTCGGCGTCGGTCTCGTGGCGCTCGCGCTCCTGCGCGCGCTGCGCCTCGGTCTCCGGCATCGGGATCGAGGCGTCCTTCCATGCGTCCTCGTCGGGATGCCAGCGAGTCAGCGAGATGTCGGCGGATAGGCCCTCGGCTGCGACCAGCTCCCGGGCGACCCGCTCGGCCTCGCGGGCCTGCTCCTCAGTCTGCGCGTACATGAACATCCTCGACCCGTCCCGGGTGACGATCACCCGATCGCCCAGCCGCTTTCGGGCCTCGTCGTCCAAGTCGAGGCTCCGCATGCGCTCGCCCAGCTTGAACCCGTGCTGCTCGTCGTCGAGGCCGACCTCGACCCGCCACTCGTCGCTCATACGCACAAGTCTTTCATTCCGGGCCGAGCCGGGTGGGGCCCCACCCGAGCGGCCCACTAGCATCACCTCGATGACCGCTGCGCACGAATCGCCGCTTGCCACTCGTCACTCGCCATCCGAGGGCGAGGGACGAAAGTTGCGGAACTACGTGGGAGGCGAATGGCAAGGGACCGCAGGCGACTGGCTCGAGGACACGAATCCGGCGACCGGGGAGCTCACCGGGTTGGTCCCGCTCTCGGGCGCCGGCGACGTGGACGCCGCGGTTGGCGCGGCCCGCGGCGCCCAGCCCGCATGGCGCGCGGTCGCGCCACAGCGTCGCGCCCGGGCGGTGATGGCGCTTCGCGAGGCGCTGTGGGCGAGCCGAGACGAGATCGCCCGCCTCATCACCGAGGACATGGGAAAGACCTTCGAGGACGCGCGCGGCGAGGTATTGAGGGGAATCGAGTCCACGGAGGCGGCCGGCGCAATCCCCCACCTGCTCAAGGGGGAGGGGCTCGAGGGGGTGGCGGCCGGCGTCGACGTGGACCTCGTTCGCCAGCCCGTCGGCGTGGTTGGGGCGATCACGCCGTTCAACTTCCCGGCCATGATCCCCCTCTGGTTCCTCCCCTTCGCGATCGCGTGCGGCAACACGCTCGTGCTCAAGCCGTCGGAGCGGGACCCCCGGCCGTCGGAGCGGATCTTCGAGCTGATCGACGGGATCGACGAGATCCCTGCGGGGGTCTGCAACCTGGTGCACGGCGCGCACGATGCCGTCAACGGGCTGCTGGACCATCCCGACGTCGACGCGATCTCGTTCGTCGGCCAGGCGTCGACCGCGCGCTACGTCGCCGAGCGGTCGGCCGCCACCGGCAAGCGCTGCCAGGCCCTCGGGGGCGCCAAGAACTCCCTGGTCGTGATGCCCGATGCCGATCTCGAGACCACAGTGCCCGCAATCATGGGATCGGCGTTCGGAGCCGCCGGCCAGCGGTGCCTCGCGGGCTCGGTGGCGGTGCTGGTCGGCGATCGTGAGCGCCAGGACGAGGTCCGCGAGGCGCTCGTGGCCGCCGCCCGGAGCCTGCGCGTTGGCCCAGGCGCGGACGCCGAGACCGACGTGTGTCCGCTAGTCGGCCCGGACGCACGTGAGCGGATCGCCGACGCGCTTGGTCGCGCGGGGGCGGAAGTCGAGATCGTGCTCGACGGCCGTGACGAGGACCCGGGGCCGGCCGCCACGATTCTCGGCCCCACGATCGTCGAGGCCTCCGACCCCGAGTCGGAGGTGGCCAGGGAGGAGCTGTTCGGGCCACTGCTGACGCTTGTGCGCGCGGACGACCTCGACGACGCGCTGGCGTTCGCGAACGGGTCGCGCTACGGCAACGCGGGCTCGATCTTCACCTCCTCCGGCGACGCTGCCCGCCGGTACCGGTACGGCGTCGAGGCGGGGATGATCGGGGTGAACATCGGCGTCGCCGCCCCCGTGGCCTGGTTCCCCTTCTCGGGCTGGAAGGACTCGCTCGAGGGCGACCTGCACGCCAACGGGCGTGACGCGGTCGAGTTCTACACGCGCAAGAAGGTCGTCACCTCGCGCTGGTCCTAGGAATCGGCCCGGCTCACGGACCCGGGCCGGAACTTTGGCGAGTTGTGTCCGTCCTCCGGACACGACGGGACGCAGTTCGCCGCCCGGCGAACTTCCCCTCATTGCCATGCGCCACATGGCGGACGGCGCCCCGGGGCCGCCTAGCGCCCGACGTGGATGCCGATTCGCTCGGGTAGCCCGGAGACGAACCGGGTGAGGAAACCGGGGCGCTCGCCGCGCTCCTCCAGCTGCTCCCGCCGGACCAGCGCCTTGCGGACAACGGTCCCGCCGAGGTAGCGCAGCGGCTCGGGGGGGACGCGGCCGGCGGGCGCGTCGATGAGCGGCAGGCGCGACGGGGCGTCGCGACGGCCCAGCGCCAGCGACGCGAGCGTTCGCCCCGCGAGATGCGAGGGCCCCACCCCGTTGCCCGTGTAGCCGCAGGCGTAATGGACTCGACCGCCGTCCAGGCTCCCGATCATGGGCAGATGGCTCGCGGCGACGTCGATGGGGCCGCCCCACGCGTGCTCGATTCGCCTCCCGGCGAGGGCGGGAAAGAAGCGGACCAGACTGCGCTCCACCTGGGCGACGACGCCCGGGTCCAACTCGGCTCGGCCGTTCAGCCGGTCCGCCCGCACGACCCGGCCACCTCCCCAGCCGAACGCGATGCGGTGATCCCGCGTGGTCCTGAAGTAATGGACCAGCGACCGGGAGTCGGTGATGCACTCGCCGCCCCTCCAGCCAAGCGCATCGAGGACGTCGGGCACCGGCTCGGTGACCACCATGTGGCTCGAGGTGACGGTCAGCCGATGGCGCAGCGGGCGATGGCCAGCAAGCGCGGGCCCGGCCGCCAGCACCACTGAGCCGGCGCGAACCCGACCGGTGCGGGTAGTGAGGATGGGGTCGCCGCCGTCGCGTCGAGGCGGATCGGCGCGCGTGCCCTCGAAGACCCGCACGCCCTGCTCCAAGAGCTTCGACCGAAGCCCGAGAGCCAGCCTCGCCGGATGGACAGTGGCCGCGCCGGGATAGAAGGCCCCGGCGCGGAAGAGGGGCGAGTCGCAGCGAGCCCGCACCTCGGCGTGCGTCAACGGGCGGCACACCTCGGGCACCCCCAGCTGCTCGCACGCGGTTACCACCTGGCGCCAGGTGTCGTCGTAGGCGGGGGCGGTCGAAACCTGCAGGTATCCCGCTCGGCGAAACCAGGCGTCGACGCCCTGTTCCTCGCACCACCGGCCGACGCCCGTCACCGCCTCGCCGGAGGCCCGCGCGACCTCGAGCGCGGCCGAATCGCCGAATCGCCGCCGAAGGGTCGGAAGGCTGAACCACATCTCGTTCACGAAGCCGCCATTACGCCCGCTTGGCCCCGCCCCGCAGCGCTCGGCCTCCAGCAGCACCACCCGTGCCTGCGGCTCCAGCTGGGCCACGAACCATGCGGTCCACATGCCCGTATAGCCGCCACCGACGATCGCCACATCCGCCTCGACGTCCCCGTCCAGGGACGGGGCCTGGTCGGTATCGCCCGCCTCTCGGAGCCACCAGCCCCGCGGGGTGTGCCTCAGCGCCACGGCCGTGGGACCGAATGTCGGATCAGTCGCTTCCGGAACGACCCAGGTGCCACTCGATCAGAGAGAGGCGGACTCGGCGGCGCGGGACTCGTGCAGCTCGATCAGCTCCCGCTGGACGTTGCGTGGCTCGCCGTTCGGGCTCCGTCGCGTCCAGTTGCCATCGGCGCCCAGGTCCCAGGCGTTCGTGTTGTCGGCCAGCGAGCGGTCGAGCACGTCCAGGAGGTCCGCGCGAGCGCCCGGATCGTCGACCGGAGACACCAGCTCGACTCGGTTGTACAGGTTTCGCGGCATCAGGTCGGCCGAGCCGATGTAGACGCACTCCTGCTCCCCGGGCCGCTCGAACGAGTAGATCCGCGAGTGCTCGAGGAAGCTCCCGACGACGGAGACCACCTCGATGTTCTCCGAGATCCCGCGGATCCCGGGCCGCAGCGCGCAGATTCCGCGCACGTTGAGCTCGACCGCCACGCCCGCCTGCGAGGCCCGATAGAGGGCCCGGATCGACGGAGCGTCGAGCAGCGCGTTCATCTTCATCCGGATTCGGGCGGGCTGCTCGGGCGAGTGCGCCTCGACCGTTCGCTCGATCTCCCTGAGGATCCCGTCCTGGAGGTTGAACGGAGCAACCAGAACCTTGCGGTAGCTGCGGGGGCGGGAGTAACCGGTCAGGTAGTTGAACATCTCGGCGATGTCGGCCCCGATCTCGGGGTCGGCCGTGAACAGACCAAGGTCCGTGTAAAGGCGGGCCGTCTTCGGGTTGTAGTTGCCGGTGCCGACGTGGGCGTAGTGGCGCACGCCGTCGCCCTCGCGCCGCGCGATCAGGATGCACTTGGCGTGGCTCTTCAGGGCCGGCAGCCCGTAGACGACGTGCACCCCCGCCTCCTCCAGCTTCTTGGCCCAGCGAATGTTGGCCCGCTCGTCGAACCGCGCCTTCAGCTCCACCATGCAGACCGCTTGCTTGCCCCGTTCGGCAGCCTCGATCAGCGACGGCACGAGCGGCGAGTCTGCGCTGGTCCGGTAGACGGTCTGCTTGATCGCCAGCACCTTGGGGTCCTCCACGGCCTGCCGGACGAACCGCTCCACTGAGGTCGCGAAGGAGTCGTACGGGTGGTGGACCAGGATGTCGCCCTCTCGAATCTCCGCGAACACGTCCGCGTCCTCGCCGTCCTCGCCGCGAAACCGCGGGTGCGTGACCCCGACGTGTGGGGGGTCGCGGAGCTCGATGAAGCCCCCCACGCCGACCACGTCCCAGAGGTCCGACACGTCGAGGAGCCCCTCGACCTCGTAGATCTGGCGCTCGTCGATCTTCAGTGCTTCGCGCAGCCATTCCCGCAGCCGAGGGCTCATCGACCGGTCGACCTCGAGCCGGACCACCTCGCCGAAGCGCCGACGCCGCAGCTCCTCCTCGACGGCCTGCAGGAGGTCGTCCGCCTCATCGGACACGTCGTAGTCCGTGTCCCTGGTGACGCGAAAGAACGCGTAGTCGGTGACCTCCATGCCGGGGAACAGATACTGGAGGTTGGCGGCGATCAGGTCCTCCAGCGGCACCAGGGTTCGTCCGGTGTCGCCGATCCCGACGAACCGGCCGAGCAGCTCCTTCGGCACCTTCACCCGGGCGATGATCTCGGTCCCCTGATCGGGATCGCGGAGCGTCACTACAAGGCTCAACGAAAGGTTGGAGATGTAGGGAAACGGCCGCCCGAGGCCGATGGCGAGCGGCGTCAGCGCCGGGAAGATGCTCTTCTCGAACGCACGGTCGAGCTCCTCGCGCTCGGCCGGGCTCGCCCGCTGCGGCGAGATGATCCTGATCTCGTGCTCGGCCAATGCGGGGCGGAGCTCGCGTTCGAAACAGGCACCGAGACGCGCCCTTTGGCCGATGACCTGCTTCCGGATCGCGTCGATCTGCTGCGACGGGCTGATCCCGTCGGCGCCCCGTACGTCCATGCCGGCCTCGAGCTGATCGTGCAGGTTCGCCACGCGCACCATGTAGAACTCGTCGAGGTTCGACTCCCAGATCGCGCAGAACTTGACCCGCTCGAGCAGCGGGACGGACGAGTCCTCGGCGAGCTGGAGAACCCGGTCGTTGAAGTCGAGCCACGAGAGCTCGCGGTTGAAGTAGAGCGAAGCGTCCTCGAGGTCCGGCGCCGGCGGCGCGTAGGCCTGCGAGGCTGCCTCCACTGCTTCCGCCGAGGTGGATTTGGCTTCGGTCGGCTCCATGGGGTGGCCACGGTCATGCTAGCGCCGGGCCGTTCAAGCGGGGCTCAAATCTGGCCACACTGAACCGGCGCGCCCAGCCAGCCCGAGCGCTTGGTCGTGAGCTGCCGCCCAGTGGGCCGACGTGTCAGGGAAGCGGAGGCTTGCCCTGTTTGATGGGGCGGAAGAGCCAGGCGCGCAGGAAGCCGGTCATATCCTGGCCGCTGTCGGCATTGGCCAGGTCGATGAACTGCTGGGTGGAGGCGTTCCCGTATCGGTGCTGGGATACCCAGTCGCGGAGGATCCGGAAGAACGTCGCGCTGCCCACCTTCTCGCGCAACGCCTCCAGGGTCATCCCGCCACGGTCGTAGATCGTGCCGTCGAACAGGTTCGCTGGCCCGCCCGGATCGCCCGGCGGCGGGTTCTAGAAGCCGGTCTCGTGCGCGCTTGTCTCATACAGCGTGTTGAACACACGCCGCGTGGTCGTCCCGCCCGTGTGCTGGTTCCAGTACCACTCGGACCAGGTCGCGAAGCCCTCGTTGAGCCAGATGTCCCGCCACCTCCGCGGGGTCACGTCGTCGCCGAACCACTGGTGAGACAACTCGTGCGCGAGCGTGATCGGGTCGGGGGCGCGGTCGAACAGCGGCCGAGTCTGCGTCTCGAGCGCGTAGCCCACGGAGGGCGCGTAGTCCACGATCGCCCCGGTCTGGTCAAAGGGGTAGGCGCCAAACTTGCGGCTCCACAGGCGCAGGATGGCGGGGATCTTGGCGAGAACGGCCGAGGCAGCCGAGGACTGGCTGGGATCCACGGCGACGTACGATGAGATCCCTGCGGCGCGGGAGCGACTTACCCTGAATCTCCCGGTGGTCACGGTCGCCAGGTACGTGGCCATGGGGGCGCCCTCGCTCCAGACGAAGGTCACGTGACGGCGGTGACGGAACCGCCTCTTCAGCTTGCCGTTGGCGACCGCGACGATGCCCCTCGGCACCGTGACCCGGAAGTCGTAGGTGGCCTTGTCCGTCGGGTGGTCGTTGCATGGAAACCAGGTCGGGGCGCCCTGGGGCTCGTCGGCCACGAAGGCGCCGTCGCGAGTCGGTATCCAGCCGTCCTTCGAGCCGTCGGGATCGATCACCGGGTGCGGCTTGCCCCTGTACTGCACCTGGACCCTGAACCGCTCGCCATCGGACAGGTCACGTCGCGGTGTCACGACGAGCTCCTGCCCATGTCGGCGAAAGCCGGCGAGTTTCCCATCGACCCTCACGGACGAGACATGCAGACCTCGGAGGTCGAGGTCGAAGCGGTTGAGCCCCTCGGTGGCCGTGGCCCTGATGGTGGCCACGGCACGAAGTCGATCCCGGGACGGCGCGTAGCGCAGGGCGAGCTCGTAATGGGACACCTCGTAGCCCCCGTTCCCCGCCCGAGGGAAGAACGGATCGCCCACCCCTGCCGAGCCGTCAACGAACCCGCCGCTCGCCGCCGCGACCGCCGGGAGGGCGGCGGCGACCACGCCCGCGGCCAGCGCCGCGGCAAGCCGGCGGCCGTCAGTCAGGACGACGACCTTGGGTCGGCCTCCGCCATGACGACGCTAGCCGCCGTTGCGGCGCGGCAGGAGCTCCCCGCCCGCCTCCCGGCGAGCGGTATGAAGCTCGGCTTCAGCCGAGGCCGCCCGCGACGCGGCCTCGCGCTCCTCGTGCTCCGCGGCGGCTAGCTTCTCCCGCGCCCGCTCGGCCCGCTTCGCGGCACGACGCCGCTCGCGGGCAATGTCCAGGCGCCGGGTCATCGCGCGATCCAGCGCGCTCCAGGTGCCTGCGCGCTCCTGCTCGGTCCACATCGATTGGAAGTGATCGAAGAGCAGCCCGCGCCGGGCCAGGAGGTAGACGATCAGCGTCTCGAGGCCACGATAGGAAGTGCGATGCGGCGCGTGAGCGGCCAGCGCCGGGTCCACGTCGTTCGCCTCTCCGGCCCACATGCGGACCGCGTCCGCGTCCGCCTTGCGCAGGCCCGCCAGATGCCGCTTCACACGCGGCAGCATGACGTCGCAGTCGTGAAGCTCGCCGAGCGCGTCCTGGAGGTCGCGGGCTCGTCGGCGCGCCACATGGGCCGGCCGCCCGAAGCAGAACTCGGTGGCCTCGAGCATGTAGCGCAGCCGCTTCGCGGCGATCCGCATGTCGTGTTGGGCGCGGGTAGCGCCGGGCTCCATGGCGCGAGGGGCAAACGAGCGCATCTCGTCGAGGCGCACGCGCACGATCCGGGCGGCGTTGTCGGCCAGCGGCTCGCTCGGATCGACCTTCTTGACCCGCCTGGCCTTCACCTCGCGTCGCTCCCGGCGATGGCCTCCGCCTCCATCACAAGCTCCGAGAGCCGCTCGGAAAGCGCCGCCAGCCGGTGGGAGCTGACGAACGCCTCCAGCTCCGCGTTCGCGTCAGCCTGCTCGGCGCTGATCTCCTCGATCAGGCCGGCGACGCCCGGGCGATCCGGAGCCGCAATGCCCCCGGCGAACCGCTCGAGCGCCTCGATCGTTACGTCGCGATCGCGCCGCTCTCCCAGGGCGTCCGCGATCGCCTTCACCTCCGCCAGCGTGTCCGCGTACACGCCGGCCGGAAAGCACGACTCGAAGATCTCGAGCGCGGCGCGCAGCCGCCTCGTGGCCACGCGCATGTCGTGGACCCGCTCGATGTCGGCGAGGTCGAGCACGTCCCTCGAGTGGTCGGCGACCTCACGCGAGCGCACGGCCACGATCTTCGCCCCCGCTGCCGCATACGGCTCCTCCGCCTCGAGGCCCTGGATCGGTCGAGCCTTCGCCATATCCGAGAAACTTATACATGCGCCCGCTTTGGGCGGGGCGGAGCCCGTGGTCAGGCTGCCAGGGCGCGCGGTGCGCCGTTGGCGGCGCCGTTCAGGAGATCGAGGATGACGCCCTCGCGCAGGCCGCCCTTGCCGATCTGAAGAGGCCGGCCGAGCAGCTCGGAGAGCTTCTCGAGCAACAGCACGCCGGTGGGCAGCACGCGAACCCGCCGTGGATCCAGCTCGAAGCGCTTCGCCACGTCGAGGATCGGAGCCCCGGTGAGCACGCGGACCGCCCGCTCCAGGGTCTCGTACTCCAGCACGGCTCCGACGAGGGTGCGGAGCGAGGTGGCGCTCCCGCCGACGGCTACAGCCTGCCCCGGCTGCTCGAATTCCACGCCCTCGAAGAATCCGGCGATGTGCTCCCGCAGCGCCCGCAGCTCGGCCGGCGACGGCGGATCGTTGGAGAGGAAGTCGTCGGCCAACGACCCTGAGCCGATCTTGAACGAGTGCACCGCGCGCAGTCCCTCGGTCGCGGTTCCGATCACGACCTCCGAGGACCCGCCACCAACGTCGACCACCCCGATCTCGCCTTCGATCGGGTGGCCGAGCGTTTTCGTGGCGCCGAGGAACGCCAGGCGCCCCTCCTCGTGCTCGCTGAGCACCTCGACCTCGACCCCCGCGACCCTGGAGATCTCCTCGAGCACCTCGGGCCGGTTCGTCGCCTCGCGAATCGCCGCCGTCGCGACTGTGCGGATCGCCTGCGCGCCGAGCTCCTCCGCGAGCCGCACCTGCGTTGCAACGACCTCCGCCACCTCCGCCACCTTGTCGGCGTCGATGGCCCCGTCGTGCTGGGACGTCTTTCCGATCCGGGTATACGCACGCTGCTCCATCACCTTGCGGAGCTGTCCCTCCTGGGGTTCGGCGACCAGCACGCGTGTGGTGTTGGAGCCGACATCGATCGCGGCACAGAGCATGCTTTCAGCGATCTTGCCAGACCGAACGGATGCGCCCCTCGCCGAGCGGAGCCGCCGGATAACGATTCATTCACATTCCCTTTACTGCACGTTGACGAGGCATGGCCAGAAGGCCCCGAAACTTTCGTCAGATGCAGGCTAACCCCGTCGGCGGGAGCATCGGGCTCAACATTCCGAACGAGTGGTGGCCGTCACCGGCGATGCTGAAATCACTGGAGGCGCCGGGGTTCGGGCGGGTGCAGGTCCACGCTCCGCCACCGCCGGTGCTCTCCGATCCCGGGCAGTGCAGCCGTCATGCCAGCGCCCTCGCGGCCTATCGACAAGCCGTCGCCTCGCTGTTCGACGGTGGCATCGATCCGATGGTCGTGATCCGCTGGAAGGACGTCTACCAGGGGCTCGAGGACGCGATCGATCGCAGCCGCCGGGCAATGGACATCCTCAACGGCCTCGTCGTCAAGCACTCCTGATCCGAGCCCGGCGGCCACAGCCGTCAGGAGGGGGGGGTCGACGACGGCTCGGCCATTGCCTCACCGTCGGGATGCGAGGCATCCTCAAACTCGCGAAAGAGCCCGGTGACCAGGAATGCCACCTGCTCGCCGACGTCGACCGCGTTGTCGCCGATCCGCTCCAGCGCACGGGCCACGAGCATCATGGTCATCGCCCACTCGCGGCGGTCGTGGTCGTCGCCAATCTCGATCGCGCGCTGGAAGCACTCGCGGTTGAGGTTGTCGATCACGTCGTCTTGTCGCACCAGGTCGCGCGCCATCTCGACGTTGCGATCCAGGAACGCGCGCTTCGCCTGTCGGATCTGAACGCGAATCGCGTTGCCCATCGCGACCAGGTGGCCGAGAAGCTGCTCATCAGCCGGCGGGTTGTGGCCGGCGATCGGGATCAGCTTCGCGATGTTGACGCACTGGTCGCCCATGCGCTCGATGTTCTTCATCACGTGCAGCAGCGCGGCGATCAGGCGAAGGTCCGTCGCCACCGGTGCCTGCGTGGCCAACAAAGTGAGGATGGCCTGGTGGATCTCGAGGTAGCGGCCGTCGATCACGTCGTCGTCGGCGATCACAAGCTCGGCGAGCTCGATGTCCTGGTGCTGAACGGCCTCCACGGTGCGGTCCAACGAGGCCACCACGAGGTCGAGACCGTCGAGGGCGCGGCGCTCCAGCGAGGCGAGCTCCTCGCGGTACTCGTGCCTGGCCTCGACCTCCATCAGCCGAACTTCCCGGTCACGTACTGCTCGGTCCGGTCGTCGTCGGGGTTGGTGAACATCTTGTCGGTCGGGCCAGCCTCGACCAGCTCGCCGTCGAGCATGAACGCGGTCGTGTCGGCAACCCGGCCCGCCTGCTGCATGTTGTGCGTGACGATCGCGATCGTCACCTTCTGCTTCAGCTGGGCGATCAGCTCCTCGATCTTGAGCGTCGCAACGGGGTCGAGCGCCGAGCAGGGCTCGTCCATGAGCAACACATCGGGCTCGACCGCCAGCGCCCGCGCGATGCACAGGCGCTGCTGTTGGCCGCCCGAGAGCCCCATGCCCGGGCTGGAGAGACGGTCCTTGACCTCGCTCCACAGTCCCGCCCCCTCGAGCGCCGACTCCACGCGATCCGTGACCTCGCCGCGGGGTGTGCCGGTGAACCGCAGGCCCGACGCGACATTGTCGGAGATCGACATGGTGGGGAACGGGTTCGGCTTCTGGAACACCATGCCCACGAGGCGGCGCACCGTGACAACGTCGACGTTGGAGGCGTGAAGGTCGATGTCGTCGAGCAGCACGCGGCCCTCCGAGCGAGCCCCAGGGATCTCCTCGTGCATGCGGTTGACGCAGCGGACCATGGTCGACTTCCCGCACCCGGAGGGCCCGATGATCGCCGTGACCTTGCCCGGCTCGAAGCTCAGGTTGACCCCCCTGACGGCGTGGTTGGAGCCGTAATAGGCGTGCAGGTCGTCGAGTCGCACGTGGCGGGTCGCGTGCATGTCCTCGACGCGGGCGGGCGCCTCCGTGGTCATGGGCGATTCGGGCGCCGGCGCGGGTGACTCGGCCTCGCCCGGGCTTCTCGGCATCGTGCTCTCCTCAGGGTCGGCCACCTTCAGATCCCTCTGTTCGTAGTTCATCACAGGGCGCTCCTTGCATCGGTCGTTCACCTACCTGGCTGACCCCAAGCGCTTCCTCGACCGGGCCGAGAGGACTCGCGCGATGATGCTGACCACCAGCACCAAGAAGATGAGCAGCAGCGCCGCGCCCCATGCCTGCGTGTGGTCCGCCGGGTTTGGGGACTGGGATTTCGTGAAGATGGTCAGCGGCAGCGTGTTCAGCGCCTGGGAAGGATCGAAGCTCACCTGGTTGGTTGGGATCCCCACCACGAACAGGAGGGGGGCGGTCTCACCGGCGGCCCGCGCGACCGCGATCAGGGCCGCAGTCAGCATCCCGCTGAGGGCCGTGGGCACGAGGACCGAGACCACCGTCCTCCAGCGGCTGGCGCCAAGCGCGAGGCCGGCCTCCTTAACGCTCGGCGGCACCAGGGACAACACCTCGCCGGCTGAGCGCGCGACCAGCGGCAACATGACGATCGCCAGGGCGATGGACCCGTAGATGCCCTTGCCCTGGTGACCGGCCACGAGCAGGCCGAAGATGAAGATCCCGGTGATGATCGTGGGCACGCCGTTCAGGATGTCGAGCACGTAGCGGACGGCGAATCCCGAGCGGGGACTCGCGAACTCGGTCGCGTAGAGCGCAACCAGGATCCCCACAGGCACCGCGATCAGCGTCGCGATGGCGACGATGACCGCGCTGCCGATGATTGCCGGGGCGATGCCGCCCCCCGGCTCGCCGAAGGGCGCCGCAGCCTTGGTGAGGAAATCGATGTTGAGCGCGTCGACGCCCTTGATGAACACGCTGATCAAGACGAAGGCCAGAACTCCCACTGCGATCACGGCGGCGAGCCAGGCGCTGAGCTCCATGAGCCGGTTCACCCGGCGGCGCCGGCGCAGGTTGCCGGCGTCGAACGAGAGCGTCGGTGGCGATTTGGGTGGGCTCGCCTCCATCCCTAATCCACCGTCGCGCCTCGCAGGGTGAACCTGCGCACGATCAGCCGGGCGACGCCGTTGAAAATCAGCGAGAGCACCAGGAGGATCGCTCCCAGGTAGAAGATCGATGACTTCTGGAGGGCGGTCGGAGCGCCCTGGTATTGGCTCGCGATCCGGCTCGCCAGCGTATCGCCGGGGACGAACAGGTTGGCGTGGATTCCGAGCGCCGCCCCGATCACCTGGGTGACCGCAATCGCCTCGCCGAGGGCGCGTCCAAGGCCGAGGATCACCGCCGCGATGATCCCCGGGCGGGAATATGGGAGCACCGCGGTCTTGATCATCTCCCACCGGGTTGCGCCGAGCGCCAGCGCCCCTTCCTTCGAGCCGGCGGGCACGGTGGTGAACACCTCTCGCGTGAGGCTGGAGACGATGGGCACCGTCATGATCGTCAGGATCACGATCGCGGGGAAGAGGCCAACCGGCGAGTAGGTGCCGCCGAATAGCGGGATCCATCCCAGGACCGAGTGCAGGGCTGGCTCGATGGTGTTCTGTAGCGGTGGCCCGAGGACGAGAATGCCCCACAGCCCGAGTACCACGCTCGGGATTGCCGCCAAGAGCTCGACCATGGTGCCGATCGGGGTCCGCGTCGCCCGCGGGGCCAGCTCGGTGAGGAAGAGCGCGATTGCGATCGAGAGGGGGGTCGCAATCAGGAGCGCGCCGAACGAGGTGACGGCAGTGCCGTAGATGAAGGACGCCGCGCCGAACTGGTTGTGGACTGGGTCCCAGTTGTTGGTGGTGACGAAGCCGAGCCCGAACTCAGAGATGGCGCTCGATGCTCCCTGGAAGACCTTGTAGGCGACGCCGAGGAGAACCGCCGCGGCGAGCAGCGCGGCGAGCAGCGTCAGGCCGTAGAGGGCGCGATCGCCGAGGCGATCGGCGAGGCCGCGTCGCTTGCCGCCCAGGGCGGTCAGTGGAGCTGTGGCGCTCTGAGTGGTCAAGCCGCTCTCCCCATGGACAGCGGAGGACACCCGGGGCCAGGGGCGGCCCCGGGTGTCTGCTCCTGCCTCATTCCGTCAGCCCGAAGGCCTCAGGTGCCGATCTTGGCGATCGTCGCCTTGTCCGCCGCCAGCACGACCTTCGGAAGCGGGGCGAACAGGAGATCGGGGCCGAACTCCTGACCCGGACCGATGGCGTAGGTGATGAACTTCTTCAGCGCGTCCCCCTTCGAGGAGTCCTGTGGGACCAAGACGTAGGTGAAGGTGGACAGCGGGTATGCGTTCTTCGCGGACGCCGGCGGATCCGTGATGGTGATCGCATTGTCGGGCGGGACCGACTTCACAGTGTCAGCCGCAGCGGCGATCGTCTTCACGTCGGGCGTCTCGAAATTGCCCGCCGCGTTCTGCAACGCGACCTGGTTGAGCGAGTTCGACTGGATGTAGGACGCGGCCAGGTAGCCGATCGTGCCGTCGGTCTTCGTCAGCGCCGCGGCGACTCCGTCGTTGTGCTCCGCACCGACCCCGGTCGGGAACTTCACCAAGGTGCTGACGCCAACCTTGGACTTCCATTCGGGGCTGATCTTGGAGAGGTAGTCGGTGAGCGCGTAGGTGTCGCCGCTGCCATCGCTGCGATAGACCGGCGTGATCTTCGTCGACGGAAGATTTGCGCCCGGATTGACCTTCGCGATCGCCGGGTCGTTCCAGGACGTGATGTTGCCGAGGTAGATGTCGGCAACCGTCTTGCCGTCGAGCTTGAGGTTGTCCGAGATGCCCTTCACGTTGTAGGTGATCCCGGTGGCCGAGAGGGCCCAGGGAATCTGAAGCAGTCCGTTACCAGCGCTGACCTGGTCGGCGGTGAGCGGCGCGTCGGAGGCGCCGAAATCGACCGAGCGGGCCGTGATCTGGTCGATGCCCGATCCGCTGCCGATGCCGCCGTAGGTGACGGCAACGCCGGCCTTCTCGTTGTAGTCGGACTCCCACTTGGAGACCAACGGCAGAACGAGCGTGCTGCCGGCGCCCGTGATCGTGCTCGAGTCGCTGGACCCGCTGCTGCTCGAGCCGCAGGCGGCTACGCCGAGGGCGATCAGCCCACACGCCAACATTGCAAGTACGGACTTGCGTGAGATCAAGGAGGCTCCTTCGTCGAAATTCCGTTGAGTTCGCGCGCAGGCTCCCAGCGGCCCGGTTCGGTCCGGTTACCGCCGTGTGGCCAACTTGTGAAAAACCTGTGAACGAGCTGGCGGCTGGTGGACGGGACCTAGGTTCCGGCGGTGCTGGGCGTGTCGACCTCGATGCCCTCGACGGTCTCGTGCGGAACCGGCTGATCGCGGGCAGGCTCAATGGCGGCCTGCCCCACGGCAGCGACGATCGGTTGCGGGTCGAACCGGTAGCCGATCCCGAAATGGGTGTGGATGTACTCCCACCCGGGCGAGCGCTTCTGAAGCTTCGAGCGCAGCTTGCGCACGAACACGTCGACGGAGCGATCGCCGTGGATCATCGCGTAGCCCCACACGTGCTGGTAGATCTCGTCGCGCTCCATGACCTTGCCGCCGTGGTCGGCGAGAACCTGGAGCAACTCGAACTCCCGTCTGGTCAGTTCGAGACTCTCGCCTCCCACGTAGGCCTGGAACCGGTCGGGCCGAACCTCGAGCTCGCCGGCCACGAGCGGCCCGGTGTCCTCTCGTGTGCGGCCGCGGCGGTGGCGTCGCACCACCGCCTCGATCCGCGCCATCACCTCATCCGGATGACAGGGCTTCGCAACCCAGTCGTCGACACCCAAGCGGAGCCCGCGAACCCGCTGGGCGACCGTCGCCCCCTGGGTGCAGACGATCACCCCGAGGTCGGGGAGCATGCCGCAGACCCGCTCGATGAAGTCCCAGCCCAGGGGACCCAGCAACACGGGATCCACAACGAGCGCGTTCAGCCTCATGGCCGCGAGCTCTTCCGCCGGTACCGGGCCCGAGAGGGTCCGGTGCTGGCACCCCGCGCCCTCGAGCCGCTTTCCGAGGACGTGCACGAACCCCGAGTCGTCGTCGATGATCGCTACGCGGAGTGTTGCCGTCTGGGCGCTCATTTGGATTGGCCGCGAGGCCGGGACCGGTCGCGCCGGCCCCGCCTCGCTTGTCCGAGCCGCCACCATGGTAATCGGGTGGCGGGCGCCACCGCCACTCCTTTACAGAACTTTCACAAGCGGATTCTCGGAATCTTCACCTGGCCGCCTGCCGGCGGAACGAGACTGCACCCGCAGCGAGAAGTCCTCTCTCGTGCGGCGCGCGACCTCACTCCCTGCCCCGGGTCGCGCGCCTTCTCTTTCCGGCCCGGTCGCGCATTTCCCGCGGCCGGGCCGGCCCACGTACGGGCTGGCGGGGCGACAGGCCGTTACAGGGCGAAGACCAGGGTGCAGAAGACGCCGAACGCGATGCAGTAGATGCCGAGCGGCGTCAGCGTGTTCGTCTGGAAGAACCTGAGCAGGAACTTGACCGCAAAGTAGGTGGTCACGGCCGCGCACAGAGCGCCGACCAGGGCCGGGCCGCGAACGCCGTTGCCCGCCGAGCCCAAGAGGTCCGGGATCTTCAGCACGCCCGCCGCGCCGATGATCGGGGTGGCGAGCAGAAAGGAATAGCGGGCCGCGTCCTCGTTCGAGAGCCCGAACAAAAGCCCGCTGCCCATCGTGATTCCGGAGCGCGAGATCCCGGGGACGAGCGCCGCCGCCTGCGCCGTGCCGACCCCGACTGCCTGGCGCCAGCTCAGCTTCGCGATCCGCCCGTCGGAGTCGCCGAGGTAGTCGCCGGGCCGGGGCGGCCGGCGCCGCAGGCGCTCGAAGACGAGCAGCAAGATGCCGTTGACGATCAGGAACGCGGCGGCCGAAGCCGCCGAGGCGAACAGGCTGCGCAACGGATGCTCGAGCAGGAGGCCGAGCGTGCCCGCGGGGATGGTGCCCACCACCAGGAGCCAACCGAGGCGGGCATCCGAGTCGTCCGGCGCGATCTCGCGATCGCGAAGCGAGCGGCCCAGCCCTCGCACGATCCGCTTCCAGTCGTCGAGGAACATGAACAAGAGCACCGCGGCGGTCGCGACGTGCGTGGCGACCAGGAAGGCGAGGAAGTAGTCGTCGTTCTGGTGGATGTTCCAGCCGAGCAGGCTGGGGAAGACGACGCCGTGCCCGAGACTCGAGATCGGAAACGGCTCGGCGATTCCCTGCAGCGCGCCGAGGATCGCCCCCTGGAGGTACGAGATGGGATGCACGGAGCCGCTCAGGCTAGCCGCTGGCGGGGGCGCGAGACGTGGGTCCGGTCTGGAACCAGGCGAAGACGAAGCAGCCGATCCCCAGAATCAGAGCGAGGATTCCGTGCTTCACGTGGTGGTGGCTCGACCCGGCGTCGTGCCCCGGGAAGAACGACGGGAGCGATCCGGCGGGCTCGGCGAAATAGACGATCGCGATCGCGATCAGGACCACTCCGAGCGCGATCGCCCACGGGACCAGCTTGCGGTTCTTGGTCATCGCCTGCTCAAATCTAAACGCGCAACTAACGGGTTCCTAAAGGGCCGGACGGATGGCTTAGAACGTCGCGGAACGCGCTCCCGTCGCGATCACCCCGAGCAGGGCCACTCCCACGATCAGCCGATAGATCACGAACGGGTCGTAGCTGTGACGTCGCACGATCGCCAGGAGGCCCGCGATCGCAAGGTACCCGGAGATCGCTGCTGCGATCGTGCCCACGACCATGGGCCCCGCGACGCCGTGCGGGAGGCCCTCGGAGACCGCCTTATACGCCTTGAAGGCGACCGCGCCCGCGGTGACTGGAGCCAGGAGGAGAAACGAGACGCGGGCGGCGGCGTCGCGGTCGAGGCCCAGAAAGCGGGCGGCCGAGATGGTGATGCCCGAGCGGGAGACGCCGGGCGCCAGCGCGAGCACCTGGGCGAGGCCGATGTAGAGGCCCTGACGAGGAGCCACCTGGTCGATCGCCTGAAGCTGCGGGCGCCGATCCGCCCACGCGAGCACGAGGCCGCCGACGATCAGCAGGATCGAGATCTGCCAGGGCTCCCCGAGGTGGTCCTCGATGGAGCTCTGCCCGAGCCCACCGGCGATCACCGCCGGGATCGTCCCCGCCACGATCGCCCACGCGAGGCGCTCGTCCGAGCCCGCGATCGTCCGACCCCCCAGCGACGCCCGCAACGCCTTCAACAGGCGGACGATCTCGGTTCGGAAATAGACGAGCACGGCCACCAGCGTCCCGGCATGAAGCGCGACGTCGAACGTCTTGTTGAACGACTCGTTTTCCTGCAGGAAGCGGTAGTCCTGCAGCCACGGAACGAGGATCAGGTGACCGGAGGACGAGATCGGCAGGAACTCGGTCAGCCCCTGAACCACCCCGAGCAGAAGCGCCTCTAGGTTGGACATGCGGCGGCGGATCGTATGGGTTCAGGGCGAGGGAAAAGGAGCGCTAGTAGAGTTGCCAACGTGCGGCGCGGCGTCCGATCGCTCCTCTTCGCGGCTGTATCACTGGTCGCCTTCGCTGGATTGGCGTCGCCGGCGCTCGCGGCGGATGGCGTTGGCCTCTGGGGCCGCACCGACGACAAGGTCGTCACCTACTGGGGCTTCGGGCTGATGATCTTCTTCGTCCTACTGGTCACCGTCCTGTCGCTGATCCAGATCCGGCTCGAGAGCCGCAAGGAGCGCCTCCGGCAGGAGCTGGAGCGCCTCCGCCCGCCAACCTAAATCGGCGACTTCGTCGCTAGCCCAAGCGCATAGCATCGGGTCATGAGCAAGGTGCGGTACGAGCGCTCGGGAGCCGCGGCGCTCTTGACCATCAACCGACCGGAGCGGCGCAACGCCGTCGATACGGAGACCGCCGCCGAGCTACTCGAGGGATTCCGGCGCTTCGAGGCCGATGACGACGCCCGGGTCCTCGTGCTCGCGGGCGAGGGGCCGGAGGCCTTCTGCGCCGGAGCGGACCTCAAGGCGCTCGCCGAGGCAGCGCCTGACCTGACGCCCGAGGCGATCGACGCCGTGGCCGGGGCCCCGGAGGGCCCGATGGGCTTTACGCGGCTCACCCCGTCGAAGCCCACCCTGGCCGCGATCTCAGGCTGGTGCCTGGCGGGCGGGCTCGAGCTGGCGCTGTGGTGCGATCTGCGAATCGCGTCGGAGACCGCACACCTCGGATTCACCGAGCGGCGGTTCGGCGTGCCGCTGATCGACGGCGGGACCCAGCGGCTGCCGCTGGTCGTCGGCATGGGCCGGGCGTTGGAGATGATCCTCACCGGCCGGGTCGTCCACGCGGAGGAGGCGCTCGCCTGGGGCCTCGTGAACGAGGTCGTCCCCGAGGGCCTGCATCTCGATCGCGCGCTCGAGGTCGCCGAGGGCCTCGCTGGGTTCCCGCAGATGACCATGCTGTCGGACCGCCGAGCGGCGATCGAGGGCTCCGGGCTCCCGCTGTCGGACGGCTTGGCGCTGGAGGCGGAACTCGGTCGGGCGTCGGTCGAAACCGGCGCCCGCGGCGCGACCCGCTTCGCCGCGGGAGAGGGCCGTGGGGCAGAGGGCGCCGGCGTCTAGCTAGCCATCGCCGGCAGTGGCTCGCTCCTGGTGAGGCACCATGACCTCGGCGGCTTCCTCCGGTGTGATGTCCGGGTAGAGCGCGCTCAGCGCGCCGATCGCGACAAGTCCACCCAAGAGCTGCGCGATCACGAACCCAGGTACGGAGGCCGGTGCGATTCCGGCGAAGGTGTCAGAGAACATTCGGCCCACGCTGATCGCGGGATTGGCGAAGCTCGTCGAGCTCGTGAAGAAGTACGCGGCGCCGATGTATGCGCCCACCGCTGCCGGCGCAAGGGCACCTCTCCTCGTCCGTGCGAGCGCGAAGATCACCAGGATCAGCCCGAGCGTCGCGATCACCTCTGCGAGCAGGTGCGCCTCCGACGCTCGATGCTTCGTCGAGATGCTCACGGCCGCCAGCGCGAACATCCCATTGGCGGCGATCGCGCCGGCGATGCAGCCGAACACCTGGGCGGGGATGTAGGCAAGCGCGTGGCGCCAGCAAAGGCCACCGAAGCCGGCGTCGACGAGGGAGACGACCGGGTTGAAGTGTGCCCCGGAAACAGGGCCGAACATGAGAATGATGGTGAAGAGCCCCGCTGCGGTGGCGGCCGCGTTCTCGAGCAGCTGGAGGCCGACGTCGTCGGGTGAAAGCTGCTGAGCCGCGATCCCGGAGCCGACCACAACCGCAGCCAGGAAGGCCGAGCCAAGGAACTCCGCGAACAGGCGTCGACGGAGAGGAGGCCGGTTCATGTCGAGGTCGCCATCCTCAGGCGGCCGAGCCTGCGGCGATCCGCTCGAAGGTCTTGAAGCCACCGATCCGCCCGAGAGCCGGCAGGTTGCCGTGGATGTCGGTGATGATTGCGACGCGTGAGCCCTCCATCGACCCTCCCCGTGTCTCGCGTTGCTCGCCTAGGCCGCGGGGTCGGTGGCCAGGAGCTCCGGGAGGAGCTTGCGGACATGGTCGGCGACCTCGTCGCGGATCCGGCGGACCGTTTGGAGGTCCCTGCCCGCCGGGTCCTCGAGATCCCAATCCTCGTAGCGCTTTCCCGGGTAGACCGGACAAGCATCCCCACAACCCATCGTGATCACGGCATCCGCGGCCCGCACCACCTCGTCCGTGAGCGGCTTCGGGAACTCCTTCGAGAGGTCGACGCCCACCTCGGACATCGCCTCGACCACGGCCGGATTAATCTGATCGGCCGGATCTGAGCCGGCGGTGCGAACGTGGACGCTCCCGTCGGCGAGCTTGTCGAGCAGCCCGGCGGCCATCTGGCTGCGCCCGGCATTGTGAACGCAGACGAAGAGGACCTCCGGCACCTGCTGGTCCGGCTCCGCGGGTCGCATGTCCCGACTTTATTACATTGACATCTATCTTTTCAATTGATATACGTAAATAGATGGCGGTCGATTTGAAGCTGTCCCCGAAGCAAAAGCGACCCGTCGGGGAGCCCTGTTGCGAGCCCGTCGTCTACCCCGACGTCGAGCGGCTCGAGGCCGAGCGGATGGCACGGGTGGCAAAGGCCCTCGGCGACCCGATCCGGCTCCAGCTCGTCGACGTGCTCCGCAAGCACGCCGGCAAGGTGTGCGTGTGCGAGCTAGTGCCGCTGTTCGACCTCTCCCAGCCCACCGTTTCCCATCACCTGAAGGTGCTCAGGGAGGCCGGCATCGTTGGCTCCGAGCGCCGCGGCCTCTGGGCCTACTACTACGTTCATCCTGACGCGCTGGAGGAGCTGAGCTCGTGGCTGAGCTAGAGACTCTTGAGCCCAAGAGTTGCTGTAGCCCGGCGACTCAGCAGACCTGCTGTGACCCGAACGCAAAGTCCGAGTGCTGCGGCGAGGGTCACGGCGATGACTGCGGATGCTCTGCTTCTCGCGCGATCGAGACCGATGACGTGCGCGAGGTCGTCCGGGACCGCTACGCGGCCGTGGCGACGGCAGCGAGCACCGGATCGGCGGCGTGCTGCAACAACGAAGCAATGACCTCCGAGCAGCGCAAGGCGTTCGGCTCGAGCCTCTATGAAACCGAGGACCGCGACGCTCTGCCTGACGCCGCGCAGCTCGCCTCGCTCGGCTGCGGCAACCCAACGGCCGTTGCCGATCTCAATCAGGGCGAGGTCGTCCTCGACCTCGGATCTGGCGGAGGTATCGACGTTCTGCTCTCAGCGCGCCGCATCGGCCCGACTGGGAAGGCCTACGGCCTCGACATGACCGATGCGATGCTTGATCTGGCCCGAGCAAATCAGCGCGAAGCGGGCATGGAAAACGTCGACTTCGTCAAGGGAACGATCGAGCACGTGCCCCTTCCTGACGACTCGATCGACGTGATCATCTCCAACTGCGTAATCAATCTCTCGGGCGATAAGCCAGCCGTGTTTCGCGAGGCCGCCCGGGTCCTGCGCCCCGGCGGGCGGTTTGCGGTTAGCGACGTCATTGCCGATCCGGACATGGACGACGTCACGCGCCGCGACACGCAGCAATGGACCGGGTGCATCGCCGGCGCGCTGACGCGGGAGACCTTCGTGCACGGGTTGATCGCGGCGGGTTTCGATGATGTCGAGGTCCAAGAGACTCATCGCGTTCACCAGTACGCCAGGTCGGCGATCATCCGAGCGCGCCTGCGATCGGCGTGACCACCGCCGACATCCAGCTCAACGACCCGCAGACCCTCTACCGCCGCTGGGAGGACTCGCAGTGGTCGCCGTTCGAGATCGACCTCAGTACCGACCAGGCGCAGTGGCGCGAGATGGACGGCGACGGGCGGAGCCTGATCCTGTTCGTCCTCTCATCGCTGATGGTGGCCGAGGAGCGGATCACGACCAAGTTCTCGGGCCTCGTCGGTGCCTACGCCTCAGAGGAGGAGGCGACCTTCCTGGCCACCCAGCAGGTCGACGAGGCGCGCCACATGCAGTTCTACGCTCGCTTCCGCGACGAGGTGATCGCCGAGCCCAATCTGATCGCCGCTCACGTCGAGCGTGCCCGCAAGCACGTCTCGCCGGCTTTCGAGCACCTCTTCGACGTCGCCCTGATCCACGCCCACCAGCGAGTGGTTGCCGAGCCGCGTAACCAGGAGGCCAAGGTCGCCTTCGTGACGCTCTACCACCTGATCCTCGAGAGCACCCTCGGCCTGACGACGTTCAAGTTCACCACCGACTATCTGAACGGTGGGGGCCTACTGCCCGGCTTCGTCGATGGCTACTCGAAGATCCACCACGACGAGACTCGCCACATCGGCTACGGCGTCTGGTTCCTACGGGAGAGCGTTGCCGCCGATGCCGACCTCGGCGACGTCGTCCGCACCACCCTCCGCGAGCTCTTGCCGTCGGTCGCCGAGTCGCTTTCGCCGTCCGGGAACGGTTCCGGCGGCGTGGACTTCGACGCGCTCGGCGTCAGCCTCGACGAGGTCCGCGACTTCGCGCTGAATGGCCTCAGACGCCGGCTCGAGCTGATTGGCGTCCCGCTGGAAACGCTATGAGGGAGGTCCGACCTGATCTCCTTCGCCGCCGTTCGCCGAGGCGTTTTGGGCTTTCTCGCTCGCCTCGTCGGCTGCCGCGCAATGAAGCGGAATTCCGGCCTTAGCCGCCGGGGAGCCGGAACTCGGTCAACAGCCGCTTCTCGGTTTCGCCCTCGATCGTCGCGACCACCTCGACGTGTCCCTCGAGCGGGGTGCCCCGGAGCTTGGTCGCCAGGAGGTCGTCCACCTGGAAGATCCCGGCGGAGTTGTTCATCTTTATCTCCACCCTGACGGCGAGCTCCTCGCCCGCCTCGATCGAGATCTCGTCGATCGCGGCTGCCGACAGCGAGTGGATGCCGACCCGCCCGGCCTCGACCGGCACGCGCGAGCGTCCCTGGGCCATGTCGAGCGCGTCCGCCACCCGGACGACCCCGGCCTCGAGCGTGTACGGCTCGCCGCGGCGGCGATGGCCGATGATCGCGTGCAGGGACTCGGACACGACCACGGTGCGCTCCGGCTCCCGGTAGACCTCGGCGAGCAGCTCCCTGAGCTTGCGCTCGGCCAGGAACAGGCTGTAGGCCTCGTGGTCCGCGCGGTGAATCGACATGCCGACGTCGTGGAGCAGCGCGCCGGCGGCGACCACCACCTCGGCGTCCCGCCTGCCCATCCCGTGATCCGTGACCATCGCCGGGTCGATCCCCGACCGACCGAGCAGGCGCAGGAGGCGCAGCGCGATGTTGAGCACGATCTGAACGTGCACCCACGAGTGGTCCGACATCCCGAGCCGCTCCGAGACCACCTGGGCCATGTGCCACCAGGTGCGGAGCTCGAGATCCGCGTTGACCCCCTCCAGCAGCGCCTCCAGCCGCCGGTTGCCACGCGTCGGCACGCGGACGCGCGCCTCGGCGACGGCCGCCGCCGGGTCCACGCCTCGCTCGCCGGGTCCCGTGGCGCTCTCGGCTCCGTCGGCATTCACGCGCCCAGTGTCTCAGGCCACGCAGCGAAACCCGAGCGTTCATCCCCGTTCCGACTTCGGCCGCGACTACTCTCGTGCCGATCGTGCCGATGCGCGGATCGGCGATGAATATCTGCCCGAACTCGGGGATCACGATCCCCGAGTGCTCCTGTTCGGCGTGCCTGGAGGCGCAGCTCCGCCGCTACCGCCCGGGCCCTGGCGGGCTCGCGGCCCCGGTCAGTCGGTCGCCAAAGCGCCGATCCTCGCAACGAAAGGCCGCCTGAGCAGGGAGCAAGGCGCCCCTCGACGTGCGGCGGGGCCCCGGATAGAGTGCGCTCGTGGAGGGCTTGCTCTCGATCGAGCGCAACGACGAGGTTGCCGTCGTCACCCTGGAGCGTCCGGAGAAGCGAAACGCCCTCTCCATCGAGCTGCGCCAGGAGCTCGCCGAGGCCTTCGAGGCGCTCTCGGGCGACCGGGGCGTTGGTTGCGTGGTGCTCACCGGAGCCGGGCCCGCGTTCTGCTCCGGCATGGACACGGGCCAGTTCGGCGGTGATCTCGAGCATCGTCGACAGCTGGTGGAGACGAGCACCCTGGCGTTCGAGACCGTGGGAAACTGCCAGCGGCCGATCGTCGCCGCCGTGAACGGCCCGGCGATCGCGGGCGGTTTCGCGCTGTCGCTGCTGTGCGACCTGCGAATCGCATCGCCCTCGGCCGTGTTCGGATACCCGGAGCTGCCGCGCGGGATTCCGCCGAGCTACGCGGCGGCGCGCGCGGTGTTGCCGGCGACGATCGCGCAGGAGCTCTGCCTCACCGGCCGCCTCGTGAAGGCCGACGAAGCCCAGAAGCTGGGGATCGTCCGCGAAGTAGCGAGCGACGTGGTCGCCCGCGGGCTCGAGCTTGCACAGCGCGTGGCCCAGCTCCCACGCAAGGCCGTCCTCGAGACCAAGCGAAGGACGCTCCTCGAGCGCCGGCATCTTTGGGGCTTCCTGTTCGAGGACGAGCAGCGAGTGTTCCGGCGCGCGCTGCTTGGGCCCGACGCCGAGACCGAGCAGGACGGCGAGGCCGCGTAGGGGGCTCCCCTACGCGATCGGCGAGACGGCGCGGAGCAGGTAGGGCCAGACGTAGGTCTCCCAGAGCGCCGCGCAGACGAGTGTCGGGACGGCCAGCGTGACCGTCACGATGGTGGCGGCGAGCAGGTCGCCCCACTCCCCGCGCCGGCTGGCCATCGTCCACGCTGCGAGTGGCAAGAACAGCGCGGTCAGCTCCGGGACGGCGTGGGGGAGCACGGTGAGCATCAGCACGGCGGGCGAGATGTGGAGCTGGTAGGCCAGTGTCGCGCCGGTCGAGCCGAGCGCATAGGCCTGGGTTCCGAGTGAGAAGCAGGTCACGGCGACGACCCAGGCGAACGCCACCGGCCTCGCCTTCTCGTGGATCCAGCGCGACAAGCCCGTTCGTTGCTGGGCCGAAAGCGGCAGCGAGCTCCCGGCGATGTACCCGGCGACGCAGGCAAAGGCGTGCAGCGCGAGGACCAGGGAGTTGCGAAATAGGATCTCCATCACGTCGACCGGGCGGGGGGGATCGGTGATCCCCGGGATCGACATCGGCGTCGGATCCGGCACCGCCACGTACGCGATCAGCAGGACGACCGCCAGGAGCGCCAGCGCGACGGCCACTCCGCCCCCGATCCAGCCGTGGAGCACGGGCCACGGGTCGTCATTCCAGCGGGCCAGGGCGCCGCGCGTCTGGCGGAAGCCCCGAACGAGCGCGTAGTCGCCGACGTTCACTCGCTAACCATCGGCAGCGAGCGCCCAAGCGAGAAGCCCCGGCCGCGAGGGCCGGGGCTTCAATTCACGATCCGCAGATCGGCCAGGGGCTCGAGCCGCCGCGGCTGTACAGAAGCGCGGCGCGATAGTCCTGCTCGGCCTCCGGGGCCGCGGCCGGGTCGCCCGACCCGCCAACCGACGCCCAGGTCCCATAGTCGAACTGGTACTTGCCCCGATAGGTCCCGTCCGGGGAGACCGCGGAGGGGTCGCCGCCGGACTCACACGCCGCGATGGAATCGAGTGTGGCCAGGGAAACACCAACGGCCTCCGGGGAAGGGACGCTGCCGGCCGAGGCCGCCGGACTCCCCGCGGACGCGGCGGCCTTCCTCCGCGCCTGCGCCTTCTCCGCCTTGCGGCGGGCCAGTTCGACCGATCGGTCGAAGCGCTTCGCCGGCTTCTCGAGCACGCTCAGCGTCGGGCGATGATCCGACCGCACATCCGGCCGCTGCTTGGCGGGTGAGTGGGCCGGGGAGCCGGCCGCTTGGGCGGCCACGCTAAGCCCCAGCGCGAGGGCACTCGCCGCTGCGATGAACTTTCGATTGGCGACGGACATGGGATGAACCACCTCCAGTTGGGTTCGCCCGGCCGCGATGACCGCGCAGCCGCGCGCTGACGCGAAGGCACGCGTCTCGCGTCCTTCGGCCTGCGCTCCGGTTTGCCGGGCGTCCGTCTTCCCTGGGCGGTCTGAGTGAGCGCGCCGATCTGCGGCGCGCGCCCGAGGGGTAAGCCGCGGCAGGGTGGCAATCGAACACGCGTTTGTGTGTGACGGCGGTCACACACGCAAGACTTCGCTCACGATGTCGTGCGCAGCCCCGCGCCTCGCACGGCGAAATCCGTCGCATCCCAGGGCGTTTCGTGGCGAGGAGTGCGGGGTAGGCTCGCCGGGTGAAGCTGCTCGCGTTCAGCGACGTCCACGCCGACCTTCGCCAGGTGGAGCGCCTCGTCGAGCAAAGCGCCACCGCGGACGTCGTGATCGGGGTGGGCGACTTCGCCTCCGTCCACCAGGGGCTCGAGGAGACGATCGACGCGCTCCGCGCGATCGAGCGGCCAGTCGTCCTCGTCCCGGGGAACAACGAAACGGACGAGGCGCTCCGGGAGGCCTGCCGGGGCTGGGACTCGGCCCGCGTGCTGCACGGGCAGGGCGCCGAGATCGACGGCGTCGCGTTCTACGGCCTGGGCGCCGGCGTGCCGGTGACCCCCTGGGACTGGAGCTTCGACCTCACCGAGGACGAGGCTGCGGCCATGCTCGCGGGGTGTCCCGAGGGCTGCGTCCTCGCCGTCCACTCGCCACCGCGCGGCCACGTGGACCTGAGTCGAGGCAGACACCTCGGGAGCGAGTCCGTGCTGCGCGCGATTGAGTCGAGGCGGCCTCGCCTCGCGCTCTGCGGACACATCCACGAGCAGTGGGGACAGCAATCGGTGATCGGTTCCACGCGGGTCATCAACCTGGGGCCGGCGGGGGCTTCGCTCGACCTCGAGCGGCCCGCCGCGGATGCGAGCCCGAAAACCGGGTAGCCGTGAGCCTGAGGGTGCGCCCGCTCACCGAACAGACGATCCTGATCACCGGGTCGACCGACGGCCTGGGCCTGGCGACCGCTCGTACGCTCGCGGATCGCGGCGCCACCGTGCTGGTTCACGGCCGCAACGGCGAACGAGGCGGACGGGCGGTTTCGGAGCTCCGCGAGCGAACGGGAAACGACGGCCACCGGGCGTACATCGCGGATCTCTCCCGACTCGACGACGTTCGGCTGCTGGCGGCCGACGTGGCCGACGAGAACGATCGCCTCGATGCGCTCGTCAACAACGCCGGGATCGCCACCTTGGACGCGGAGCGGAAGCTGAGCGACGACGGCCACGAGCTGACCTTCGCGGTCAACTACCTGTCCCACTTCCTGCTCACCGAGCTCCTTCTGCCCCTGCTCGTGCGCTCCGGCCCCGCGAGGATCGTCAACGTTGCCTCGGTGGGCCAGTCCCCGATCGACTTCGACGACCTGATGCTGGAGCGCGGCTACGACGGCTTTCGCGCCTACAGCCAGAGCAAGCTCGCCCAGATCATGTTCACGTTCGAGCTGGCGGAGCGGCTCAACCCCCTCGAGGTGACCGCCCACGCCCTGCATCCCGCGACCCTGATGGACACCAAGATGGTGCGCGAGGGCCTCGGGCGGGTCCTGTCTAGGGTCGAGGAAGGCGTGCGGGCCCTGGTCCGCCTCGTGGCCTCACCGGAGCTGGACGGCGTGAGCGGTCACTACTTCGACGGCCTCCAGGAGTCCACCGCCGATGAGCAGGCCTACGACCCGGAGGCTCGTCGACGCCTCTGGGAGCTCAGCATGCGGCTCTGCGGGTTGACGCGAGCGCCGGCCTAGGCCTGGTCAGGCAGCGGCCGAGGCAATGCCCGCGTCCTCGAGCAGCGCCATCGCCGCGTTGCGGCCGTTGAGGGCGATCACCGACCCGCCCGGATGCGTGGAGGCGCCGCACAGGTAGAGGCCATCGAGCGGTGTCCGGGGCGTCAGCCGCCGGTCCCACATCTGGTCCGGCAGGACATCGCCCTGGAAGATGTGGCCACCCGTCAGGCCCATCTGACGCTCGATGTCAGCCGGGCCCAGCACCTGCACGTGCTCGACGCAATCGTGCACGTCCGGAGCGTGCACCGCGATCGCGTCGAGGATGAGGTCGCCGATCTCCGCTCGGCAACGATCCCAGTCGCCGTCGGAGAGCTGGTGCGGCGCGTAGTGAGCGAAGACGCTCATCACGTGCTTGCCGGGGGGCGCCACCGAGGGGTCGTACGCCGTCTGGAAGTAGAGCTCCGCGAATCCGATCCCGGGCTCTCCCCGCTGACACGCCTCGAACGCCTCCTGGCAGGCATCGAGCCCAGGGGTGATGGTGACCATCGCGCGGTGGGGCTCGTCGTCGCCGGCGGCCGTGAAGGTCGGCAACGCTGTCAGAGCGGCGTTCAGCTTCACGACCGGCGAGGTGACCTTCCAGCTCTCGAGCCGCTCCCGGTAGCCGGCCGGGACTGATGTCGGATCGAGCATCCGGAGCGTGCGCTTCGGGTCAGCGTTGCAGACGACGTTCGCGGCCGGGATCAGCTCGCCGCTCTCGATCTCGACGCCCTCGCCCGGAAGGATCCGCTCGACGCTGACCCCGCAGGCCAGGGTCGCGCCGGCCTCGAGTGCCGCCTCGGCGATCGCAAACGAGATCCGTCCCATGCCCCCCTCGACATAGCCCCACACGGCTCCGAGGCCGAGCAGGTTCCCCTGATGGTGCATGAGGTGAACCGACGCGGTGCCGGCGTCCCGCGGGCCCGCGTTGGTCCCGATGACCCCCTGGCCCATGAGAGCATCCTTGAGCCGCTGGTCAGCCACATAGCGATCGAGCGTTTCGGCGATCGATTCCTCGAACACGATCGAGATCAACTCGCGGTCGTCGCCCAGGATCCGCTCGATCTCGGCTCGGCTCGGCGAGGCGTCACGCCACGTATCCCCGGCGGAGCCCTGCCGCAGCAGGCGGCGGAGGCGGGCGAACACCTCCTGGTAGGCGAGCAGGCCCCTTACGTCGCGCTCGGAGAAGCGGTTCTCGCGCAGGTGCGCGAGCGTCCGGTCGCTGTCCAGAAAGGACGCAAACGACGACCCGTCCGCGAACGGGCACCAAAGCGCCGGATCGGCCGGGATCACGCGATAGCCGCGACGCTCCAGCTCGAGCTCCTTCACCACCAGGTCGTCGAGCAGGCCAACCACGTACGCGCACGGGCTGACCAGGTAGCGCTCATCGGGAAACGGTTGCTCCAGCGTGCACGCCCCGCCGAGCCGCTCCCGGCGCTCGAGCACGAGCACCGAGCGCCCCGCACGCGCCAGGTAGGCGGCCGCCGTGAGCCCGTTGTGCCCGCCGCCCACCACGATCGTGTCCCAGCGGCGGGAGGCCATCTGATTGATGGTCGCGGGAAGGCCCACCCTCCCCAGCACCGCGTTGACGTCGATCGAGTTCACGGGCCCCAGCTCATGAGCGGTCCAGGCTAGTGGACCCAATCGCCGCGGTGGCCTGCGAAATGGGCGACGATTCGGCGTATGAGCAACGAGCGGGATCCGATCACGGAGCAGTCGCGAGCACCCGACGGGCCAGGGAGGTTCCGTCGGCGGGTTCGGCTGGCCGATTCCAAGCCTCGGCTCGTCGCCACTGCCAGGTTCATCCGTCAGCTGCTGCCGGGCGACGAGCGCTATGGCGATGCCCTGTCCACCACCGGTGGCGGCGCCCCGGATCGAATCGGCCGGATGGTCTCCGAGGCGCAGCCCGACCGGCCGAGCGCGATGCGGGAGCTGAGCCTTGGCGCACTCCAGGCGTGGCAGTCGCTGTCCGAGGCACAGGGCCGCGGTCGTGGCACGGTGGACGTGGCGATCCTGTTCACGGACATCGTGGGCTTCTCGACCTGGGCACTGGAGGCGGGGGACGAGGCGGCCCTTGAGCTAGTGCGCCGGGTCGCGAGTGCCGAGGACACCGCGATCTCGGCTCACGGCGGCAGCCTCGTCAAGCGCCTCGGCGACGGGTCGATGTCCGTGTTTCGCCTCGCGAGCGCCGGCGTCGGCGCCGCTCTGGAGGCGCAGGCGGGAGTCGAGGCGGTCGAGGTCGGAGGGCACCGGCCCCAGCTTCGCGCCGGCGTTCACCTGGGCCGGCCGCGCCGAGTGGGGCGCGACTATCTTGGCGTTGACGTGAACATCGCGGCCCGGGTGGCCCAGTCCGCCAAGGGTGGCGAGGTGCTGGTGTCAGAAGCCGCGCGCGAGAACCTCGACTCCGAGGGCTTCGCCTTCGGACGCGCCAGGCGATTGAGCGCTCGGGGAGCTCCGCGCGACCTGACGGTGTGCCGGGTCAGGGCGCGTCAGGCTTAGTTACCAGTGGTGCCTTAGTATCGGCCCTGCAGCAAGTGCCATCGAGCAACCAAAAGCCATAAGCGGTTACCCGTATGCCGCCGAATCCCTACCACGCCAGCTGTCCGAGCCGCGGCACCCTCGACCGGCTCGGCGCCAAGTGGTCGGTCCTGATCGTCAACCTCCTGCGCAACCGCACCATGCGCTTCGCCGAGCTGCAGCGGGAGATCGAGGGCATCTCCCAGAAGATGCTCACCCAGACACTGCGCGGACTCGAGCGCGACGGCTTGGTCGGGCGCACGGTGTACGCCGAGGTGCCCCCGCGGGTCGAGTATCGGCTTACCTCCATGGGGCGAACCCTGGTGGGGCCCATCTCCTCCGTCGTCACGTGGACCGCCAGGCACCTCGGCGAGATCGAGGCCGCCCAGTCCCGCTACGACAGGGCGCAGGCCGGACGATGAAGCCGGGCGCGGTACGCCTGAATGTCGCGGACCGCGAGCGCGCGCGAGCGTTCTACGAGCAGACGATCGGGCTTCGCGAGATCGGCGACAACAACGGGGCCCTTCAGCTCGGGGCCGACGGGGCTGCGTCGGTCGAGCTCGTCGAGACCCCGGACGCCCCGCACCGGCCGCCCCGAACCACCGGGCTCTTCCATCTGGCGATCCTCGTCCCCAGCCGGCTCGAGCTGGCGCGTGCGCTGCGCCGGATCGTCGCATCGGGGCAGTCGCTGACCGGCGCCTCGGACCACCTGGTCAGCGAGTCCCTCTACCTGAGCGACCCGGAGGGCAACGGGATCGAGGTCTACCGCGACCGACCCAAGGAGGACTGGCCGTATGCGGAGGGCGAGCTTCAGATGGCGACCCTGCCGCTCGACCTCGATCGCATCGCCGGCGAGCTAGCGGACGCGGATGCCGACATCGGCAGCATGGCCACGGAGACCCGGATCGGCCACGTCCACCTGAACGTTGGGGACCTGGCCGGGGCGGAGGCCTTCTACTGCGGGCTGCTCGGGTTCGACGTCACCGTCCGTGGCTATCCGGGCGCGCTGTTCGCCTCCACGGGCGGCTATCACCACGATCTCGGCCTGAACACCTGGGCCGGCCAGGGCGCCCCTCCGCCCCCGAACGGGGCCTTGGGGCTGAATCGCTTCGAGCTGGTCGTGGACGAGCCGTCAGAGCTCGATCGACTCGAGGGCCGGCTCTCCGACGCGGGAATCGGGGCGGGGCGAGCGGACGGCGCCGTGCAGACGGCCGATCCGTTCGGAAATGACGTGCTGCTCAGGACTCGCTGAGGCGGCGAGCGGCACGCCGTAGGCGCGGCGTTGGATTAGGGGTCGACGCTGAGGCACCTGAAGATGTCAATCGAGTTCGCGGAGCCGGTCGCGGAGCCGGTCGCGCTTGGCGCGCAGCTCCCCCTCGAGCTTGGTCACGTCCACGCGGCGCCGACGCGCGAGCTCGAGCTGTCGCTCGACATACCCCAGCGCCTCGGTGAGCACCTCGCGCCTACGGGCCGGATCCTCGATGCCCTGATCCCACTCCCTTCGCAGCGAGGCCCGCGCGACCTCGACCGCGGCGAGCTCGCGGAGCTCCTCGAGGGACATGCCCAAGAGCTCCTTGAGCCGCAGGACGTCCCGCAGGCGCTCCACGTCCACCTGCTCATAAAGACGGTGTGACCCGGGTTCCCGGCCGAGGGCGACCGGCAGCAACCCCAGCTCCTCGTAATAGCGAATCGTGCGAGGCGTGGTGCCGGTGAGCTCGGCGACCTCGCCGATTCGCAGCCGGGACGTTCCTATGGTCACGGCGTGACCTCCGAGGCCACCGACGTCCGCCTGTCGCCACCCGCCTGCTCGGAGGCTGCGGCGTGGCGCGGGCGCAGCAGCGAGACGCCGGCGCCGATCAGCGAAGTGGCGGCGAGCACCCAGAGCGCAGTGTGCATGTTGTGGATGAACGGAGCCAGCTTGGCGTCGGAGAGACCCTGGGCCAAGCCCGAGAAGATCTTCAACAGGACATCCCTCGGGACCGCCGCGGTGATAACGGCGAGCACGAACGCGATCGAGATCACGGCGCCCGTGTTCTGGAGCATCGTGCGCGCGCCGGCGGCGATCCCCCGCCGATGCTCGGGCACCGCCCCCATCATCGCCGCCGTGTTCGGGGAGTTGAACATGCCGGATCCGACGCCCACGAGCAAGAGCCACAGGGTGCTCTGCCAGTAGGGGCTCTGGGGCTCGAGCGTCGTCATCATCGCGAGGGCGGCGGCGCTCACCACCATTCCCAGCGCCGCCAGGGCTCGCGAGCCGTGGCGGTCGGCCCAGACTCCCGCAAGGGGCGAGGCGACGAGCATCCCGATCGCCATCGGGGTCAGCTTCACCCCCGCGGTGATCGGGTCGTCCCCCTTGACCCCCTGGAAGTAGAGGACGAACACGAACAGGAGCGCGAAGCGCGAGAGCCCGTTGATGAACGCCGCCGCCGCGGCCGCGGAGAACATCCGGTTCTGGAAGATCGTCAGATCGAGCATCGGGGACCGCGAGCGGCTCTCGACGAACAGGAAGGCGGGCAGGAACACGGCACCGGCAATCAGGCCGCCGATCACGACCGGGTCGTTCCAACCCGAGATCCCTCCCTTGGAGATCCCGAGCACGAGTCCGGTCAGCCCCACCACGAACAAGGCGGTTCCCGTGATGTCCAGGCCCCTGATCGCATCGCGCGTGGCCAGCTCGCGCAACACCAGGCTGCCCCAGAGGGCGCCCGCCAAGCCGAGCGGGACGTTGAACCAGAACACCCAATGCCAGGAGACCGACACCAGCACACCGCCGAGCACGGGTCCGAGCACCAGGCCGATCGCGGCGACCATCGTGTTGGTGCCCATGGCGAGCCCCAATTGCTCCCTGGGAAAGGCGTCGGTGACGAGCGCAGCTGCGTTGGCGAATAGGAAGGCGCCGCCCACCCCCTGAACGATCCGCCAGAGAATGAGCTGGGTGCCGTCGGCGGCGAAGCCGGCCCCCAGGGATGCGATCGCAAAGACGACGAAGCCGGCCACGTAGGCGCGCTTGCGGCCGAAGAGGTCCGACAGCCGGCCGGCCGTCAACACCAGCACCGTCGAGGCGATCATGTAGGCGAGGATCACCCAGACGAGCTGGAGCAGGGTCGTGCCCAGGGCTCGCTCGAGGTCGGGCAGCGCGATGATCAGGGTGCCGGAGTTGATCGTCGCCAGGAGCATTCCGAGGCTCGTGCACGACAGGGCCCACCACTTGTAGTGAGGGTGCTCGGCGCTGACCCCGGGGCGAAACCGGCGGCCCAGCCGGCCCTCCTGTGGCGACGCGCGCTCTATTCTAACGTTCACGTTAGAATCAACTTAGCACGCACCACTACGCGCAGCGTAGGCGCGGGACGCGCGTGGCGGCGCCCTTTACTTTGCACAGTAAAGCTACTATACTTTGTATAGCGAAGGAGAGACTCAACTGAGAAAAAGGAGACAGATGGCCCTTACACGAGGCGCTGCGGGACAGCGCGCCGAAACATCCCGCCCACGTGGCCAGCACCCGGCCGGGTCGCCCGTCGTCGACCAGGCCGAGCGCCGTGGCAATGCGCATAGTGGCGCGTCCGAGACCACGGACGGCCTTCAGCTGCTCTTCAACCAGGCCAGCCACTACCCCCTGCTCACCCGTGAGGAGGAGGTCGAGCTCGCGAAGCGGATCGAGCGCGGCGACCTCGAGGCCAAGGAGCGGCTCATCAACTCGAACCTGCGCCTGGTGATCAAGTTCGCCCGCCGCTACCAGGGCCACGGGCTCGCCCTCCAGGACCTCGTCCAAGAGGCGATGCTTGGCCTGATTCGCGCCGCCGAGAAGTTCGACTGGCGGCGCGGCTACAAGTTCTCGACGTATGCCGTGCTCTGGATCAAGCAGGCGATCCAGCGAGGACTCGACAACACCGGCCGACCGGTTCGGATTCCGGCCCACGTGGCGCAGCGCGAGCGGACCGTCAACCGGATCGACGCCGAGCTGAGCGTGCAACTCAATCGGGATCCCACCGACGACGAAGTCGCCGAACGGGCCAAGCTGCCGCTCGACGAGGTCAAGGCGATCCGCGACCTGACCCGGGTCACGACGAGCCTCGATGCGCCAGTCGGAGAGGGAGACACCAGCCTTGGGGAGCTGCGCACCGACAGCGTTGCCGGTGTCGAGGACGAGGTTCTGGAGCGACAGCAGGAGAGTGCGGTTGGGGCTGCGCTCGCCACCCTGCCGGAGGACGAGCGGCGGGTGATCGAGCTTCGCTTCGGGACGGCCGCCGAACCGGAGACGTCGCTGCGCGAGGTCGCACGTCGGCTCGGGCTCACCCAGGAGCGCACTCGCAAGCTCGAGGCGAACGCGCTTCGGCGGCTCGCGGCCGACAACTCGCTGGCCGCCTGGCGAGACGCGGCCTAGCCCACGCCGGCCGGCTGGTTGCGCCCGCCGGGGCGACATAGCATCCCGGCGTGCCCTTTCACGTCGAGATCCGCCGCTCGCTTGCGCGCGCGTGGACATTCAACCTGACCGAGGAGAGGCTGCGCGCGACGATCCTCGAGCCCTGGCGGCGCGGCCAGCCGGTGGAGCTGGGCGACCGCGAGTGGGAGCCGAAGGACAGCAGGCTGCTGATCCTCGAGGGACCGGAGCTCTCCCCCCCCGAGCTGGCCCACGGCCAGGGCTGGCATCACGCCCAGCGCTCCTCGAGGGACGTAACCGGTGAGGCCTTCAGTCGGGCCGTGAGGGAGGCGACGACCGTGGCAGTGCTCGCCGAGACGGAGGCAGGGCAGCGCGCGGTCTCCGGCCCGCTCGCCGAGATCGGGGCGCGGGTCGCTGACTGGGCCGCGGTGCGGGCGCGAATCCTCGACTCGGCGACCGCGGTCGGGGCGCCTCCCCTTGGTGGCGGCGGCATCATCGCGGTCGTACTCGTCGTCGAGCGGTCCCAGCCAGCGTCCGCGTGGCTGTTCGATGCCGGGCTGGCGCTCGGGGCGTTGGGCGAGCGGGCGGTCGTCGCCCAGCTCGGGGACGAGGCCTCTCCCGCGGCGCTGAAGGATCTCGGCGTAGTCCGGATCGACCCAGCGGACCCGGCTTCCCTACAGGCGCTCCTCGAGCGGCTGCAGACGCCACCGGCGCCTGATACGAGCTGAGCGCACCCCCAACAGGGGAGCGCGCTCAGGAACGTCGCTTCGTGCTCAGACCCCGGAGAGGACGGGCTCGGTAAACAGGACCGGCGTCGCTCGCGCAACCGCGAGCACGGGGCTCGTCGCCGTCTCGATCGCGTACTCCGCGACGGCGCTCAGCTCGAGGCGACCCTCCGGGGTGCCGTCCCGGGACCCCACCACCAGCAGGTCGACCTGCTCGGTGTCCGGGTCGCCGATCTTGGCGCCGAGGACGTTTGCCAGCGTCTGCGCGGTGTCCTCGGCGGCGTCGTCGCCATCGCTGAGGATGCCGATTTTCGCGACGCGAACCGAGGCGTGGGAGCGGAGGTCAGCGGGCGCGATGGCCACCGCTGTCGGGCCGCCCTTCAGCATCCGCTGCGCCGAGGTGCCGGGGACCACGGAGCCCGCGGCGGTGCGGTACTCGGATCCGAACACGACCACGTCGGCCTGCTCGCGCTCCGCCAGCTCGATCAGACCTTCGCCGGTCGAAGCGTGGACGATGACGTGGCGCGGCGCGTCGGGCGCGCCGATCGCCTGCGCCCCGTGAGCGAGAAGCTCCTCGGCCCGCTTCTGCTCGAGGCTCTCGCGATCGCGGGCGTCCGCCTGCTGGTGCCGAACGTAGGCGAGTGACAGGTCGGCGCCGGACACGGCCAGCAGCCGCCCGAGAGCGAGGGCGTCGCGATCGTTGTCCGTGTCGTCGTAGGAAACGATGATTCTGGGAGTCATTGGCCGGCTCTCTCCTGTGGTTGGTTTCGACCCGGAAGTTCGCCGCGATAGTCCCAGAACCCTGCTATCAGTGCAAGTACTATTGATAATTCAGTAAATTAGACGCGCTAATGCTGAACGTCACCCGCCTGAAGGTGCTCCGTGAGGTCGCGGCCCAGGGCTCGTTCTCAGCCGCCGCCGAGGCCCTCTCCTACACGCAGTCCGCCGTCTCGCAGGCCGTCGCGAGGCTCGAGGCTGAAACCGGCGTGACGCTGATCGAGCGCGACCGCCGGGGGGTGCGCCCGACCGCGGCCGGCGCCGCGCTCGTCGAGCACACGGACAGCATCCTCGCCCGGCTGGACGCGGCCGAGGCCGAGGTGGCGGCGATCGCCGGCGTGCGCGGCGGCCGGCTGCGCATGGCTTCCTTCCCCACCGCCGGAGCCACGCTGATGCCCGTCGCGATCGCGACCTTCCGCGCCTCCCATCCCGAGGTCGAGTTGAGCCTCGCAGAGGGCGAGCCTGAGGAGATCGTGCCGCGCCTGCGCGCCGGTGAGTTCGACCTGGTGCTGGTCTACGAGTTCCGTGGCGTGAGCGAGAAGCTCGGGGCGGGGATGCGGCGCTTCGAGCTCTTGGAGGACCCCATGCGGGTGGCGCTGCCCGTGGGGCACGAGCTCGCGGGGCGGGACACGGTGCGGCTCGGAGACCTGCGGGGGGAGTCTTGGGTGCAAACCTCGGCGGCCACCCCATACGCGCGCTACGTCGTCCGGTCCTGCCACACGGCCGGCTTTGAGCCGCGGGTCTCCTTCGAGAGCGACGACTTCCAGACCGTCCAGGGGCTGGTCGCGGCGGGCGTCGGGGTCGCCTTGATTCCCCAGCTTGCGCTCTCGACCGCTCGGGACGACATCGTCATCCGCCCCCTGCATCCGCGGGGGCCGATCCGAGGGGTTCTGGCCGCCACGCCCCGCGGAACCGCCGTGATGCCCGCCGTGGCGACGATGGTCGACGTGCTGAGGACCGCGGCCCGCCGCTACGAGGAATCGTTCGCCTGAGGCTCCACGCTCCTGCAGGAGCGTGCGATCAGGCGTCCGCCCGCCCCGGGGGCACGGGCGGACGCC
>JBOGZC010000003.1:0-66047 GCA_050697075.1 Solirubrobacterales bacterium | reverse complement strand
CTCCCAGATCGTGATCTGCCCGTCGATGCTAGGGGCCTACCTCGAGCAGTCCGGCGGCTAGGAGCATTCCGTGGCGCCGATCGGCCTGCTCAATAGTCCTCGGGCGGCGCCATTCCGACGACCACCTTGTGCTCGGGGGCCCCCGGGGTCGTCGCGATCAACTCCTTGATCCGCCTCGGGATGAAGCGGCGGATGCGACCACTCGCCGCTCCGAAGCGGATGTAGTCGCCCTCCGAGGATTCCCAGTCCCCCATCGCGTGCTTCCACGGATGGTGCCATTCCCAGCCGAAGGCCGCCACCACACCTCGCTCAGCGCGCGCCAGTTGGGTGCCTCGTAATGAGGAATCGAAGAGGATCAGGTAGTGGCCGACGGAGGTTGTGACCCCGCTCGGCTGCTCGGTGTCAGCGACAACCTGGGCGCCATCGATGACCGGGAAGTCCGTGTGCGCGTGGGGGGCGGTTTCGCTGCAGGCGACCAGTGCCATGCCAGCGGCGAGCAGGGCAAGCACCGCAGCCGGCGTCGCTCGACCCAGACCCGTCCTGAATCTCACTCTGGGCGCCATTTCCGCGACCCTTCTAGTTCGGCTCAACACTGGAGCGAAGCTAGGATCGCGTCTCACGAATGGCAGCTGTGCTCTTCGCCCTTGGTCTTGCCGTCATCGGATACGGAGCCTCCGTGCCGGGGACGCTGAGCACGATTCTCATCACGCTCGGGATTCTTCTGGCCCTGCTCGCGATCCCGGTTTATTACATCCGCCGCCCAGCAACGGCACGGCCTTCTCAAACCATCGAAGAGAGCCCGGCTGGCGGGGATCTGATCGTTCATCCTTCGCCAACCGGTCCCGACGCAAAGCCCGGCCCCCCTCACCTGAAGTTTCGCGATCCGATCATGCCGGAAGGGCTGGCACTGAAGTGGCCTCCCGAGTGGCCCGGAAGCAAGATCCGTCCCCTGGTGATCCCGGTCGCAAATGATCCCCCGCCAGGGGTTCAGGCGGAAGATGCCGAGCATGTCTGCGCGTATCTGACGATTCAGCTACCAGATGGCAGCAAGCCTGTTGACAGAGCGCAGGCGCGATGGGCTGATAAGGCCCAACCCGGGCAGCGAAGCAGTTACACGCCCGTGGGATCACCTGAGGTTCGCGAGATCAACTTGCCGGCGAACGGCGCGGATTTCGGAGTAGACACGATTATCTATTTGCGCAATGAGCACGAGATCCGCCCCTATACAGAGGGTGGCCCGCAGGGGCGGATCAAAGCCAGTCAGTTCGAAATCGAGCTGCGCGTTCGTGGAATCAACGTAGACGAGACGCGCCGCTATCGGGTTGAGCGAACCCCGGACAATCCATATGAGGGCTTTGCCGTCTTTTCCCTGCAGTCGTCCGAGGCCGAACGCGCGGCGCTTCCAACTGCGCCGCCCAGCGACACTCGTAAGGCGCTTGCTGAACAAGGTTTGATCGCTCTCATCGATCAGGGCGACCGTATGGCGACTGCCCGTCGCTTCGTCAGATGGGGGGAAATGCACGCCTACTGGGTTGGCTGCCAAGCCTTTATCAGGACTGCCTTCGGGGAGGTCGAAGTGACCATCTTCCGGGCGGAGCCGGAGGGAGACGACTACGGCGAAATGACCCGTGACATGACCAAGCGCCTGCGCACCCTCCTAGCCACCATGAACACAAAGCATGTGCGGGGGGCGACGAGGACGAACTGCGAGCTGCTCTCGGGGACGTTGAGCAGATTCCAGAGGACCTAGCCTCGCTCCGCGAGGCCATCGCTGATGTCTTGCAGGAGCTCAAGACCAACGAAATCCGGATACGCGCCGCGGATCAGGATGGGCGATACGGGTACGACTTCTTTTTGCCCGCCGAGAAATGGCATCGACACGCAGCCATCTTTCCTCGCCTCAAGATGACCCAGATTCGTACCGAGGGCGACGATTTCTACACGCTCGCCGATGAAGTGAATCGGACGGCTCAGCGGCGGGAGAGCAACGGAGCAGAGGTCCTTCCCGAGGATGACTTGGGTGGCCTCATGACGGCCCTACGGAAGGTGAAGTCGACCTTGCAGCGCATCAGCTAGAGCCATGAACCAGGGCTTTGAACGGCAGCGTCTCGCCGTAGGGCACCTGGGTTTCCTACACCGCCAGTCGTGCTCGTGCGACCAGGGCCCTAGAACTGCTTGTTCATCAGCCCGCCGGTGATCGTCTTTCCCTTCCGCTTCTGTCGATAGCCGCCGACGTAGATCGACGGCAGCGCCTTGGCCGCATAGGCGACCGTGTCGACCTGGTCGTCGTGCTCGCCGGCGGGGAAGGCGAGGAGCTCAGCCTCGAAGTCGTGTTGCCAGGGGGCGCCGGCCAGGTGGTAGACCTTCCCGCCCCGGTAGAGCACCCCGGCGACCCCGGCACGGCCGATCTTGTCGGCGTCGGGGTAGACGGACTCGACCGGGAAGCCCTCGCGGCTCATCGTCTGGACCATCCCGCTCTGATAGCCGATCGCCTCGACCTTGACCGGGCAGCCGGTGTGGTGCTTGGTGAAGAACGCCGGCTGGTCCGGGACCGCGACCCGCTCGCGGACCACCGAGCGGACCAGGAGATCCGCCTCGGGGGTCCGCCAGTACTCGGCGATCACCGTGTAGTCGGCGGTCTCCTTCTCGGAGGCCGCCAGGTCGACGACCTGGAACCTCTGGCAGCTCTTGACCGGGAAGCGCTTCTTCGACTCGTCGGGTTGGCGGAGGACGACCTCGTCCCCCTCGATCGCGAAGTAGCGGAAGTCTGAGTGGTTGAACATGCCCCCCTCCTCGGGCGAGGGCCGCCCCTGGTAGATCGCCGCGAACCAGTGGGCGCCGAGCGTCTCGCGGCTTGCCTCCAGATATTCCTGGTCGTAGCGCTCGGGCCAAAGCGGCTCCCCGACCTCCCTCCCGAGGGGGTCGTTTCGCTCCGCGAGCGCCGGAAAGCGGATCTCCCTCACTGGGTCGCCGCCCTCGGTGGAGGCCTGAAGGAGCTTCCCGCCGAGGTCTCCCTGGTGCCAGCGGGTCATCACGACGACGACCACGCCTCCGGGCTCGAGGCGGGTCCTGGCGGTCGAGAGCCACCAGTCCCACTGCTTGGCGCGGATCGTCGGCGATTGCGACTGCTCGGCGTTCTTGATCGGGTCGTCGATTACCAGCAGATGCGCCCCGCGACCGGTGATCGGCCCCCCGACCCCGGCGGTGATCATCCCGCCCGGCTTCCCCGCCAGATCCCAGCGCGAGGCAGAGCGCGAGCGCTCATCGACTCTGATCCCGTAGAGCGAGCGCCCGTGGGCCTCGAGCAGGCCGCGGGTCTTCGCCCCCCAGGAAGCGGCGAAGTCGGCCTCATAAGAGGTCAAGATCACCCGCCGCTCGGGGAAGGTGCCGAGAAACCAGGCCGGCAGGTACTCGGAGATGATCGTCGACTTCCCATGCCTGGGAGGCGCGGAGACGAGCACGATCTCGGGGCGGGCGCGCTTTCCCGCCCGCCACACCGCCTCGACCACCTGCTCGTCGATCAGCTCCAGATGGGGCGGGAGGGCAAAGCGGGAGTCAGTCAGGACCCCGAGTGCCGCCGGCCCCGCTCTGGCGAGCGTCTGCAATTCGGCGGGTGATCTCACGTAGCTCCTTTCTCGTCTTCGGGTCGCCGACGTCCTCGGCACTGATTACGAGCCGGGAGGCGCCGTCGTGCTCGAGCGTCTCTCGTCGTCGCCACCGGTCGGGGTGTCGGCGCTCCAGGTAGTGGGCGGCGGCGCGCCAATCGCCGTCGGCGATCTCCCTGCGGATCACCGCCACCGCGTGGACCTCGGCCTCTGCTTCGGCCCGCTTTACCTCCTCAAAGAAGTCGTGGTAGATCCCCTTTGACTCGCGCTCGCCGCGCTTCATCCACCGGTAGTAGGTGGCCGAGGAGACGCCAGCCGAGCGCGCCGAGGTCTCGGCGTAGTTGCCGGCCCGGACCGCCTGGACGATCCGCTGCTTTACCTCCGGGGTGAGCTTGGTCGGCCTAGCCACGCTCCACCCGCGCCTTCTTGCCGACAAGGCGCTCCCAGCGTTCACAGACGACGTCGCAGTAGCGAGGGTCGAGCTCGACTAGGTAGGCCCTTCGCCCGGTCCGCTCGCAGGCGACAAGCGTCGAACCCGAGCCCGCGAACGGGTCCAGGACGACCGCGCCACGACGAGAGGAATTCAGCAACGCCCGCTCGATCAGCTCGACCGGCTTCATCGTCGGATGCTCCCGACTTGCTCGTGGGCGGTCGACTTCGAACACGCTCGTCTCCGAGTCACCGCCGTGCCAGGCCTTCCCGCCCCTGCCAAGTCGGCCCCGACCCAGCTTGAACCCATACAGCAGCAGCTCGTGCCGGTAGTGGTAGTCGGAGCGGCCGAGGACCATTGCGTCCTTGACCCAAACCAAGCTTTGACGGAGGTCCCACCCGACGTCCAGGAACGCCTGGGCAAAGGCGAGGAGGAGGCGACCGCCGGGGGCGGCGAGGTAGAGCGGGGCGCCGTCGGTCAGAACCTCGTTCACTGCCGCGAAGGAGTCTCGGAGGAGGGAGTCAAGACCGTTGGAGCGGTCGTTGGCGATCCGGAGCTTCGCCTTCGTCTTTCCCTCGTAGTCGACCCCGTAGGGCGGATCGGTCCAGAGTAGAGCGGGGCGCTTGTCGCCAAGGAGCCGCTGATAGGCGGAGGGATCGCGCGCGTCCCCGCATAACAGTCTGTGAGGCCCCAGCTCGTAGAGGTCCCCGGGACAGGTCCGCGGCGCGATGGGGGGAGGGGGGACGTCGTCCTCCGTGAGTGGTTCCGGCTCGAGCTCGTCGAGGAGCGAGTCGAGCGCGGCCTGGTCGTAGCCGGTGCCGGCGAGGTCCGGGAGCTCGGTGATCAGCTCGACGAGGGCCTGGTCGTCGTAGCCGGCCAAGTCGTTTGTTCGGTTGTCTGCAAGCACGATTCGCTTTGCCTGCTCGGCGTCGCAGTCGACGTAGGTGACCGCGATCTCTGTCCAGTTGAGCTCCTTCGCCGCGGCGAGCGTGTGGTTGCCCGCGAGAACCTCGCTGGTGGCTCGCCGGGCGACTATTGGCCTGTAGAGGCCGTTCTGCTCCAGGCTCTCCCTGATCGCGGCGATGTCGCCACGCCGTGGGTTGCCTGGATACGGCTTCAGGTTGTGGATCGGGACGGTTTGGGAGGTGAGTTGTCGGATAGCCATGGGGCGACTATCGGACGCAACGGGAAGACGGACCGAAGAAGTCGGTCGACGCGCGACTACCTGGAGAACGGGACCCGCGGGCCCGCGTGTGGGACTAGTTGGGCGGGGGCCCTAGTCCGCGGTGGGCCTACTCCGGGCCCTGAGACTGGAAGTGCATGATCACGTTCTCGATCTCCTCGATCCGGGCACGTCGTTCCCCGGCGTCCGTATGCATCAGCACCTCGTCATCCTCAAGCAGCTTCACTGTTCCCTCGATCTCCTCGGAGCTGCGAAGGACGACCGTCAGCCCGACGAGCCACGATCCCGGCTCTGGATCGGCTGCCGTCTCGAGTATCTGCCTGATCTCTTGATCGGAGACCTGCCCCATGCGCCGACATTAGCTCCGGTTAGGGTTGGGCACGGCAGGTTCCATAGGCGGACGGGCACGCGGACTGGATCCGCGAAACTCGTTTCGTTCGGGGAGCCGCTAGCGCTTGGCTCTCGCGGTAGAAAACAGCTGGCGCCGACCGTGGGAGCCGAAGATGGCCGGCGCCTTCGGGACGGTCTGGCGCTCGACAATCCGGCCGCTTCGTGACCGGATCACGACTTCGCCGCCCCCGCTGTCCTGCACAAGCCTCCGCGCCCGGGCGCGCGCATCGTGCTGGCGGTGGTAGCCCTCGCTTTCCTGCTTATCCGGTCCCACTACGACCCAGCCAGCCTTTCCCGGACTGATTCGAACCTCCGCCGTGGCCATCGCTCTAGTCCTGGCGCGGGGAATGCGAAATGCCACTTCCACAGCATTCCCCGCAGCTCGGACGGAAGCTCTCGCGGGACGACTGATGCCTATCGGCATTCAAGAGATCGCTAGACATGTCCAAATTCAGCTACCGCTGAGGGCTCGAATAGGCGGGCGTAAAGGTGGAGCGCTTGGCCCTCGGTCATCCCAGCGAGATAGTCGCAGACTGCGCGCGCAGCCTGCGTGGCCGAGAGGGTATCGAGGCTGTCTCGCATCCCCCTCGGAAACAACCGGAGCCGACTTCGTCCCGCAACCGGCAGGGTGTTCTCGAACAGTGCTCCGAACAGGCTTCGCAGGATCTCCTTGCCCTTAAAACCGAGCCGCCGAGTCTCAGCGTCGTCGATCACGAATTCGAAGGTGATCGTCTTAAGGACCTGGTTCTCGATCCTGATGGCCTCATCGATCTCAAGCTTGTAATCGAACAGAGAGTCACCTGGGCCAATGCGGCGGAGCGTCGGTGCGGTCGCGAACTTGTCTATGTAGTGGCGGGTCACGTCACGGATGACGTCAGGAGGCACTGTCTCCGCATCGCCGAGCGGATCCGTTAGCCGCCGCCGCAGATCGTCGACGATTGGCGCGATGACATCCGCCGACGGGGGCTTGCCTTCCCGCCATCGGATCGGCGCGTCCGCGGTCGCGTCGCAGATCGTTTGGATAAAGCTGTCTGTATTCCAACGCCACGGTTGCAGCATCTCACTCGCGATCCCGTCCTCGAGATCATGGACTGAGTAGGCGATGTCGTCGGCCCAGTCCATGAGTTGGCAGGGCAACGTTCGGGGTGGCTCGTCCAATGGGTCAAACGCGGTGAGCAACCTGTGCCCGGTGCCCTCGAATAGCCACTCCTCGTAGGCTTCCGCATCGTCGTCGTAGAGGAATTTGGAATGACCAGCGCTTCCACGATATGGGTACTTGATGAGGCCGAGAAGAGTTGCTCGACATAGGTCGAGACCCGGATAGTCTGCGCTCTTCTGCTCTAGGCGCGTGACGATGCGAAAACTCTGCGCGTTTCCCTCGAACGAGCCGGGATGTTCCTCAGGGTCCGACTCGGATCGCTGAAGCTCTCCGCTATCCAAGGTGCTAGCCACCTCGCGCAACAGCTCGGCGAGCACCTCCTCGCCCGTATGTCCGAATGGCGGATGACCGAGATCATGCCCCAAGCAGGTTGCCTCAACCAGACTGTCATTAACTCCAAAGGTCTTCGCGAGCGCCCGTCCGATCTGCGCTACCTCGATCGTGTGGGTCACACGAGTCCTGAGAAAGTCCGTCGAACTCGTAAAGATCTGCGTCTTTCCCTGAAGCCGACGGAACGCCACGCTGTGAATGATCCGTGCACGGTCGCGCTCGAACGGATCGCGGAGATCGCCAGGGGTCTGATCGGGTTCCGGAACCCAGACACGAGCCATTTCCTGCTCCCCGTATGCGAAATCGGTGGCCTTTTCAGTCGCCAAGGGGATGATGATCTCATCATGGTGCCGGTCTGGCTCGATGCCTAAAGCGGTCTGTCCGCTGGGTGAGCCACCATAGGTTCATGGCAAGAGCAAATCGACGCACCGTTTCACCCGATACAGAAGGCGGTTGGAGCGTTCACAAGCCCGGCGCGTCGCGAGCGTCGTCGCACCACGACACTCAGGCTGACGCCCAAGGCGCGGCACGTCGTTACCTCCATAACGACGGTGGCGGCGAGCTTGTGACGCAAGGTAGGGACGGTCGCATCCGGGACAAGGACACGGTGCCTCCAGGACATGATCCGTATCCGCCAAAGGGCTGAGAACCGCCCTTAGTGACAGCGGGCTAGCTGAGTCATTGCAGCCCTAGGATCTCGCCCCTGTGAACGCACCGGTACGGTGAGTCCCCGGAGCGGGTATGACCCAGTTCCGGGCAACGCGGCTATCGCGCGACTATGCGGCGTAACGCTCGATCCGAAGTCGATCGCCCATCGCGCGCGCAGGACCACATACCGGGCATTGGTTATCGCGCTCGGCGTTGGCAGGAACCCACCGACGGGCGAACGCGTCGTACCGTTGATACGGCCGCACTCGATCGACGCCTGTCGCAAACGCGAGAAGTTCCATGATTGCGATTCCTGCGATCGCGGTGTTGAGCGGCATTAGCGCCGGTTCGACGCGGCGGTCCCGAGCGTAGCCGCGGACTTGGCGCACGGAGCGTTGGGCAGCCGATTCGAGATCCTCTGCCGCTTCTGCGAAGTCAAGCTCATCAGCGCAGGCCAGGCAGGGGCCGCCGGGCAAGAAGAAGCCCGTCCGTCCCCCAAAGGAGGGTGGCCCATTTTGTTCGATGCCGACTCCTATATCGAGGTAAGGAATCAGGTAGGCGGCGGCGAGCTCGGTCATGATCAAACGAGCGCCGTCGTTGTCCACGCAGCCGATGATTACGTCGACGTTCTTCAACGCGTCGATCGCATCGGCGGACCGAAGGTTGCCGAACGTCTCGACCGTTGACTTGCGAGAAACACGATGGATTAGTCGCCGCGCGACGGAGGACTTACGCCGGCGAAGCCGTGCATCGCGCCACGATCCGCCGGCAAGGCGGTGAAGGTTCGTGGCTTCGACGCGGTCGTCGTCGACAAGGACAAATCGTTTGATTCCTAGGTGGGCGAGCTGTTGAACGACGACGCTGCCTGTGCCTCCGAGGCCAACGACTCCCACCCGAAGACTCTGGAGCACGCTTTGGCCCGTCGGGCCGAGAGCTCGAACCTGCCGGTCAAAGCGCGACGCAATCTCAAGTTCCGAACTCTTGGCCGCAGCCCCCGCCCTCAGCCACTCAGGTCTTGCCTGGAACTCGCCGACCGCCAGAAGATCCATGGGTCCAGGGTTCCCGTCTACATCGAACACTCGTCCCGCGTACGACCGCCGGCCAAAGACTAAGGCTCCGAAAGGGCGGTTCGGGATCTTTCGCCGAACGTACTGAGCGAACGTTGGCAGCTCGGCCTCATCGAAGCGCGAGAAGGCCACTTGTCGGTCCGCACGGGGATGCGTATGGACCTCGACCGCAGCGTGGCCAGCGCGCTTTATCTCGGCGAGCGCAGCAACCTTCGCCTCCTCTTCAATCTGGATCGCGGCCCCGCCCCCGGGATCCGCGTCCTCGGTTCCGAAGACCCGCGCCGCGCGCATGACGAAATTCGGCCCCGCGGGCTCGACCGAGAGAAAGGCGGCTCCCTCGGCCGGAGCTACGGCGAGCAGCTCCTGATGTAGCGTGCGAAGATCGTGGGTCGCTACGCGCAATTCCATCAGTTGCAGCGGTGCGCGAGGAAGTGCTCGATTGAGGATAGGTAGCCGATGAGGTTGTCCCCGACGCGAAAGTCAGCGGTCGGCCTCCAAGTCGAGGCGCCATTCTCATCGGTGTGGTGAAACGAGACCAAGAGCCATCCGGGCATCCCGATGCCAGCTCCGTCGGATACCGGCAAAGGACTGCCATCGGAAAAGACCAGCCCGTTTGGGACAAGGAACCCATCCGGGCCCGTCGTGCGGTAGCCGGGGGGAACCAGGACCGCCACCGGAGTGTCGCTCTGCGAGTAAATGTCCAGCGCCAGCTGCAAAACCAGTTCGAGCCGCTCCGGCTCGAGGGCGTGGGTTGCCGTTGGGTGAAGCCCGCAGAGTTCGGACCACTCCTCGGCGAGCCGCGGATGCATCACGGCCGCTTCCGTCTCAGCCACGACGAAATCGGATCGAGATGTAGAAGTTGGCACCGTCCGTGGGGCGGATCTTCCTGCCCGGAGGGATCGCCGTCTCTGACCCGTCGGCTTCCTCCCGGACGAGCTTGTCGCGGTTCTCAAGACCTGCCAGCTCGCGTACCTCCGATCCCTTGTACTCGCGATCCTCGAGCTCGTACTCGGAGCCCTCGATCGTCACCGTCACCGTCGTTTGGGTCGTGGAAGACATCTGCTTCACCTCCTTCGGTTTCTGTTACCGAATCAAGTTGGATCTGCTGAGAGTGTAACATGGAGGCATGCCGACAATGACGCCACCGGCCACGGACCTTCCGCAAGCGCTTGCCAGCGCGAGGGAACGCGTGGGCTTTACCCAGGATGACGTTGCCGCGCTCATCGGCCAGCAGCGCCCCGTGATCTCGATGTGGGAGAGCGGTGAGCGTGAGCCCAACAGCCATCAGCTGAGCAAGCTCTCGGCTATCTACCGCATACCGCTCGACGAGCTGCTGGGTGCGGAGGAACGCCCGCGGGTTGAGTTCGAGCAGCTGCTGTTCAGAGACGCTGGCGATCGCCTTGATGCCCGCGGAAAGGCCGAGATCCAAGGCTACCTGGGCTTTCTCGACGACTATGCGGGGTTTCTCGATGCCCTCGGTGAGGAGCCCGGGCTCATGGAGCCGCCGTTTCACCTGTCACGGGGCTTCACGACCAGGGAGGACATCCGCCGCAAGGCGCAGGACGCCCGCGCGCTATTCGGCCTAGGCACCGGCCCTGTTGGTGACTTGCTGTCGCTCGCGGACCGCATCGGAATCACGGTCTACCTAGCCCCGCTCGGTGACGATCTCAAGAGGACGGTCTCCGGCGCTTTCGTCCCCCATGGCGGCGTCGGCTTCTCAATCCTGATCAACGCCGAGACGACACCCGGGCGGCGCCAGTTCACTTTCGCCCATGAACTGGGCCACGCGCTCTTTCATGGCGACGCGCTCTACGTTGACTATTTCGGGCGCCGCGAGGCGGGCGAGCGGTTCGCTAATGCCTTCGCCGCGGAGTTCCTTGTTCCGGCGCAGAGCCTGCGCTCCGCCGTCGAGGCTTTCGGGGAAGTGCGGATACGGGACCCCGAGACGGTCGTCCACCTGCAGAGATACTTCGGAGTTTCCTACTTGACGATGCTCGTGCGGCTCGGGGCCGCGGGTCTGGCCGATGCGCCTGACATCGAACGGATGCGCCAAGTCGCGCCTGTGCGGCTCGCAGAGAGCCTTGGCTACTCAACCGAGCCGGACGAGTGGATGCAGAGCCCCCGCCGCTGGGGATTGGCAAGGTTCCCTCGGCGCTTTCTTCGCCTGCTACGGCGTGCCTTCGATGCCGAGCGCATAACCCTGTCAGGGGCCTCGGCGATGACTGGCGTGGCTCAAGAGGAGATCGAAGCCTTCCTGTCGTATCGGGTGCCCCCCTCGGACACCGAACCTTCGAACCAGACCGAGGAATTTGAGTTCCTAAGTGAGTCCGCTCGACCCTGACACCGTCTGCAACACGACCCCGCTGCGTCACTTGGCTCTCGCCCGCAGCCTTGATTTGCTGAGCGCGGTTCTCGGCGGCACGATCCGAACTCCTAGGCAGGTATTCGATCCGGACGAGGAGCCGAGCGGGCCCGCATTTCGAGTCAGCGAGCTCGGACAATCCGAGCGCCACTTCGCTGATCGCGCAGATAGCGGCGAGATGACCGATCAGTGGGGGCGAATCCTGGAAGTGCGGAGCAGAGCGGACATCGAAGTGATTGATCTCGCGGAAGATGAGATCGCGCTCTACGCTGAGCTGCAGACAGCCGAGTTTCAAAAGGCCTCTGGACTTGCCGTGAGGCTCGGCCAAGGCGAAGCGGCTGTGATAGCTATCGCCGAGATCCGGGGCTGGGGAGCAGTGATGGACGACGCTGCCGGGAGACGGGTTCTATCCGAGCGCGCCCCGAATTCGGAGGTGGTCACGACACGCCAGGTGATCCGCTTGGCTGTGACCGAGCTTCAGCTCCTGGACAGCTCGGAGGCACAGATTCTCTACGACTCGATCCGCGCCGAAGGCTACTGGGGGCCGTCTTCGCTCTGGCAGGACTGATCTCTTGGTCAGATCTGAGTCCGGCCTCCTGCGCCCGCGTCAGGTGCTGACAGGCCGATAGATCTTCGTGCCATAGCTCGGACGGGATCGTTGCTCGTCTCGATTCAGGTCGACCGCTCCCCCTACTTGGCCATGCAACGAGCTGCCGCGAGCGGAAAGCCCTTGCCATGTGGATTTGCGTCGACGAACTCGCGGATTTCGAGAGCCCCAAGGCGTCTCTCATAACTCTCAAAACGAGGGAATCGCAACCGGATCGCACAAGTCCAGGGACCGGGGCGAAGGGCCTGCAAATCGGCACCAAGCAAGACTCAAAATCCTCGTCTCGAAAACCGTTTCACGTCTTAAGGGCGTGACGAGGGTTCGAATCCCTCCCCCTCCGCTTCGAGTCGGGAAGTAGCTGCAAACGGCACTTCTTCCTCTTCACGGCTTAAGCTCAAGAAGGGCGGTCTTGGCCGGGAAAGTGGCCGATTGACGCCGATTCCGACGCCCGTCGCCCAACGGGCCGATCGCGCGACGATCGCGCGAACCGCCGTGATGCCAGACCAACGAAAATGAAATGGCAGTGCCGAAGGCGGTGAGACTCAGGGCTCAAACCGCGCGATGCCCGCCGCCGGGGCGGCTGGGAAAAAGCTGAAGCGCCCGCCGGCCCACAGCGAGCCATCGGGGGCCAGAGCCAGGCTTGTCGCGGCGACATAGAAAGGGAGATAGGTCTGGGGGAACTCGGCGCTTGGATTCCAGCTCGTCGAGGTTCCGCTCGATGCGTTGACGGCAGCGAGGTTGTCACGGGCCGTTGCCCCGACCTTGTCGAAGGTGCCGCCCACATAGACGTTGGGGCCCTTCACGGCGATCGCGCTGATGATGGTGTCACCGCCGTGAAAGCTGACGCTCGGGTCCCAGTTCGTCGCCGAGCCGTCCGCTGTGTTCAGGGCGGCGAGATTGGCGCGGGGCTCGCCGCCGATCTGCGCGAAATCACCGCCGGCGTAGACGATCGGACCCGAGACCCGCAGGGCGGCGACCATGCCGCTCGCGTAGCCACCAGCGGAGCCGCCGCCGCTAGCGTCGGGACTCCAGCTCTTGGCGGCACCGGTTGTTGCGTCGAGGGCCGCGATGTTGCCTCGGGGCTTGCCGGCGACGTGATCGAAGATCCCGCCGACGTAGACCCTCGAGCCAGCGACCGCGATCGCATCGACGAGGGTGAACAGGCACGGATCGTCTCCGATGCACTGGTGAGACGGGAAGTAGTTGGGGTACTGCGGGTAGTGCTTGGTGGTCGTCACGTTCGGATCCCAGTCGGTCACGTCGCCGCTGGCCAAGTCGATCTTGGCGAGGTTGTTGCGAACCTCGCCGCCGACCGAGGTGAACTCCCCACCGGCGTAGATCGCGTTGTCGGAGGCAGCCAGCGCCGAGACGGTGTGGTTGGCTCCAGGATTCCAGCTCGTCGGCGCACCCGTGGTTCGGTCGATGGCGGCGAGGTTGCTCCGCGGCTGACCGCCGATCTCGTGGAAGGCACCGCCCGCGTAGACGGTCGAGCCGTGGACCGCTAGGGCCTCCACATCGCCACGAGGGAAATCATCGGGACTGACCTTTGGGTTCCAGGACATCAGCGTTCCGGTCGTCGGACTGAGCGCGGCGAGGCTATCCCTCGGCTTGCCTCCCACCGAGTTGAAACTGCCACCCGTATAGACGGTCGAGCCCGAGACCGCAATCGTGCTTGGCGCGCTGTCTGCGCTCGGGTTCCAGGCGGTCGGTACGCCGCTCCACCGATTGATCGCCGCCAGGTGATCGCGAGACTTTCCTCGGACTTCGGTGAAGTCGCCCGCCGCGTAGACCTTCGAGCCGGAGATGGCGATTGCCGAGACGCCGTCGTCCGGCCGTGGATTCCAGTGCGTCAGCTCGCCCGTAGTCGTGTTGTAGGACGCGAGAGAGGGCCTAGGGATGAAGACGTCACCGCTCTCCCTGAAGTGCAGCATCGTGGAGAACGAACCCGCCACGTAGAGCCTCGACCCCTTGACGACGAGGTCGCGGACCGCCCCGGTCGGATACGAGTGAAAGATGCCGATGGTCTTGCCGGTCGATCGGTCCACCGCGTCCAACATGTTGCCGATATGCGTGGACTCCTTGCCAATGTAGACCGTCGAGCTCGAGACGGCGAGGGCGTCGATCACCCCGCGGACGTCTGGCGGATTCCAGGGCTCCAGCGCGCCGGTCGATACATCAAGCGCGGCGACGTGATTTCGCGGCTGTCCCTCGATCTCTCTGATCGCGCCCCCCACGTAGACCGTCGAGCCCCACACCGCGATCGCCTCTATTCCTCCCTCGATTCCGTTCGCGGCCGGGTCCCAGCTCGTAGCAGCGCCGGTTCTAGCGTTGAGAGCCGCGAGTCCGTCTCTGGACTGACCGCCGATCGTGGTGAAGCCGCCCACCGCATAGACCGTCGAACCAGACACCACGAGGTCGAAGACCCGGCCATCGGGGGCCGGCGCGAAGCGTCGGTCGATGCTCCCATCCGCTCGTAGGTGGACGAGGTAGCCAAGCGATCTGCCGCCCACGCGAGTGAAGTCGCCGGCAACGTAGAAGCCCCCAGAGCCGTCGGGGGCGGCATCCCAGACCCTTGGTGTGGCGCCGGGCTCACTCGCAACCATCGGCCAGTGGCTATTCCTTCCGGTTGCGGCATCGACCCCAACGCCGGGACCTGTGTTGGGCCCCACATGAGAGAAGCTGCCGCCGATATAGATCGCCTGCGGCGTAGCGGCGATCGCGTTCACGGGCCCGTTGGTGATCGGGGTCCGAGCCGGAACCGAGCTGAGCGCCTGGGCCATGGGAGCAAGGACGAATAGGGCGAGGGCCCCGGCCGCGGCCGAGACGACCCCTATTCGAACCAGCGAGCTCCCAGCCGCCATAACGGCTTTGGGCGACGTCAAAGGCATCGCTCCATCGGGTCGGAAAGGGATGATGAATGCAACAAACCTCAAGACAAACGGGAGCGACGCCTGAGAGCTTTTGGCAGGTTCCTCAGGGGTTGGTGAAAAACGCGTTCTTTGAGCCGACTCACCTGCGCAGATAGGGTGCGAGCTTAGGCCGCGCAAGTGCAACGACGCTAAGTCCCGAGAGGAGTAGACACTTGTTCCTAGCAACGACGACGGTCGAAGATTTCGACCAGTTCCTGAGCATCTTCTCGACCAAGGGTGCCGAGAAGCGAAAGGAGCATGGGTCCAAGGGCGCGACGGTCTTTCGCGACCCCAATGAGGAGGACCGGGTGTGGGTGCTCTTCGACTGGGACGAGGAGGGCTTTCAGAGCTTTCTCTCCGACCCCGAGGTCCCGCCGATCATCCAAGAAGCTGGGCACAAGAGCCGGCCCCAACCGGCGCAGTTCGGCGGCCGATACGACGCCTAGTAGCAGGCATAGTCGGGACGACGAAGTCGCTGGTCCTGCGACGCGCGGCTATCCGCTGCATTAGGTGGTGGCGCGGGAAGCCGCTGTGGCTGAAACGGTCTCTGAAGACCGTTTCAAAGGTCTCGAAAACCGTTTCACGTCTTCAGGGCGTGACGAGGGTTCGAATCCCTCCCCCTCCGCTTCGAAGAAGAACGTCCCTGCAAACGGGCCCATTCCTTCCTCCCGCTCCGCCTCGGATTCGGCCCAATTCGACGCGCCTTCGCTCGATCGGATAGCGATTGTTCGCGCCTGTCGCCCAACGAGCTGATCGCAAGCCGATCGCACGCCCTCCGCAGCAAGCCTGGCGCACGGCAGCGGCTGGCGCCACGACAGCCAGCAATCATGGCTCGTTCTCCGGCGTTGAGCTTGAGGGGGGCGCCAGCCTCCCCGCCTTGCGAAGTGCCGCGCGGACCGGGGCGACAAAGGCCGTGGGGCACTTGGCCCGTCTGGCGATCAATTGGTCCGAGGCGGCGGGGTCGCGCAGCAGCTCAAACTCGGTGAGCGCTCGCCGCCAGCCGGCCTTCGTGCCGGCGGGCGCTCGTTCGGAAGCCTCGGCCATAACGTCCTCACGCCGACACCGGAGGCAGCGCCACTCCCCGTCTTTTTGGGCCCATCCTTCGGGGTGCAGCGGCTCAGGGGCGCTTGGACCAAAGCTTGTTGTCACGCCGCAGCCAGCGCATGTCCAGGCTCGACCCATTGCTCAAATCTAGTCCGCCTGTCGTCAGTCTCGGTCGAGACCAAGGACGGCACCATCGGCGAGAAGAAGTCGTACGGCAACCACCCCCGCCGCAGGAAGGGATAATCACGCGAGCGAGTCCGGGGCGGTGCTAGAGGGTCGCCACCCCGGCTCCGACCTAGCCCGCGCCCACGATCACGGTCGGCAGCGCCAGAGCTGCCGAAACGAGCCGGTATCCGTGAGAGTTGTGGCGCGCACATCGCCTTGATGACTTCATCGCGCTCGGGTTCAGACTCGCGCCCCCCGTTCGCTCCCTCCCCGGGGCGGATCGCTGCGGGCGAGGGGACTCGAATCCCCGACTCTCCTGGACCATAACTGGAGCGCTAAGGTCTGCCGGTGGACGACTCGACCCTTCGCGATCAGATCGACGAGCTGGTCGCGGAGGAGCAGCGCCTGATGCAGGAGGCCGAGGGGCACGGCCCGGACGACGCCCGCCACGAGCGGCTCGCCGAACTGAAGGTCGAGCTCGATCGCTGCTGGGACCTGCTTCGCCAGCGCGAGGCGCGCCAGGAGTTCCAACTCGATCCCGCCGAGGCGTCGGTCCGCGACGCCGGCACGGTCGAGGGCTACGAGCAGTAGCCGGGTGTGCCCGAGGTCGTCAAACCGAAGCCCGCCTGCCGCAACTGCGGCGCAACTCTCCGATGAGTTCCGCTAGCCGTTTCGCTCAGCCCTCCTAGCCGGGCGATCGCGCTCGCCGCGACGAGGCCATTATGGCTCGCCGCCTAGCTCGTTTGGACGTTTGCCGCCTTGGGGCCCTTGGGGCTCGATTCGGTCTCGTAGGTGACCATGGCTCCCTCGCTAAGGCCTCGACCTCCGTGCCGACGAGCGCGCTCTGGTGAACGAAGACGTCTCTGGTCGCCTTTCGACGACGTAGAACGGAGCGTTGCACTGCTGGCCAGGTTTCGCTGTTACTTCCAGCAGCAAACACGCCGGCGGGCTCGGAGCGGGTCAATTCTCCTCCTCACGCGCTTCGCGAGCCCCATCCGCCACCTCGCCCCGACCTTGACCGCACGTCTCACCGCCCGGGTCAAGCTGGGCCAGTCGGCCCTTCTACCCAGCTCTCTGGGTCCCCGATGCCGTAGTTGCCGTTGCCATTCGCGGGCAAGTTTTCCCTCACGCGGGCTTTCGCCTCCTCGGCGGTCTCGGCATCTAGTACCGCCGCCAGGAGCCCCCTCTTGCTCTCGATTACCTCCTGCTCTCTGAGCCGGTAGTAGAGAGGACCGATTGTCGGGATGTCAGCACGGTTCAGCGCCGCCCTTGCCCGATCAAGATGCTCTCCGCTAATGCCTACCTTGAACCGCATGGCGTTTGCGGAGTCTGGACCGCAGCCCGTGCGGCTCTTGGCCCAAGGTGCCGGCCAGTAGCGGTGAGGACGAGCGGGCTCAGCCCCAATGTCCGCGGGCCGCTCGAGAAGCTCGATGGAGCCGTCTAGCTCCACTCAACCAAGATGGCCTGGGGCTCGCTGGAGATCGGAGCGCCACGAGCGCAGGACAACGTCCGGGACAAACCCCAACCACCGAATCGACAAACCTTTAGCTGAGCAGGCCTTTCGAGGCACCGCTACCGGGATCCGAATCCAGTGCGGGTCTGTGTGACGACATTGAGGCCTTGCCGTTGCATTATTTGTTTGGCGCGATTCCCGTCGGCGGTAACCCCTAGCTCGGCCGCCTGCTCTCGCCACGTTCCGGCTGCTCCCGATCGACGGCGCCCTCGGACAGGCTCAGCCGGAATCGGGTATCGGCGACGCCGAGCTCTGGGTAGAACGTCCGGTGGCCGTCCGAGATCCATCCCCGCCGCTCGTGGAAGCGCCCCGCCCGCAGGTTGTTCTTGATCTGGGCGAAGACCGGCTCGACCATACGGGGCCGTCGTTGACCAGAGGGGGTCGCCACTCAATCCCTGGCGGGCTAGATCCTCGCCCCCGTCAGGGGCGAAGCACGACCGCTCCGCCGGCGCCGCCCCCGATTGCTGCCGCCAAGGCCTCGGCGGCCTCCTCGAGCGGGAACGTCGCCGCGGTCGAGACCTCGAGCTTCCCGGTCGCGACCAGCTCGGCGAGCTCGCCGAGCGCGCGGCCGTCGGGCTGCACGATCACCGACGAGACCTCGATGCCCCGCTGCTCGTCCGGTGGGTCCTGGGTGATCGTCGCAAGGCGACCGCCGTCGCGCACGGTGCCGATCGCGACGGCTGAGCCGTCAGGCGCGGCGTTCGCGACGGCGGTCATGCCCAAGCCGCCGCCAATCGCGCGCGCCTGCTCCGGCCAGTCGGGGTCGTGATAGTCGAGCACGTGGGCCGCTCCGAGCCGGCGCAGGCGCTCATGGCTGGCCGGTCCTGCTGTCGCGATCACCTGGGCGCCGCGCGCCGCGGCCAGCCCAACGTGCAGCGTGCCGGTCACCCCGCTCCCACCATTGACGAGGACCAGGTCGTCAGGGCGCACCGCCAGGGCTCCGTCGATCACCTGCGTGGCGGTCAGGGCGGGAACGGGGAACGCTGCAGCGGCCTCCCACGAGAGGGCGGCAGGCTTTCGCGCGACCACCGTCGCCGAGGCGATCAGCAGGGGCGCCCAGGCTCCCTGATCCCGCAGCGGGAGCGGGTGGCTGAGCACCTCATCGCCAGGCTCCCAGTTCTCGACGGAATCTCCGACCGCCGTTACAACCCCGGCGGCCTCGACGCCCAGCGCCATGGGAGGGGCGCGGCCGACATCCCACTCGCCCGACCGGACGACCTCCTCCCAGTTGCCGACGCCCGCGGCCCGGACTTCGATCAGGACCTCGTCGTCCGCGAGGGGGCGCGGATCTGGGAGGTCGATCCGCCTTACAGCACCGCCGAACTCGCTGATACCGGCGGCTCGCATCAAAGAGGCGCTGTCTGAGCGTGGGCCGGCTCGGCGATGAAGGGCCGGCGGATGCAATCTTCGAGATCCTCCGACATCGCCCGCCGAGTATCTCACGCCGGACACTGCTGCTGTCCATGGAGGGTGTTGCACAAAGTCCCTCGGGAAGAGGGACCCCTACGGCTGCTGAGATCCCCTCAGCGGTTGACCCAGCATCGACAGACGCGACGAGCGGTCGCCCGCCGAGTAGATTCGTTGCCGCATTTCTAAAGAGCCGCAATACGAGCTCTCAGGGCGCCACTTTGTGACGATCTCCGGCCCCGCCAGAGTGAAAACGCGCCATCGGAGGGCGAGGGCAGATGACCTCCCAGCAATCCGGAGTGGCCGTTCCATCGGCCGAATCCGCGGCCGTAGCCGCCGAGCGGGTCTCCCCCCAACGCTCAAGCACCGCCGATCATATCCGCAGGGGAGGTTCAGAACTGGCGACTCAGGAAGCCCTCAGCGTCTCTCGAAACTCTCAAAACGACGGAATCGCAAAACGGTTCTGCTCACGGCACGAAGCTCGAAACGGCTCGTTCCAAGGTGGTGGCCCGTTGGTCCCAGAGCCCTCTTGGCGCTGCGGCAACGACCACCCCGGTCGATCGTGAGCTGGACACGATGCATGCGATCTCGCGGTAGGTGGCCTTCGAGGTCGTGTAGTCGTCGATCACGCACGAGCCGCGCGCGGAGCGAAAGCTCAAGTCCTTGGCGGAAGCGATCAGGCGCACGTTCCGGTTGTCCTCGCCACGGTTGTGTTGCAGGCGGAAACGGGTCCAGTTCGCGAGCGTCTCCGGCCCCTGCTTCGGGGTCGCATTGAGGAAGGCGGCAATCCGGTCGGGAATCCGGTCGCCGCCGCGGAGAAGGGCCACCGACGCTGTGCCGGGGTCGCTCTCGATCGATTTCCATCCGGGCGGGTACGCGAGCGCGGCTCCGCCCGACGCGTGAGCGACCTTCCAGGCGGTCGGCGGCGAAGCCGGGTGCAGCCAGGGGAAGCGCCCCGGCCGGCGGTCGCTCGATTGGCTACCGCCGGCCAGGGCGAGGATCAGCGCCACCGCCACCAAGGTGACGGCGATGACGCCGATCGTCACGCGGGCGCGCGTCGTCATCTCAGATGCCGCCGTCGCCGTCGTCCGGCCCGCCGTTGTTATCGGCGTCGCCATCGCCGCCGTTGTTTTGAGGGATGCCGCTGGCTGCCGGCGGCGGCGGGGCAGCTTGCGTAGTCGTCGTTGGTGGAGGCGGAGGCGGCGGAGCTGTCGTCGTCCTCGGCTTCGGAGCGGCCGGCTTCGGCGACGGCTTAGCGACCTTTGCCGGGTGTGCGTTGGCGGTTTGGGGCGGCGGGCTCGCCGCGGTCGCGCCGCTGCCGCTGCCGCCACAGCCGGCGACGACCAGCGCGACGATCGGTACCGCTGCCGCACCGGGGATGAACTGGATGGATCTAGTGCGAATCATGGTGCTCCTTTGGTTGCCTTTCGTTGGTGTGTACGACCGGCCGGGTGCGACGGTCGGGGCGGGCGCCGCACCCGGCGCGGCTCGTCTCGTAGCCCTTGCGTGAATGACTGGGCAGGATCACCGCAGCCACCGGGCGCGAGGGTGGGGAGGGGAAGGCGTGGTAGAGCGCCAGCCGAAGGGGAAAAATTGCGGCGACGCCGATCACCCGCAAGACATTGGGCGGCTGGTCCGGTCCCAGCTGCCGTGGAGTCGTCTTACCGGTCATGACCGCACCTTCGCGTGCCGAGGGCGCCAGCGGAATGGGTACGGGCCGGAGATTGCGCCTCTGAGGACCCCGCACGAGGGGGTTCCCCGCGCTCCAGTCGGCGGGTCGGGGCTTCCCTACTCACGGCGCCCGCTCTCGTCGGCGAGAAACGCCTCGACATCCGCGGCGAACTCTGCCGCGTGTTGAAAGAGGAAGCCGTGCGCGGAGTCGGGATAGATCTTCACATCGGCCTGCGGGATCAGGCCCGCGAGCAGGTAGGAGAAGTGAGGCAGGACCATCGGGTCGCTATCGCCGTTGGCGATGAAGGTTGGGTGGTGGATCGCGCTCACCCGCTGCAACAGGCCGTGGTCGGGGACGCCCCACGAGCAGACCGCGTCGTACTGGGCCTGCCGCGTCTGCCACGTCGTCTCGGCATCGCGGTCCTCCGTGCGGGCGCCGAAGATGCGTTGCGCCGACTGACCCCCCGCTTCGCGGCTGGTCGCGGACGGGGCGTAGAAGACGTTCAAGTATCCCTCGGGTGAGGGCTCGCGACCTCCGACCTGCCCGATCACGTGCGGCGCCCATCCGTGCATTCCCGCCGCGCCTCGAGGCGCCGAAGAGGCGAGCACGATGCGCCGCAGGAGATTCGGCCGGATGAGCGCCATCTCCTGAGCGACGAAGCTTCCGATCGAGAAGCCGAACAGATCGATCTCGTCGAACTCGAGCGCCTCGACGAAGGCGATCGCGTCAGTCGCCATCTCGGCGATTGTGTGAGGCGTCGTCCCCGTCGACCCTCCCACGCCCGTGTTGTCGAATGTCACTACACGACGGTTCTCCGCGAGCGCATCGATGAGCCGCGGGTCCCAATTGTCGAGGTTTCCTCGGAAGTGCTGCAGGAGGACGAGCGGCACCTCGCCGCTGCCGAGTTCACGGAAGACAAAGCTCGTCCCGTTCGCCGCCTCGACGATCCGGTTCTCGGTCGCTATGTAGTCCTCGGTCGCTGCGCTCTCGCTCATGGGTTCCTTTCGTTCTTGGTCTCGAGCCAGGATCTCAATTGAGTTTGACTTTCCAACTAAGCCCTTGCGATCGTGGGTGATCGCTACCTCGCTGTGGCTACGCGGCGGCGCGCTCGGGCTCTGACGCGCGCTGCGGGCCGGGCACCACGACGCCCGCGGTCGGCTCCTCTGCGCGGCGCCGGCGCGGCACCGCCAGGGCGAAGCCGAGCCCCGCGACGAGCGCCACCAGGCACATCGCGAAGGCGAGCGTGAAGCCATGGGCGGTGGGAAGGCCGCCGGCTGCGAGGTTGCCCGCGAGCAGGGTCGCCGCTACCTGGCCGCCGAAGGCACCGCCCAGCGTCCGCGTGACCGCGTTCATCCCGGTGGCAACGCCGGTCTGTTCCTGGGGGACGTTCTCGACGATCAGGTTCGGCATCGCCGCGAACGACAGCCCGATCCCGACGCCGAGCATGCCGGCGGCGATGTAGATCTCGAGCTCGGCACTGCGATCGGCCAGCAAGAGGACGTAGGCGGCGAGCACGAAGACGACGCCGGCGATCAGGGCTCCGCGAGAGCCGATCCGCCGCTCCAGCACGCCGGCCATCTGGCCGACGATTGTGATCGCGATCGTGGCGGGAAGCAGGAAGAGGCCGGCGGCGGTCGCCGAGGCGGCGAAGCCGTAGCCGGTGCTAGCCGGCTCCTGCACGAACTCGGGCAGGAGGATGAACGACGAGAACATCCCGATCCCGACCATGAAGGCGACGGCGTTCGTCGTCCACACCCCGCGAACGGACATCATCCGCATGTCGACGAGCGGCTCGCGCGAGCGCAGCTCCTCGACCACCCAAGCGACGATGATCGCGAGGCCGGCGGCCAAGAGGCCGAGCGTCTTCGGCGAGCCCCATCCCCAGGTGCTGGTCTGCGTGATCGCGATGAGCGTCGCCGAGATCCCGAGGGCCATCAGGCCGGCCGCCCGGTAGTTGACCTCGCCCGGCGTCTTCACCGGCGACGCGGGGATGTAGCGCCTGGTGAGAAGCGTCGTGACGGCGATGATTCCGAGGGGGAACCAGAAGAGCCAGTGGTAGGAGAGGTTCTCGCTGATGATCCCGGCGAACACGACGCCGGCCCCGCCCCCGATCCCGAGCAGGGAGGAGACGAGCCCGATGCCGCCCGCGACCCGCTCGTGCGGGAGCTCGTCGCTGATGATCGAGAACGCCAGCGGGAAGATCCCGGCGCCGACGCCCTGCACGACGCGGCCGACGAGCATCACGGTGAGCGATGACGCGATGGCGGAGATCAGAGTGCCGACGGCCAGCAGGAGCAGCACGATCTTCAGCAGGCGCTCCTTCCCGTACATGTCGCCAAGGCGCCCGATGATCGGCGTCGTCACCGACGCACTCAGCAGGAAGGCGGTCAGGATCCAGCTGACTGCGCTCTCGGAGGTGTGCAGCGAGTCCTGGATCTGCGGCAGCGCCGGCACGACCAGGAACTGCAGGAGCGCAAAGGAGATCCCGCCGAGAGAGAGGACGGCGAGGATCAGCCTGGGATTGGCGCGTTGGGTGCGTTCGTCGCCGGCCGCGAGCCGGCCATCGGCGTCTTGGGTGGCCTGAACGGATCGGGTCATGGTTCTGCCTTTCGCTGGTTCGAGCCCGGTTGGCGCCACTGAGTTTGACTTTCCAACTAACGCCGCGCGGACGCTACCAGTTCTCCGTTGGAAAAGCAAACTCACTGGATGGGAGGCTGGCGAGGCCGTCATCGGGCGTCGCTATATTGAGAGTGGATTTGAAAGACAAACCCACAAAGAGGACCTGCTCGGTTGCCGACGCCCTTGCGATCGTGGGTGATCGCTACTCGCTGTTGATCGTTCGTGAGATCGGCTACGGCTACGTCCGGTTCGAGGATCTCGCGGGGTTCACTGGGGCGCCCCGGGACGTCCTCACCGCTCGGTTACGCCGTCTCGAAGGGGTCGGCGTGCTCGAGCGTCGACTCTACTCGGAGCACCCGCCCCGCTACGAGTATCACCTGACCGAGGCAGGCGCCCAGCTTCGCCCGATCGTCCTTGCGCTCAAGGAGTGGGGCGATCAGCAGTTGAACCCGGGCGCCGCGCCAGTCATCTTCGAGCACACGTGCGGCGCCGAGTTCCATCCGCGCACAGTGTGTGCGGCCTGCGGAGAACCGGTTGGGACCGGGGAGCTGGTGGTCAAGGGCGGCACCCATCCGGTCAAGGGCGAACCTTGGTAGCCGAGAGATCACCCCGCAGCAAACTCAATCCACCTGATCCCAAATTCAAGGAGTCGAAAATGCCCGGGCCGTTCATCTTCATCGCCACCAACAAGCTCAAGGAGGGCAAGCTCGAGGACGAAAAGCGGCGTGTTCCTGAGCTTTCTGACTTCATCGAGGCGAACGAACCCCGCCTCATTGCGTTCAACGAGTACGCCGACGAGAACGGAAGCGAAGTTGCGGTTGTCCAGGTGCATCCGGACGCGGAATCCATGGAGTTCCACATGGAAGTCGTTCGAGAACGTGCGGCGCGGGCATATCGGGAGACGCTGGAGGCCACCACCGGGATCCAGGTGTTCGGTCCTCCGAGCGCCGCCGTTCTTTCGATATTGCGTCAGCAGGCCGGGGCAGGCATTCCTCTGAGCAACAAGGCCCATTACCTCGGCGGATTCACGAGACCCACGACGTAGGCTCCCATCACGAAGGTCTTCTCGCGGATCTTTCGGCACCACGACCGATCTGGAGGCGGATCCCGAGCCAGCCAACATGCCGGTCTTCCGGCATTCAACGAGGGTCACTCCAACCGTCAATCGGGGCTCGTCCCAAAGCCCGCGCGGCCCGCGTCCGCTCTTGCTCTGCTCGATCGCCAAGCCGCACCGCGCCGCGTGCTGCAATTGGGTCACGTCTTTCGATAACGAGGAGGGCCGACATGACGCTTTACGGACAGGAGCACATCGACCGGTACGTCGCGACCGACGGGAAGGAAGGCCACGACTGGCAGGGGACCCAGACCCTGATCCTCACAACGACGGGTCGGTGCTCAGGCCAACCAAGGCCGCACGCCCTGATCTACGGCCGCCACGGCGACGACTACCTGGTCGTGGCCTCCAAGGGCGGGGCTCCGCACGACCCCGCGTGGTACCTCAACCTCGACGCGAACCCAGAGGTCGAGATCCAGGTCAAGGGCGACAAGATGCGCGCTCAGGCGCGCACGGCAACCCCCGAGGAGAAGGCCGAGCTCTGGCCGATCATGACGAAGGAGTGGCCCGACTACGACCGCTACCAGGAGAACACCGACCGCGAGATCCCGGTCGTCGTCCTCGAGCCCCAGTAGTTCGCGATGGGCGGAAGCGAGCGACGAAGTCGCCGCACCCTACTGTTGATAACGCTCCACGGTGCCCGCGTCTCTCGCTTGCGCCTGGTTGGGATCAGCCCCTGCGTCGCGCAGTGCCCGGCGCTGGCCTAGAAGATCCCAACACTGGTCTAGCTGTAATCCCTGAGCCCGTTGTTTCATCCGGGCCCCCTTGAAGGCTGGGGGTGTCTACCCACCCAGCCTCAAGGAGGTATCCGGATGAAGCTCCACGCTAACGCCGCGCTCAGCCTGAACAAGCGCAGGCTCTTGGTCGAACGAGTCGTCGAAGCGGGTTGGTCGCTCACGAAGGCGGCCGAGGCCGCCGAAGTGAGCGAGCCGACCGCCCGCAAGTGGGTCGCCCGCTTCTTGGCCGAGGGCGAGGTCGGCCTGCTGGACCGACCGTCCGTCGCCCGCTGCGTCCACAACCGCACCCCCGAGGATCGGATCGAGGCGATCTGCGCCTGCGGTCGCTTCACCGGCGCCGAGCTGGCCGAGATCTTCCGGATGCCCGAGACCACCGTCTCCGGGATCCTGACCAGGGTTGGCCTGGGACGGCTCGGGCGCCTCGGCCTCGAGCCGGCGCGCCGCTACGAGCGCTCGCGCCCCGGGGAGCTCGTTCACATCGACGTCAAGAAGCTGGGGCGGATCGAGGGCGGAGCGGGCCATCGCATCGCCGGGCGGCCTCGCGGCAATCGGACGAGGACCGACGGCTCGGGCGTCCGTCGCGCCCAGGTCGGCTGGGAGGCGGTCCACGTCTGCGTCGACGACGCCACCCGTCTCGCCTACGTCGAGGTGCTCGGCGACGAAAAGGCGACCACGGCGGTCGCGTTCTTGCGTCGCGCCCTCGCCTTCTATCGCCGCCACGGGGTCAAGGTCGAGCGAGTGATGACCGACAATGGCTCCGCCTACCGCTCGGCAATCCACGCGATCGCCTGCCGGGCGCTTGGGATCCGTCATCTGCGCATCCGGCCCTACCGCCCGCAGACCAACGGCAAGGCGGAGCGCTTCATCCGCACGATGCTGGGCGGCTGGGCTTACGGCGCGATCTACCGCAGCTCCGCCGAGCGCACCTCGGCGCTTGAGGGTTGGCTTTGGCGCTACAACTTCCGGCGTCCACACGGCTCCCTCGGCCGAAGGCCGCCCGCAGCTCGACTACACGAGCTGAACAACCCGCTCGGGTCTTACAGCTAGCTCAACCTCCACTGCCCGCAGCCGCTCCGTTTCTGCCTCTAGGGCATCGGGCTCAGAACGATCCGCCTGTTCGCGGCCGCGTAGCTGCTTCTCCTCGTCGCTGAGACCGACGAGCAGTGCGGCCGATAGGCAGGCGCAGAGCATGTTCTGGCGCCCTTCGCTCTTGGTCGGACGAGCGCAGTTGCTCCCCGACTCGAGCCTTGGCGCAGCGAGCGGCGGCATGATCCGCTTTCCCTCGCTCCAGCCGCGCACGCCCGATTGATGGGCGTGCCTACTCCCGCAGCCCAGCGGCTTCGACGGTTTGGCCTTCGCCCTCCCCGTGGTACTCGTGCACGACGGCGTGGCCCTTGCCACGCGCGATCAGGTACCGGTTCGCCCAGAAGGCGAAGGGATAGGCGATCGCGAAGCCCGCCGCGATGCTGCCGTAGAAGAGGGCATCGGTAAGCCCGGCGTCCATCGCGTTCGGGATCAAGACCACGGTCAGGTTGTCGATCGCCTCCATGATCGTGATCGAGACGGTGTCCGCTGCCAGGGCGGTCGAGACGATCGCGCCCGTGCTGAGACCAGCGCGGATCAGCGGCATGGCCGTGAGAGCGAAGCCGAAGAAGTAGGCCAGCCCCACCGCCAGCGCGATCTGCGCGACGTTGCCCCAGCCGAAGGCGGTGGCAATCGCCATGCCCGAGACCTCGCCGATCGCGCATCCCGTGAGGCAGTGCGTGGTGGCGCTGGCGGCTAGGCGATTGAGCGAACTCGATTCCATCGCAGATACCCCTTAGGGGTATTACCCTAGCGGTCTGAGGAGAATCAGGCGTGTGAACGACAGCACAGAGAGAGCCGACCACACCTTCCTGTTCGCCGATCTCGCGGGGTTCACGGCTCTGACCGAGGCCCACGGGGACGAGGAGGCAGCCGAGCTGGCAGCCGACTTCTGCGATTTCGTGCGAAAGCTCCTCCCCCGGTACGGAGCCGAGGAAATCAAGACGATCGGGGATGCTTTGATGCTGCGCTGCGACGACCCCGACGCAGCGGTCGAGCTCGGGCTGCGAATCGTCGATGAGGTGGGCGCCCGATCGCGGTTTCCGGTCGTCCGCGTGGGGATGCATACGGGACCGGCCATCGAGCGTCACGGCGACTGGTTCGGGAACGCGGTCAACCTGGCGGCCAGGGTGTCAGGAGCCGCGGGTGGCGACGAGGTTCTGTTGACCGGGGCAACGCGCGAAGCCGCGAGCGGACTTGCCGGGATCGAACTGCGTCCGCACGGCGCGCAGCGATTCAAGAACTTGAAGCACGTAGTCGCCGTATACCGGGCGGTCCACGAGGGACAGCAGAGCGAGGGTCTGCCGATCGATCCGGTCTGCCGGATGACGGTTGATCCCGGCACCTCGGCCGGGAGCCTCACATACAGGAACCGACTGCACTACTTCTGCTCGCTCACCTGCGTCGAGGCATTCGCAGCTTCTCCCGACGACTACGTTGGCTCGGAATAGGGATTGACGCCTTGATTTGTTCCTCCGATTCGGCGAGGATTCAGGCTCGAAGGTAGTCGCGGCGGTTGCGTCGCGGTCTTCATACGGCTAGGATCGCCTGCATCGAGGGGGAAACGGTGAGATCGGCGTCCCCCACTTGGGGGGTTAGATTCCGGCACTTGTGCTTGGCTGCGATGGTCGTGTGCCTGATCGCGCCGGCGTTTGCCGCGGCCGACCGCTTCGTCTACGTCAGCAATGGCTTTCCGGCCGGCTCGAACAACATCTCGGCGCTTCACATCAACTCCGATGGCTCGCTTTCAGCGGTCTCCGGCTCTCCGTTCGCGACCGGTGGCACGATCACCGAGGGCCTGTCGGTCACCCCGGACGCCCAGCACCTCTACGTCGCCACCTTTGGAAGCAGCGACGTGAGGGGGTTCAACATCGCCGGGACCGGCGGCCTCAGCGCGGTGTCCGGGTCGCCGTTCGCGGCCGGCAGCACCCCGCTGGGAACGGTGCCCGCCCCGGACGGCTCGCGCGTCTTCGCTTGGAACCACGGGAGCTCAATCGGCTCCTGGACGATTGGGTCGGGCGGCACGCTGAGCCAGGCGAGTGGGTCGCCGTTCTCCGTGCCGGCGGGCCAGACGAACCCCTTCGCTGGGTCGGTCGCCCCCGACGGCCAGCACCTCTACGTGCCGAACGAGAACGCTACCCCGGTGATGGGCGTTGAGACCAACACCGTCAGCGCCTACTCGGTCGCCTCCAACGGCGCGCTGAGCTCCATCCAGTCGATTCAGACGGGCAACGCCTCCGCGGCGGGGAGCAATCCGTTCGGGTCGGGGATCACCCCGGACGGCAAGTTCCTCTACGTCTCCAATCCAGAGGACGGCACCTACGGGACGCTGTCGGGATTCTCGGTTGGCTCCAGCGGCCTCCTGACGGCCCTCCCCGGTTTCCCGCTGAGCCTCAACCCCGGCAGCCACCCGCTGAACATCGCGATCTCGCCCGATGGCCAGCACCTCTACGTCGCGACCAGGATCACCAGCACCGTCAACGCCTACAACATCAACTCGAACGGGTCACTGAGCGCGATCTCCGGGCAGCCGTTCGCGACCGGGGGCACGAACGGCAAGGCGTTGGCGTTCACGCCGGACGGCAAGCGCCTCTACGTCAGCAACAACGTCTCGAACAACATCTCCGGCTTCAACGTCGCCTCCGACGGGAGCTTGAGCCTGATCTCCGGCTCGCCATGGCCGACCGGCGGCACGAACCCCGACCTGGAGTCGATCGCGATCACCCCGAACCAGGCGCCGACGGCGTCGTTCATCACTCACTCGAAGCCGAAGCGAAAGGTCCTCGTCAAGCTCAACGGCACCCCCTCGACCGATTCCGACGGGACCGTCGCCACCTACGACTACGACTACGGCGACGGTCACACGCACCAAAGCCTGGACGGCACGGTGCAACACAAATACGCGAACGCCGGCACCTACACGATCTCCCTCACGGTAACGGACAACGAGGGCTGCACAGCGCAGCGCATCTTCACCGGGAAGGCCACCCTGTGCAACGGCTCGGCGTTGGCGGAAGCGACCCAGGACGTCGCGGCTCGAAAGCTCTTCATCGACTACTTCAACAAGAAGGGCCGCTTTGCGGGACAGGTCGGCGGTGGCGGTCGCAAGGCCTGCAAGAAGGACGAGGTGACCGTGTTCAAGCAGCGGCACGGCAACGACCACAAGGTCGGCAGCGATACCTCCGACCACGCCGGCAAGTGGCGCATCAAGAATCGGAGCGGGAACGGCACCTTCTACGCGCAGGTGAAGAAGAAGATCCTCGGCGACGGCACGATCTGCCTGGCCCGAAAGTCGCGCAAGATCAAGGTCGGCTAGCCGGCGTGTGGCGGATCGGAGTCCCGAGGGTGCGGGGGCTCGCGGCAGGGGGGCTCGCCGCTGCGCTGGCGGCCTTGACGCTCTCGGCCCCGGCGGCCGCCCAGATCTACTGGGCCAATCGCGGCGACGACAGCATCGGTCGCGCAAACCGCGACGGCACGGGCGTCGATCAGGGGTTCATCAGCGGTGCCGGTGCTCCGAACGGCGTGGCGATCGACTCGGCGCATCTGTTCTGGACGCACGACACCGTCTCGGGCGGCGTCGCCCGCGCCAACCTCAATGGCACCCAAGTCGACCAGTCATTCATCGCCACGGCCGGTCCCTCCCCGGGAGTTGCCGTCGACAATGCCCACGTCTTTTGGAGTCAGAGCGCATCGGGCGTTGGCACGATCGGGCGGGCGAACCTCGATGGATCGTTCCCGAGCCAAACATTCATAACCACCGGGGCGTCCCCGTGCGGGGTCGCGGTGGGCGCCGACAACGTCTACTGGGCAAACGGCGGCGACCCGGGGAGCATCGGCAACTCGCACATCGACGGGGCGCGCGTCAACCAGTCCTTCATCTCCGCAACGCAGGACCCGTGTGGGGCGGCGGTCACCGACGGCTTCCTCTACTGGGCGAATCGGGCGGGCGACAGCATCGGTCGCGCCGATCTGGACGGCAGCGCTGCGGACGAGAGCTTCATCATCACCCACAGCCCGTGTGGCATCGCCGTGGATGGTCGCCATGCCTACTGGACGACCGGCAACGACACGATCGTGCGGTCCAACCTCGACGGCTCCGGCGTCGACGAGAGCTTCATCACCGGCGCTCACGGCCCGTGCGGGATCGCGGTCTCCCCGACCCTGAAGGTCACGCCCTCGAGCTCCACCTTCCCCGCAACGGCTGTTGGCGACAAGAGCGAAATTCGCGCGCTCCTGGTCACGAATACGAGCAGCTCGGTTCTGGACGTCTCCGGGGTCAGCATCGTTGGCGCGAACGCAGGCGACTTCGAGAAGACCGGCGACAGCTGCACGGTCAACGTCACGCCCGCGGGGTCGGGGTGCATTGTCAACGTCAGGTTCACTCCCACTGCGAAGGGAGCCCGAAGCGCCGCGCTGCGGATCACGAGCAACGCAACCGGCTCGCCCACATACGTCTCGCTCGCCGGCACCGCCAAGTCCGCCTCGGTCGCCCCTCGTTTCACCAGGGCGGCTGTGCGCCCGTCCAAGTTCGCGGTCGAGCCCACTGGCCTACCGAAGACACGAGTCGCGAGACTCGCTCAGGGCACCACCTTCGACTACTCCCTGTCCAAGGATGCGCGCGTGGCCTTTGCGGTCGAGAGAAAGTCGGTTGGCAGGCGGGTCGACGGCCGGTGCGTTCCTAGAACTCGCGGAAATCGCGGTCGCCCCCGCTGCGGACGCTTCACCCCGGTCGGACACTTCGCAAAGGACAGCGATCGAGGCTCGAACACGAGGCGCTTCTCAGGGTGGATCGGGGGGCGGGCCCTCCATCCGGCGAGCTACCGCGCGACGCTGGTCGCTACCGACGGGGTTGGCAATGCATCAGCCTCCGTTCGCCTCAGGTTCCGGGTTGCGGACTGAGACCGCGGAGGCCAGGCCACTGGCAACCCCGCGCACCGAGCTTGGGCCAAAAACCGTGGCTGTCCGTAGCCGGTCGGATTACGAACCCGGGCCCCTAACCACTCACTACGATCGTCCCCCGCATGAGCGTCGGATGCAGGGTGCAGATGTAGTGATAGGTCCCGGACTTCTTGAAAGTGAACGAGTAGCTCTGCCCCGGGTTGATCGCCTGGGAGAAGAACCCGGGACCCTTGACCGTATGGGTGGTCTGGCCGGTGTTCGTCCAGGTGACCGCGTCTCCGATCTTGAGCGTCTCAGACGGGGGGCGAAAGCCGAAGTCGTAGGCCTCGACCGACGTGGACGAGCTTGGGACCGACGTGGACGAGCTTGGGCTCGAGGAGCCGCCGCAGGCCAGGCCCGAGGCGCTAAGCGTGAGCGCCCCGAGCCCCGCCGCCAATCGGCGGATCACTCGCCTTCGACCGCTCCGCGGCATCAGGCGACTACTTGACCGTGAACGTCGTCTTAGCCTGGACGCCCGTGTCCGTGTGGTCATTGTTCGCGAGGTAGACCACGAGGGTGTGCTTGCCAGGGGGCAGGCCCTTGTAGGTGATCGTCGGGGTCACCGAAGGCGAGTATTGACCGGCTACGCCGAGCTGCTTGGCGAGCTTGCCATTCGCGCCTGAGTACTTGGGCTGGTCGTACTTGCCGCCATCCATCGAGAAATGAAGGTGGCCCTCGCCCTGAACGGCCTTCTTGCCGACCTGGTCCGGCGCGAGCTTGAAGTTCTTGACCGTCACCTTCGCGGTCACCGTGCTCGAGGTCGTCGAGCCGTTCTTCGGCGTCACGAACGACACCGACGCCCCCGGAGCGGCAACGGCGGTGTTGGTCGAGGTACTGGGTGTCGAGCTCGAACTGCTGCTGCCACATGCGGCGACGGCAAGCGACGCGCATGCCGCCAGCGCAAACGTCGGTAGCGCTCTCCTGGCGTTCACGATGAGTCCTTTCTCTTAGTCGTCGGGTGGTTTCGCCACCTCGATACGTCGTCGAGCCCGCCGTGGATCATCCGAGGCCCGCGAACGCAGCGGCTGGGGCCGCCCGGCCTCGGTCTGGGCGACGGGATTGGCTCCTCCCCATTCTGAGCGGGTAGGGTTGCCCTGAACGGCCAGGCCTCAGACCGAAGGGGGCCCGGCGGGTACTCAGAGGAGGGAACCGATGAAGAGACATCGCATGAAGGTCCTCGGTGCGGGAGCCTGCCTCACGGCGCTCGCGGTGGTAGCAGTCATAGCGCTGCCGGCCTCGGGAACGGCACCAGCAGGCTCATCCTTTTTCGCCAAGCTCGACGGCGAGCACGATGTTCCGGCCGCCGACCCCGATGGCTACGGAACGTTCAGCGCGTCGTTCAGTGGCACGAAGCTCTGCTATGGCCTGCAGGTGGCCAAGATCGGGACCCCGCTTGCGGCGCACATCCATAAAGCGCCGGTGGGCGCGAATGGACCGATCTCGGTCCCCTTGAACGCACCGACCTCGGGCGCTGCGGCGGCGTCGGCGAGCTGCACGACCGTGAGCACCACGCTGGCCAACGCGATCAAGGCGAATCCGGGCGCCTACTACGTCAACGTCCACACAAACGCGTTTCCGAATGGTGCGATACGCGGCCAGCTCTTCAAAGCGACCGTCGCTCAGGACAAGTAGAGCGCACGAGACCGGTTCGGTTCTAAGTCCAGGAAACAGCGCAAGTAAGTCAGTCGGCAATCAGCGGGGCCGCCTTGGCCGCGGCAGTCGCCACTCACGCACTCACGCTGTAGCTCAGCCAATCGAATGACCGCGAAACTTCAGAACTTTCCGGGCGTCGAAATGCCCGAGGGGCCTCTCAAAACTCGCAAAACCCCCGAATCGCAAAACGATCGCGCAACCACAGCGCGAGCCTCGGAATCCCCTGGAACGCGCCACAATTCCGAGCCCGAACCAATCGTCTCGAAAACCGTTTCACGTCTTAAGGGCGTGACGAGGGTTCGAATCCCTCCCCCTCCGCTCCGAGTCGGGAAGTCCCTGCAAAGCACTGCTTCCTGATCGCCTCTCACCTCGGGGAACGTCAGGTTTCTGGGCGAAACTCCCCGCCAGATTGGGCCGATTCTCGACGCCTGTCGCCCAACCAGCCGATCGCACGCCGATCGCGCGAACTGCCGGCAGCGCCAGCCTAAGGAGACCGACAAGGCGAGTCTCACCCTCCGCTGTGAAGGGGCGGCAATGTCGCAGGGCCGCAGGTGTCGCCGCTATACCCCTTGGGCTACGGCCCGCAGATAGGACGCGTGGGATGCTTTCGGGGCAATGAGAGTGCGTCTGATCGCTACCGTTTTAGCTGTCTTCGTTGTGAGCATTGCCCTTGCGCACGGAGAGGCCTCGCCGGGCAGAACCCCCGGCAACACCATCTACGGAACACGCGTGCTCCTCAACCCAGGAAGTCCCGTGTTTCATGGCCGGGTGGCGTCGGAGAAACCGAAGTGCGAACGCCATCGCAAGGTGCGAGTCGTCCGTTTCTCGTCCAGGCGGGTCCGAAACCGTTTCCCGTGGGTTAACGGACTGCGTTTCTTCAACCGCTTCTATCTGGGCCACCGGCGGCCGCGATGGATCACGGCTTTCGACGGCCACGGCCACGTACTCGCCCACACGCACACCCACCGGGGCCTCTTCGGCTGCTGCGGCGTGAAGCCGCCGCCGTAGACGATGAAGCCCGTCCTGATGGTCCTCACGGCCGTCGCGATGCTCGTCGCGGCGGCATCCGCCTACGCCTCCGTCACCCCGATCCCGCCGGACCAGTACCCGCCGGGCTGCAACCCGAACGGGAAGGCGCTTCAAGGCGATCACTCGAAGAGCAATGGGATGAACGGCGGCCCTGGCCGCGATCTCCTTCGAGGCGGCGGGCGAGGCGACTTCATCGACGGATTCGGCGCAGCCGACTGTCTCTACGGGGAGAATGGCGTTGACCTCATCGGCGGGGGACCGGGGAAGGACAGGATCTACGGCCAGCGCGGCTTCGACATCCTCGCCGGGTTCGCAGGTGCCGACATCATCGACGGCGGTCGGAACTCTGACGGGATCGCGGGTGTAGGAGGCGACGATTCGATCAGCGGCGGCACCGGCCGCGATCACGTTCTCGGCGGCCGTGGTGACGATTCGATCACCGGAGGACGCGGGATCGACAGAATCGCCGGTTCCGAAGGGAATGACGTGGTCAAGGGCGGCGCAGACGCCGACTACGTAAAAGGCGACGGAGGTGCTGACCTTTTGTTCGGGAACGGTGGCCCAGACGTGCTGCGCGGGAAGGCCGGTAAGGACTGGATCATCGACCTCCACGGCCGGAACCGCATCTTCTGCGGCGGAGGATTCGATCACGTCATTGCCAATCAACGGTCGGAGATCGCGAACAACTGCGAGCGCCCCAACACGGCACGTACCGTCGCCGTCGGGGTCAGCGGGCTCCCCCCGAACATCAGCGTCGGCCCACCCCCGGGCGTCACGCCTTAGCTGGTTCTTCTTATAGGACCAGTCCTCGGCGGTCGGATCTGAAAATCGAGTTTGCGGACCTCGCCCACCCCTGACGCGCTGCTCGGGTTACGCTCTCGCGCATGCGGCTCCGCTGGTATGTGCTCGCGGCCGGGACGGCACTTGTCGCCCTGTCCCTTGCCGGGTCGAGTCAGGCCTTCATCATCGACCACCATTGCGGCGCGTTCCTCAACACGCACTTCTGCACGACCATCGCCAAGCAGGACGGACGGGTGAAGTTCCGGCTGAAGCAGCCCCGCCGCAGCTCGCGGGTATACCAGTTGTGCTTCAGGAACCAGGACCGGTCCTCCGTAGCCGATTGCAAGTCCCGGCGACCCTTCGAAAAGCGCGGCAGGTGGTTCGTCGGCGTGGTTGACCTGAAGCGCGATGTCCCTGGCCTCTTGAAGCACCCTGGCCGGTACTCCGTCAGGTGGTGGCAGCACGGCCACGTTCTTCGCCCGCCGCTTCACTTCCGACTGCCGCCTCACCTGCGACCAGGCCCGCCGATCCCTGATGCGTACAGCTAGCGGCAGCCAGTCGTCACCGGTACCTGACGAATGCGACAGGGGGGTGCCCGCCCTATGCGGGATACTGGACCCGTGAGATCGAGCCACGGCTTCCTCAAGTACGTTGCTCTCCCGCTCGCCGTTGCGATTGCCTTGGTCGCAGATCGCGGTGGACACGGCAACGCGGATCTCTCCCCCATCGGGATCGCGATCCTCATGGCCGTGCTGGTCGCCCTTGTGCTCGGGATCGCCGGAGCGCTGGAGCACCGCAGGGCGGATCGGCCGGAGTAGGCCAGGCCGCCGCCTACAACTCGGGCGGCTTCGTGGGCGCGGGGACCAGTTCGGCCGCGATCTCAACAAGCTTGTCGCCGCTTAGCTCCTCTGAACTGATCGTGATGTCGGTTTCGTCCCGGGTTACCAGCACCATCGATTGAGGCACGTCGTCGCTCCGATGATGAACCTTCATCTGTATCCCGCTGTGCTCCGCCAGCTCGTAATCCCAGTGATCCTCGTGCTCGGCCCACCCCTCCTCTGAGCGCGCTCGTTGGGACAGGTTGAGCCGGGCTGCTCCGGTGTCGGCGTGATAGCTGACCCCGACTAGGTGACCGCGCTTTGGCCGCTTGCTCTGCGGGAACGAGAATGCGGTCATCGTCCATCCTTCTGGAATCCGAGGCAGCATGAAGACCGTGAAGGGCGCTTCGGCGGCCGCCTCGTGGATCGGCTGATCGCCGCTCGGGCGCCCAAAGTCGAGCGGCTCGATCTCCTCCCCCTCGGGGGGAGTGAAGACGAAGGTGTCGGGCGGAAACTCCTCGTCGAAGGCGACGGCCTCGGCCTCGCCGATTAACACTGGCTGACCGCCGAACCGCGCCTCGACCCGCAGGAGCGTCCCCGTGTCCAGGTCCACCGCGAACTCGTACTCCTCGCCCGGCGTGCCGAGGCCGTGTAGCTCAAAGTCGAGCCGATCCTCGTCCAGCGCGCTCTCCTCGGCCGGGAAAGCGAGCGTGCGGATGGCTTGCCGCCCGGCGATGGTGGTGGCGCCGAGCGGCTCGAAGCGGAGCGACCCCAGAAGCCGCGCGGGCTCGAGCCAGGCTGAGAACCGGGCGACGCTGGTGCCAACCTCGTCCGAGCCCTCATTGGTTCGAGCGCCGGAATATTCGTCGTAACTCCACCACTGCTCACCGATCTTCACCGTCGTCTCCGGTCCCCAGTCCCTGCCCTCGATCTCTTCACGAATCGAGTCTGGCCGCTGGACCCAGATCCGCCAGCGCCCCTCGCTCGTTGAGGACTGTTGCTCGGCGTCGTCACCGCTCGACACTGCGACCATGGCGTAGCTGGTCCCGCCGCTCCGCTCGGTCATGGTGGTGAACGCCTTCATCCTGCGCTCACGGTCCTGCCACAGCCGGTATTCGCCTCGGAAGGTGCTCCACGCATCGCGTGAGTCATGGATGACCTGAAGAAGTTCTCCGAGTTCGGTCACTCCGCGCGATTGTCTCAGAGGACCCTCAGCTAACCTGCCCGGCTCCCCATTACACGGAGGTATCACTCAATGGCGCTCAGCCCCATCGATCAGGCGGCATCACTACTCAGGGAACAGATTCGGACCCTGGATGACGAGCGAAAGAACCTAGAGCGGGCTCTCAGCGCTCTGACGGGATCGAACGGTAGGACCCCGACCACTCGGCGGAGGCGAAGCAGCAAGCGGGCTCCTCGCGGCCAGCGCCAAGAGCAGTTCCTCGCCGCGGTTAAGAAGAATCCCGGTGCCGGTGGGAGCGAGATCGCGAAGCAGATGGGCGTCCCGTCCAGCCAGGCTTACGCCCTCGCCCGAAGCCTTCAGCAGAAGGGCAGAATTCGCAAACGGGGCAAGGGGTACGCGGTCAAGCAGTAGCCGCCCGCAGCCGCCCCGAATCCCCTATTGGGGCGGAGCGTAGGTAGCCGCCCCGCCGAGGAAGCAATCCGCGGGACCCCCTGCGCCTGATGTGGTCGTGTAGGACAGCGAGACCTGCCCACCATCGGGCCGGGAATAGCCGAGGTCGCCCGCCGCTCGCCTCGGGTGGCCGAGGAAGTCGTAATCGCCGTAGCTCTTGTCGAAGTCCTCGATCACGAACAGGTACGGGGTCGGCGGCTGCCCCCGCTCCGTGAAGCGCGAGGAGATGGTTGCATTGTCAACGCCCGTCGAGGCCCCGACGTTCAGGAACGGCTGGCCACCTTCGCCTCGGGCGCACTGCGCCCGAATCGTGAGGTCGCCGAGGTCGAGGATCGTTTGAGACTCGGAGGGCCGAAAGGGCTGCCGGTTGGGACCAGCGTCCGCGCGGAAGCTGACGGCCTGGATCGTGGAGCTCGGGGAGTTGTGGCCGCAGCCGGATAGCGGAACCGCCAGCGCAAGCGCCGCAAGGATGCAGGTATGTGTGCGCTTAGCCATCCCCTCAACCCGGATACGACCCTAGTGGCGGATAGGGTCCGTATAAGAGACAGCCTCCCCGGGGTCGGATGGGGACCCTGGATTAGGGTGTAAGGCCGCCGAAGCGGACCAACTGGGAGCCATTAGCGCAAGAGAGTTGAACCGGGCTGTTCTGCCCACCCGGCTGCTTTGAGCGACAGGTCCACGGCGTTCCTCTGTCGCCGTGGCGGTAAAGGCGCAGGGCCTCGCTGCAAGTTGCTCCGCCGCTGGCCGTGGTTTGACCCGGAGGCACTGGCCCGGGTGTTGACTTCGGATACTCGCAGGGTTGGATTGTCGCCTGGGACTCCTGCGTAGCGGGAGCTTGCGCGGAGTCCATGCCGCCGCTACCACCGCAGGATCCCACGGCAATCACTGCCAGCGTGGACGCGAGAAGGGGAACGATCCGGCACCGCACATCGACCATACGATGCCGCCCCCGGGTGAGGTCCATCGAAGGGGGTGAGCTCTTACGACCCGCGACCTACCGGCGCCCTGACGGCCACAGCAGCAGCGTCACGAGGAGGGGTGCAGGGAGAACGGTTCAGGGCCGATGGCACGCCTGGCTACAGAGCGGCCATATGAAAGATCGTGCCGTGAAGCCGCGCGAAATTGGTCGCGCGTCGAGCGCCGGGCCGGTAGGCCATGATCCGGCCCCCGCCAGCGCTGAAGAAGAGCCGTTTCCCGGATGGCAACCACGCCATGACCTGGTACGTGTCGAGCCGCGAGCCATGGACGATTCTCGCCGTTCCCTCCCTCACATTCACTAGAGCAATCGACCACCTGGCACTGTCTGGATTTCCGGCTTCGCGATCGGGAATCGCCGGAACGGCGAGCAGGGAGCCTTTGGGTGAGAACCCGCTTTCCTCGTATTCGTAGGGCTGGAGGGAGTAGCCAGTCGGGGGCTTCACGAACCTCGTCCTGTCGGTCCGAGTGTTGGTGATCCGCAACCTCGGGCATCCCGCGGTACACCACGCAAGGAGGTCGCCGTGCGCGCCGACGGCGAACGGATAGCGACCTGGCAGGCGGAGGGTCGCCGCTTGGGTCCTCGGGCTCCAGATGCGCAGACTGCCCCTAGTACCGAACACGAGCCCCTTCTTCACGGCGGCCTCTGGAAAGTGCCCGGCGCCTCCCGGCCACCAATCGTGGGCCGCGGACGCGGACTGGGTCAAATGGCCATCGACGGTCTTCTCGCGAACCGCTCGCAGCTTCAGCGCTGGCCAGGTAGCGCGGCTCCTCTTGCGGCGGTCGCGGATCGCGAGCCACACCCTTTCGTCACTTGCCGAGGGAACGATGGTCCACGCGTTTCCGATCTTGCGCACCCGCGGTTGCCCGGGGCGCTGGGGGTCGTACACGGCGGTGTTGCCGGATGCGATCACCAGCTTGCCGCCGATCGGGAGGAGGCATACGTTGGCATCACCGCAACCCACCATGATCGGCAGTGTCCGTGCTCGGCGCGTGCGGGTGTTCAGCGCGACGAGCCTGTCGAGGTTCCCTTTGGCCGGCCCTTGGAGGAAGAGCGTGTGGGCGGGGTGCCCCCTGGATGAGTTCGAAGCGCCCCCACTGCCGCCACACGCCGAGAGGGCAACGCTCAGCGCGAGAATTCCAGCTACAGACATTGCTCGCCCCACGACTCTCGTACGAACCGCCTCGCACTAGCGGTCCATCCTTCTCGGACCTCGGAGGGGATCGGCGCCGTATTGAGTCCGATGCACTTCCGCCGAACTCCGCGACCAAGGTTGCTGCTTCTCGTTGCTGGTCTTGTGTTGGCGGCGTTTGCGGCGGGAGCCATTCTGGCTCAAGGAGACAGGTCAAACGGCGGCCAGCCGACGCCCGACTGGAGGTCACTCTCTGATCCTCAGACCGGTCTTCGCGGAAGCGTGCCGTCCTCTTGGCATCGTGGACCCCCGAACCTCCAGCCGACGCTCATTGTGCCGCGTCAGATCTTTACCGCTGCGACGTTCCGACCCCGACGCGAGCCCCCAGGGACGGGGTGCGGATACCTCCAGCCCCAGGAGATCAGGGAAGTTGGTTCACGCGGCGCCTTCGTCACGGTCTTCGTTGGCGGGGCCAACCCAACGGTCATGGCGCACACTCACCCGCGGCCAAAGACGTTTCGACCTAAATGGTCAAACGGAAGCGTAGGCCCTGTTAACCCCCACGCCTACGAAGAGATCATCAACTTCAGACAACGCCACCGCTACTTCGGGGTCGGGGTTGTGATTGGCAAGGACGCCCCGCCAATAGTTCGTCGAGACGCCAGGCTGATCCTCGATCGCCTTCGTCTGGGCGCGGTGCATCTGAACTCCTAGAGGCGGCGTGAGGGAGACCCCCATCAACCGCCCGCGGCAAGGCCACAAGCGACGCTCCGTGCTTGTGCTGGGAATCCTGGTGGCTGCGGCCATGGGCATTACGGCGTGCGGAGGGGCCTCGACCACAACCGTGACCACGACGAGCAGCTCCGTGATCAGGATGCCGAGTGTGATCGACAGGCGGCAGGCCGACGCCGCGGCGATCCTCCGTCGTGCCGGGTTCAAGCTCTCCTACCTGGCAGCGCCGAATTCAGCCACCCCCGGGACCGTGACCACGCAGTATCCGGCTCCAGGGTCCCGGTTCGCAAAGGGAAGCGAGGTGACGCTGACGATCAGCGCCAGGCCGCGAGCGGGGAATCCGCCGACGACTCGCGGAGCCACTCATTGCGGAGGCAGCGTTGAGTTCACTGGCGGCCCTCGTCAGGCGAAGGGCATCCGCGCGACGCTCGCGCATTGCGGAGAGGCCCTCGCGTTGGTCAACAACGCGCATCGTCTCCTCAACTCGTGCCCGAAGGGCGAGCAGTGCAACGTGGACGCCTATTCCTGCACCCAGGCGTATTACGGCGGACCGACCCTGTTCGTGCGATGCGTGAGTAGGAAGCCCGCCAATGCTCCCGGGCCTGTAGCCGAGGTGCAGTGGGAGTGGGGCGGGTATTGAGCCTCACCTCAGGCATGAGGGACCGCATGGAGCCCGGGCTTCGTAGTTCATTGATGTTCCCGGTATGGGCGTTTGGGAGGACAATGCGGCCATCAGCTCCAGCCCCGGCGCCTGCGGGGGCTGGAGGGGGAGCGAGCTTGGCTAACGGGGCCGCTGAAACCATCGCCGCGCGGATCGGCGCTCGCCGAGAGTCCGGGGCGCGAGGCCGGGTTGCTGAGCGCCAGGAGCGGCGTCTGATCCGGGCCGCCCAAGCGGGGTCTGAGGAAGCGATTGAGACCCTCTATCGCAACCACTGGCCGCTCGCACACCGCGCCGCCTACTTCGTCGTCCACGACGCGGCCGCCGCCGAGGACATCGCCCAGGAGTCATTTCTCGCCGCCGTGCGCGCACTGGATCGGTTCGACCGGCGCCGCCCCTTCGGCTCCTGGCTAAACCGAATCGTCGTCAACAGGGCGATTGATTGGGCCCGCGCCCGGGCACTTCGCAAGGAGTCCCAGATCGAGCCCGAGGCCCACCTTGAGCCACGACGTGATCCCGAACCCGCTTCGGGCCATCCCTACTCCGAGGAGATCCTCGCGGCCCTCACATCTCTTTCTCCCGAGCACCGTGCGGTGGTTGTCCTTCGCTACCTACTCGAATGCACCCCGGGCGAAATCGCTGAGATGCTGGGCCTCCCTCGGGGCACCGTCAACTCGCGCTTACGTCGGGCGCTGGATCGGTTAGAGGTCCGGCTGGGAGGCGAGCGGCCGTGAACGAGCGACGCCTCGGCGAGAGCCTCCGTCGCGCACCCATTCCCGACGAGCAAGAAGCCGAGGAGCGGGCATGGCGCGTTGTCCGTGGTGCCTTCGAATCCCACGAGCCCATGCCACACCGTCTTCGCACCGGGCGGCTCATGATCGCGGTCGTCGTCGGCCTATTGGTTCTGGCGATTGGCCTCAGCCCGGCCGGGGCCAAGGTCGCCAACCTCTTCAAGGATGTGACCGGCGTGGGCCATCATGCAACGAAGCGAGCCCTCACGTCACTCCCCGCACCCGGCCGCCTTTTGGTCAGGTCGGGGAGCGGTGCATGGGTGGTCTCCGAGGACGGCTCGATGCGTTTCCTCGGCAACTACACGGATGCCACCTGGTCACCACACGGGCTCTATGTTGCGGTGACGCACGGTCGGCAGCTGAGCGCCATTGCCCCAGATGGCACGCCCCATTGGTCGCTCGTCCGCCGCCACCGGGTGAGCGATGCCCGCTGGTCGCCGTCGGGCTATCGAGTCGCCTACCTGAGTGGGTCCGCGCTGCGGGTCGTGGCTGGCGACGGAACGGGCGATCAGCGGATCGAGCCACATGTCGCTCGCGTCGCACCGGCGTGGAAGCCGATCGGGCCAGCCGTCCTTCGCGCGAGCGCAAGCGGTGTCGGGACCCACCTGATCGCCTTCGCCACTCCCGATGGTCGCGTGGAGCTTCTCAACACGGATTCCCAGAAGGTCCTCTGGGGTTCCGCGCCGGGGCCGACGCCGAAGCTCCTGGAGTGGTCGGCCGACGGCGAGCGCTTGCTGGCACTCGATTCTGGTGGTTGGCGACTATTCGCCTCTGACGGACGGCGACTTGTGAGTGCCAAGAGCCCGGAGGGGGTCAACCCGGCGAGCGCGTCATTTGCCCCCCGCGGTAGGACCCTGGCCGTGGTCGAGACTCGAAGTGGCGGCGGGGGCGTAGTCGATAGCGGTGGCGGACGGGTCCGACTGAGCGAGACTGGGACGAAGCTGACGGGCCTTGGCCAAACGAAAACGAGTCAAGTCGTTCTTGTGCGGCCTGATCGGCCACACAAGGTCCAATCCCTGTTGCTCACCGTCCCCGGAACCCTGGGCCGGATTGCCTGGTCCCCCAACGGGCGATCGCTGCTGGTGGCCTGGCGGGAGGCCGATCAGTGGTTGTTTATGCGACCGACTCGAAACACGGGCAACCAGCACATCAGTGCGGTGTCGAACGTCGCCCGCCAGTTCGCACCCGGTACGTCAGGCAGAGCCGCGTTCCCGCAGCCCCTCGGATGGTGCTGCGCTCGTTGACCGCACCGGCTGACCGGGTCGGGCGCGTCCGGGCGATGCTTGACCCCGGTGGCCGCTGATGGGGACTGTCAGGGCGGTGCAACTCACTGCGCTCGCCCTTGCAGTCTCCACCCTCTTGATCGCCTGTGGCGGAGGATCGCCCGGAGATCAGGCGACGAGTGGCAAGACCTCCGGTCCTGCCCCAGGGAACACGCTCGCGAGCTGCCCGGTCACGCTGCCGAACGGGAACGCCCCGCCGCGCCATCACGAGCCCAACTTCTACGGCAACGGCCGGTTGTGGGTCTTGCTGCCGACATACAAGCACCCCGATGGGATCAACCCGGATGGGTCCTACTCGAAGAAGATCCCTTGGTGGGAGGCCGTCAGCGGAAAACAGCTTCGGGTTAGCGGCGAACGACTGGATGGCCCCGCTCCCCCTCTCCGCGCCGCAGTCAACGAGGCCATCGATTCCAGCGGCAGCTTCCTGGCGAGCACGGTCATCTTCCCGACTCAGGGTTGCTGGAGGATCACCGGGCAAGCGGGCGACGTGACGCTCACCTTCACGATCCGGTTAGAGACAGACTGCAAGACGAATCAGTGCCTTACGGGCGCCCCCGGCGCAGGACCCCGGCCGCCGTCCAGGACACCAAGCGCATCCGCAGACGCCGCGTATCTTGCGAAGCGACCGAGCGTCTGTTTCACGACACGCGCCCTGCACCTGGACGGAGGAGAGGCGCTTGCGTCGATCAGCCAATCCGGCCGTGCAAACAGAGGCACCAGCATCATGAGCGTCGCGCGGAGGAGCTTTGCCCCCAACATCCGGATCGCAGTCCGGCGCCTCAGGCGGTATGGAACTCACGCTGCGGAGCAGGTTGCCTCGGCCGCCGACCGCGGGCTTGAGCGAGTCCTTCGCACCCCGACGCTATTGCTGTATCGCAACGGCGACCAGCTCGGGCAGGTGTTTTCACACGCTAGGCGGTTGGCTGAACGTGCCGGTTTCTCTAAGACGAGGTGTTCCTATTAGGTCCTTGCCCGAACGGCGGGTGGGGTTACTTGGAACGATCCATCAATGGGAACCCACCATGGGCTCCGGGTTGGGTCCCCAGAGATCTTCAGGGTGGGGGAGGCGTACTGCCTCAGCCAGGAGGTGTCGGCTGCCAGCTTGGCTGTGAGTCGAAGGTTCCTTCGGCCTCGGGCGTCACGTCCTGGGCCTGCCCGCCGCCTCGGGCAACGGTGACGATCTTGCTCGCCTCGGGATCAGCGAACGGCAGCGGGCCGTATAAGGTGCGAACTCCCGCGAGCCGGGTGCCGTCCGGTGAGAAGGCGGGCTGCTCCAGGCCCGCGATCTTCCGCCGCGACGCGCCTGGTCTCGGGCGGGAGACGATCACATCAAGTCTGCTCGCGGCGCTGCTGGAGTCGTCGGATATGAAGCGCTGGAAGGCGATGCGGGAGTCGTCCGGACTGAAATCGGGGGTGCTATAGAAAATGGAGCGGGAGCCCTCTTGGTGGTTTCGCGCAACCAGTCGCGCATGAGAGCCATCACGGTGCATGACCCACACCCCGGCCTTGTTTCCGGTCTTGCTCGCCGCGCCGCTGAAGGCGACCCATCTGCCGTCCGGTGAGAACGTCGGCTCAGATGAGCGATGGCCGCTGTTCACGAGGTGAACAGCAGCGCCTCCATCCGTTCGGATGCTGACGATATTGCCGCCGCTTGATGCTCCGCGACGAATACTCCGAGCGATGATGATCCGTCCGCCGCTCGGCGAGAAGAACGGGTCCGTCTCGTTTGCGCGAGTGTGAGTAACGCGGCGTCGATGCTGCCCGCTGGCATCCATCGTCCAGACCTCACGATCGCGCTTCCGCGCATCCCAGCGGCTGAAGGCGATTCTCCGCCCGTCCGCCGACCAGGCAGGCGTCACATCAGCTACCGAATTGTTCGTGAGCTGGAGCGGGGCGCCTCCGCTCGGGGACGCGCTGAAGATGTCCGAGGCGCGATCCCCCGGATTGTCTGCGTACGGGGTGGACTCCGAGTAGGCGATCAACCCCTTCCCACCCGGATACGTTGCCCGCGAGATCGCCGGGAACATCGCCACCCCGACGAGAACCACGAGGGCCAGAAGCAGACCTCCCCGTATCGGCTTCACGGAGCGAGTGTAAATCTCGCGGGCGGGTAGCCCCAAACGAGTCAGGGCGTTGCCTCGGTGCAGCTCGGGAATGGCCGGTCAGCGAATTCCGGGAACCGTCCGGAGAGGTTGTTCCCGATCCGGTAAGGGACATGGACCCGCTGGGTACGGGACGGAAGTTCAACGAGGCCGCTGGCCGCCGCGCGATAGAAGCGCCTGGTCACCTTCCACTGCTTGCCGTTGAAGCCAGCGGCCCCGCTCGCCACGATGAGCCCGCTGCCCGCGCCGCCGGAGCAATCAACGCCGTCCTGGTGGGTGACGCTCCCCGCGTACGGGAAGCCTCGCCCTTCCGGAGTGTCAGGCGGTGCGGTTTGACCCGACATCATCACCAGCCTCCCCGAGCTCAACGTGAACACCCCCGCGAACCGGGTCGAGGCCCCCTGCCAGAGGTCAACGACGATCTCGAGTCCGGCCCGCCGGTCGATCCGCGCAAGGGCGTCGAGTTGCGGCGCCTCGGGCGGCGGTCGGGCGTAGGTCCGGGTCCCCAGTCCATATCGCCGCTTTCCACTGCCGGTACGGACTACGAGCCCGTAGACGCAACCGTTTGATTGGGCCGGGCTGCCGACGATCGCGACTCGATCGGCCTTCCCATCCCCGTCTACATCGCCAACGAGGGAACCACCTCCAGAGGCGCACGCCCGATGCTGAGCTGCCCCCGCCGAGGCGGGGGCGGTGTTCGCGCTGTGCGCAGACGGTCGCTCCATGCCAGAGATGAACAGCTTGGAGGGCTCGGAGGCTGGCCCAACGCAACTCGCGGGCCCGAAGCTTTTCGTCAGAAGGTTGCCGCCGCCAGTGGGCAGAACGACCCGGGTGCGAAACGGGCCGTCGGTCCTACGACACCAGTTGCTCCATCCAATCGTCACCAGCGCCACCTCGTTGGGAGCCAGAGTGAGTGAGCGAACCGTGCTCGGGTTCCGCTTGCTGGCGAGCAGGACGCCTCCGCCTGGCCCGATCAGCTGAGCCCGGAGTGCTCGATCGAGCAGGCAGGTCGCTGATGTGACGTTACGCAGCTTGAGGCCCAGGTAGGTCGTACCCAATCCGGCGCCCTGCGACTGGCTCACCTCGAAGTCCCGCGCATGGCAGGCGGGGGCGCGAGGAGCACCCGTTCCGGCTTCGGTTGAACCAGCAGTAGCACCCGGGGAGCTGCTTGTCGAGTTGCCGCCCCCACAGCCCATCAAAAGCACGCACGCGGCGCAGAGCGCGCCCACGAGACGACCTTTCACAAGGCCGATTTTCCACCCTTTCCAACGGTTGTCCAGGCCGATCGGGCGCAATTGGGCCGGGCAAGCGGGCTCGTCAGGGCGTGGGTAGCGGCTGCCAGCTGGGCTGAGCCGCGGTTCGCCCTGCACTCGGCTCGTTGCAGTTGTCCGTGATGAAGCTGCGGTTCGAGCCGGTGAGAGACATCGTGTAGAGGTCGCTGCACGAGTCCTCGTGCAAGAAGGCGGTCAGCACGATGCTCCGCCCGGTGGGCGCATACACCGGGGCGACCTCCCCGGAGATCGCGCGGACCGCGCGCTCATAGGAGCCATGGGCCCGCATCCGGTAGACGCTCCCGTCGCAGCCGTGGGTGCTGTTCAGATCGCATCGCAGAAAGGCGATGTGGCGCCCGTCGGGGCTCCAGTCGGGGGTCGCCGATCTTTCCCGGATTCGTGAGGCGGCGAAGGTGGGTACCGTCGCTGCGGACGGTCCAGATGCCGTACTTCACTCGGCCCTGGGGACGGCCGTGGAACACCAGGCGGCTCCCGTCCGGCGAGTACTCGGAGATCCGGCCGAGCCGCCGTGAACAAGCAGGCGCTTATCCGTGCCGTTGGGCGGATGGTGAAGATCGAGACCCGCCGCGCGTTGTTCGGCCCGGCGGTCGAGAGGTTGTCCTTCGAGTAGGCGATCCAGCGGCCGTTCGGGGAGAAGGACGGGTGGTTGTCATCGCCGTTGTCATGGGTGACCCGGGTCACCCCTTGTCCTTCGGCGCCCATCGTGTAGACCTGTCGCGAGTAGAGGGCGATCCCTCTGGTGAACGCGAGATGGCGCCCGCTCGCCGACCACGAGGGAGTCCAGTCGGCAACCGAGTTGTCCGTCAGCTGCTTCACGCCGGGGCCGTTCGGCAGGATCGTGAAGATCTCATCGTCTTCACCGAACCCCACGTGGCCCGCGTATGCAATCCGTCCGTTAGCTCCCGGGTACGCGGCCAAGGCAGGCGCGAGGGCGAACAGGACGGCAACTCCTAGAAGCAGACCTCCCCGAATCGGCTTCACGGAGCCAGTGTAATCAGCGGAGGTCCTCAGCCCGGCTTGAGGCCAACGAAGTAGTGGGCCTGTCCCCCGCGCTGGAGCCTGGTTTTGATACTGAGCACGTTCCCGCCATGAAGGTTGTGTGGAAGCCGGAAGCGCCAGTGCCAATGACCCACGGTGCGGTGAGCCTCCAGCGCTGCAATCCCGGAACCCGGGCTGCGATGTCTATGGAACCGCAGGAGATAGGCGATTACTCGGTGGGGCCGGTCTCGAAGCCGCCGGTTGTGAAAGAACTGCATCGAGACCCGCGAGCTTGCTCGAACAGGCAGGAAGGGTCGGGGGCGGGTGAGAAGAACGCCCACTCCGTCACAAACGAATTGCCCATGTCTTGGGGCGATGCACGAGTCCGGCAGCGGGCCGTCGGCCTTGATGAAGCGGCCATGGGCCCCCACTAGCGCCCGGTGGTAATAACCGTGCGCCTTCTCCGCCCGACCGCTGTCGCCAGTAGCGGACCCGATTGTGATTACGGCGAGCACGCTGACGATCAACACCCCCCCCGCCCCGAGGATCGCTAGCCGTCTGAACACGGGTCCACTCTAACCGGGCAGGCCAGGATGTTTGAGCGAAGTGGCGATGCAGGTAGAGTCGCCTTGTGCTGGGGGAGACGGGAACGCGGAGGGTTAAGAGCGCGACGGTAGTGGTCGTCGGCCTGGCACTCACGATCGCCGCCGCGAGCGCATGGGCGGCGCCCGGGGACCTCGATCCGACGTTCTCCGGCGACGGCCGGTTGACGATCGACTTCGGCACCCGTTTCGACTACGCCAACGCCGTAGCGCTCCAGCAGAACGGCAAGCTCGTCGTCGCGGGGGTCAAGAGGCGAAGTTCCTCAGGCGCTGACTTCGCCCTGGCGCGGGTCAACCCGAACGGCAGCGTCGATCCAAGCTTCTCGGACAACGGTCTCCAGACAATCGCGTTCGGCCACCAGCGCGAGGATGAGGCCGAAGCGGTCGCCGTCCTGCCCAACGGCAGGATCATCGTCTCGGGGTTCTCCAACGAACAGGGCGTCGTGGCCCGGCTCCACTCAAACGGCGCCCTGGACACGAGCTTCTCTCGCGATGGCCGCGCCTCGGTAGGGAATCTGGAGGTCGCGGCGATGGCGATCCAGTCCGACGGCAGAATCGTCCTCGTCGGGACGAAGATCGGCACCGGCTTCCAGATGGTCGCCGCGCGGCTGACGCCGAACGGGAGGCTGGATCCCAGCTTCTCCGGAGACGGGAGGCGGACGATCTCGTTCCCTCACGGTTCCGGACCGGACGAGGGGTTCGACTTCGGGCAAGGGGTCACGATCCAGGCCAACGGGAGGATCGTCGTCTCCGGCGCCACCTTTCAGACGGGTCCCGGTGAACTGTTCGCGGTTGCGCGCCTGCTGCCAGGCGGCAAACTCGACCACAGCCTCGGCGGCGACGGTCGTGTGACGATCGCCTTCGGCCACCAGGACAAGTTCGGGGGTCCGGTCACCCTCCAGCCCGACGGCAAGATCGTGGTCGCCGGAGCGATGTCCCCCGACTCAAACCACCCGCTTCGCGGCGCTTCGCCTGCATCGCGACGGACGCCTCGACCACCAGTTCTCCAACGATGGGGAACAGACCGTGAGCTTTGGAGGTCACGGCACGGTGGACGACTGCGGTGCGCTGGCGGTTGGAGTCCAGGGTGACCGCAAGATCGTTCTGGCGGGTGAATCGCCCCCTAAGCCGGGCCACAGCAACGACCTCGCGCTAGCCCGCCTGCTGCCGAACGGCGATCTTGACAACAGCTTCTCAGGAAACGGTCGCGCGGCGATCGGCTTCGAAAATGGCCACCGCCAGGATTGGGGCAGCGGACTGGCGATCCAGCCCGACGGCGGGATCGTCGTCGCCGGGGTCTCCCAACAGGTCGGTGGCCGGGACTTTGCGGTGGCGCGATTTGACGGCAACTAGTGCGGCGTATGCTTGCCCCGGTATGGGGAGGCGCATTTGGGCGATATTCCTCTTGGTCTTTGGCCTCGCTTTGATCGGCGACAGCATCTATCGCATGGTCGAGGTCGGCGGCTTCATCATCGGGCCGATGTGGTCGATCATCATCGGCGCCCCAATGGTCGCTTGGGGAATGAGCGACCTCCGTGCTCGCCGCATGGCGTAGGGAATCAGCTGTCCAGCGGGCCATTGACGCAACCCTTCCCTGGGAACTCCTATCGAATGGCTCCGGTGGGACTCTTAGATCCCTGAGCGGTTTCTTGGCTGCGGTCAGCGGGCAGCCGCGGTAACGCCCCGGGCGACCTCGCGAGTGTGATGGTCCGAGACCAACGTCAGCCGGTAGAGAGCCGTCACAGCCAGGAGATGTCCTGGTCTCAGCCTGAGGAGATTCTCGGGCGGGGCACCAAGGGTGGCGAACGGATGGCGGTGCCCTGCGCGATCGATACCCATCAGGTGCTGATGTCGGCCGATCCAGCAGTTGGCAAGCGCTACGAGCACCTGCGAATCGAGGAACGCGGGCGCCGTCCAGTACCGCGGCGCCAGCGGGTTTGAGATCGGGTTGTGTGTGGCCCCGAGCCGGATCTGCCGAATCGAGTCATCGTCGAAGGCGATCCGTTTCCCGTCCAGTGACCAGCTGATGATGTTCTCGGGCGGCGTGCCATAGACGATGTCCGAGCCGAGCGAGACCCGTCGCTCATCGCCGGTTTTCAGGTTGCGGATGACGAGTGCGTCCTTGTACTGAATGTCGTTGTGGCGCACAACTGAGAGGTAGGCCAGTCGGATGCGGTGCGGGCTCACGATCGGGCTGATCCCGTGGGCGATCAGCCGCTTCGCACCACTGGCGAGATCCACCTGGTACAGGGCCGGAAGTCGATCGCCGCGCTCGATTGACACGAAGGCGTGTCTCCGGTCTCGACCAAGGGCGATCGCCTGGGGTCCGTATCGACCAAACAAGCCACTCACCTTGCGGATCGGGTCGCCATGGCGATTCAAGATCCGTAGGTGCCCTGAGTAATCGCCTACCAAGAACCCGTGCCGCGGGACCCGCATGGCCGAGGACGGCTCGCTGGTACCCGTACCTGGGCACAGCGCGAGCTGGCCCACTACCAAGGCAATCCCCGCCCCGAGGATCGCTAGCCGTCTGAGCACGGGGTGAGCCTACCGCGCTAGTGGCCGTCTGATGCGAGCGTGAACGTGACCAGCACCAGGAGCAAGGTCAGGGCCGTGGCAAGGCTGCCAAGGCGCGGAGAGAGACGAGTTAGAACGCCTACGCCAATCGAAACCGCAAGCAGAGTAAGGATCCAGGTAGGCGATATTGCTCCGCCATCGGAGTAGCGCCGCAGGGTTGGCAGGTAGTAGGGATCGTAGGTGTAGAACCTCGTGACCATGAACGCCGCGGCTGCTGGAGCAAAGAGCGCGACCGCCGATGGACGCCACGGGCGGGTCGCATGGACACCAGCCAAGGCCGCGCCAACAAGCATCGCCAGCGCCGCCACGCCTGCGACCGCGCGTTCGCCGCTGATGCCATCGCCCGACTGCCCACCGTGGTAGCTGACCAGCCCGACCAAGAGGACAAGCTCGAAAGTCGCGGCCGCGAAGAGCACGGCCGGAACGGACCACAGGAGAACCAGCCCTATTCGCTCTTGAAGGACGCCTTCGTTCTGCATCGCTAGGCCATCAACCAGGGTGGTGTCGATGGGGGAAGACGGGCCGCTCGCAGGGACTGGGGAAGAGGGCATCGAAGAGCCTGCTCGCTCGAAGTTCGGCAGGGCTCCCGAACGGCTTGCCGACCAGGAGGAGGTCGTAGTGCCGTCCGTTATGGCGAACTCCGCTGATCCGCCAATGGTGCTCCGCTCGTCTGAGGATGAGGCGGGCCACGATTCGTCGCCTCCTTCGAAGCTGTGACCTCAGCCGCGCCGTGGCGTGACGCTCTCCGATCCGGAGACTGCGCACCTGGTGATTCGGCCTTCGCGCCCTGAAGTGGGGGATCGGCTCGCCAATGATCTGTACCGGGCAGCTAGTGCCGGGAGGGTGCAGATCCTCGCACCGCTTACCGCGACGCGCGGCCTTCGTTTCGAGGCGACAGGCGCGCGGGAACTGGCCATGGGCCAAGGCACGAACAAAGGCCACGCTCGTAGCTCTGGCTGAGGGGCTAGTGCCGGTGGAATCAGCGCCAGCCACGACGGTTGAGAGCACACCGGCGACCAACCCGATCCCCGCCCCGAGGATCGCTAGCCGTCTGAGCACGAGCGGAACCTAACCGACCAGAGAGGCGCTCGTCAACGGCCCCATGCGACGGGCACTCACGGAGGGCTCCCTAGTCGAAGACCTGCATATACCAGTGACCGTCCTCGCGGACGAATGTGGCCTCGAATGGCTGTCCGGCCGCCTTGGCTACCGTCGCGTTTGCCCGGTCGCCGTGCACCTTGATGCGCGATATGTCCGTGATCCGCCTCCAATCGCCTGGGTTCTGCTCCATTACTGGACCGAGCTTCTGAGTGCAGTCGTCAACCGGCACATGGAGAGAGGACGGCGGTAGGACCTCGCCACAGAGGATCTCGGCGTCTGGGCCGCTGGCCGCAGCATTGAACCGGTCCACCACCTGACGAATCTGATAGGGGTCTGATTCCGACGCGCAGTCCGCTGGCGGGTTGTCCAGGTCGCAGTCGATGCTGTGGACGACGGTCGTGGTGTCGCGGATGGCCAGGTACCCCGCCACGAGCGCAGCGGCGGCGACGATGGTCACCAGCACGAGTCCGAGCTTCGCGATCCGCGTCACAGCGCGAGTGTAAGCCGGACAGCGCTTCCGGTCTGGAGTAACTCCACACGAGCGGGGCACGCAGTCAGAACGGAACCGGACCATGGCCCCAGCCGTGCGTTGCCGCATCGGGCAGCATGGTGGAGGCGGGATGCAACCCTTCCTCGTGAACTCCTATCGAATGGCTCCGGTGGGACTCTTAGAGATCCTTGGGCCGAGCTGGGCGACGGCCTGGCTCAGCCAGGAGGTATCGGCTGCCCGCTTGGTGCGGCTGCGTAGAGTCCGAAAGGGACTGATCGCACAAGTTGGGTGATGGCATGGATGTGGTCCTCAGCATTTCCTGCGAGAGCGCTAGGGCGTGGGAAGCTGGAGATGGGGCGAGGACGCGCAGGACTTGCGGCCGCCGTTGGGCTCTTGGGGGTTACGGCACCGGGGCACCTAGCCTTCAGCGCCTTGTCTGCATCGTCAGGGACCTGGGGGGGTACGCGAACCGCGTTGGGGCTTCGCCGTAGCACGCCGCCTTTCGCGGTGAGAGGATCAACTCGTGAGGTCAATCGCCATTGGATTGGCGCTGTGGGTGATGGTCGTGCTCTCGGCATGCGGTCAGTCGGATTCGAGGACTCCGCGCGCGGCCGACCGCGAATTGGACCGAGCCAGGTCTTTCGATCACTACACGCTCTACTACCTGGGCAACTCCTTCCGAGGGCTGCGGCTCACAGACGTTCTCGCGAGACCCGAGTTCGGCCATGAGACCTGGGACTTCATCTACGGCAACTGCACGCCTACCGGTGGCGAGCAGCCCAGTTGCCCCCCGCCTTTGGACATACAGAACTGGAGCGTCTGCGCGCGCTTCGCCGCGATCTATCCTGGACGCACTCCCAAGACCTCACCAGTCGGCGGAGCGGAGACGCTCCCTGCGGGCGGCGGATTAGATGTCTACACGGGGCGCACGACCGTAGTCATCTTCGGTGGCGGCACGACGGCCGTAATCCACTCGCTGCGGCGGGTCAGCGATGACATCAAGCCGGATACGCTGCCCGAACCGGTTTCCGGCTCTCTCGGCGGGCACCTTCCCTGCCAAGCTCCGGCTCTTCGGCGGGTTGCCCACTAGGAAGCCGAAGAGGATTCCTAGAGATCCTCAGGCCGACCGAGATCGGCCGAGCAGGAGAGCGCCAATCGCGGCGGTGAGACCGCCAACCCCGAGCAGGTAGATGCCGAAGCTTGGGTTTCCGTGGGCGAGGTCCGAGCGCACCCCAGCGTAATCGTCAACACCGTTGGACACGTACTCGACGTTCGATCTGGTGCCCGTTCCGGCGTAGATCGCCAACGCGACGGCAGCCACTCCGACGAAGGCCAAGAGCCAGGCCCATCCTCGCTCGAACGTCGCAAGGAAGACCAGGATGAACAACACGACCGTCATCGCGATCAAGACCGGACCAGCCCATCCCCAGTGGATCAAGGTGTTCTCAGGCAGGTCGTTATGCGGGAAGGAGACCGAGGAGACGCGCGGCAAGAAGAGCGATGCGAAGACCATGCAGGCTCCAAGAGCGGCGCAGGCGACGGCCGGTGCGTTGATCCGCCTGCCAGCCCATCGGTCGGCACGCTCCTGAGCCCTCGGCGGTGAGTGGACGGCGCTTCCCATGATGCGTCTGCCGCACACGATATCCGGGGCGATAAACGCATTGAAGCTCGGGGTTGGAACCGTCCGGGGTCCTCAGCCCGGCTTGAGGCCGCTGGACTGAGGCAACCCCTCCTTGGGGACTCGTATCGAATGGCTCCGGTGGGACTCTCAGAGATCCTGAGTCGGGGCTACCGATAGCGCCGCGCCCAGACGCTTTGACCCGGCCGTCTGACGGGCCTTGGCTAAGGCGGAGCGACGCGGGCTGTTGCATTGGTCGCCCCGCTATCGACTGCGATCTTCCACCCGTCTTTGGTGGTCACCACGTGGTACTGGGTCGTGGACTTCCTGCCGTCGCTGGTCGTACTCTCTGCGACGACTCTGGCCGACGCTGGGTTGATGTTGGCGCTGAATCCTTGGGGGTTCGCCACGACGTGGTGAAGACCCGGCGTTCTAAAGATGAAGCTCAGCGCGTCTGGGCACGACGTAACTTGGGCGGCCTGGCTCTTTGGTCGGAGACTCTGTGCTGCCTTCACCAACTCAGCCTGACGCCCAGGCGTCAAGTAGTCGCACGCTCGTGGGAAGTCCTCGGTGGCTTCAGCAGCGAAGTAGCCAGCAACCGTCGGGATCGGACCCGTCGTGATCACGTGGTCGGAATCCCCGCACCCGGCCCACCCGAGCGCGGCCACGACCATCGCTAACCCGACCACCCTCCGCATCGGCGCGAGCCTATACCCGCGGCCCCGGCCGCCGTGCCAACCTCATCCTGAGCGGCGTGATTTCAGTAATACCCTTCCTTCCTTGACCCGCTGACGCATCGTTGCGTTAGGACTCCCTATCGCGGGCTCAGGTTGGGGCTCCGAATGATCCTGCGCAGCGAGTCGCTGGTCGCCCTCCGGGCGAGTGCTTTGGCGAGAGCAACAGCGGCTCCAAGCCTCCACGGCCGACCATTCCCCGAGGGGTCTGCTTAGCGTCTGCCGTCATCCTCGTCTCCGCGCCGGTCGCTGTGGCCGACGGGCCCGGGTGCGCCGATGGGAACGCCTGTGTGTGGGCCCATAGCGGGTACTCGGGCGCCGAGCGAGATCTCGACGGTTCGCTGGGTGGAACGGGCTGGCATAACTTCGTCAATACCAGCAAGTGGTCGGCGAAGAACAGGTTTGGCAACCGCTGCCTACAACTCAGCTACTTCATTGGCGGTGGCGGGCCCGGAGTCGTCACACTGAACCCGGACGAGGAAGATCCTTCCTCTGGCGGCGGGGGTTGGGAATCGTTCAAGATCACCAACTATGGGACGCTCTGCGCCTAGCAGTTGCGGAATCGGGTGGACCGTCGCAGCCACCTCACCTGGCGCACGGTCCACCTGATTCTGGTCCGACTCGCCTGTCCTTACTGATCACCCTCGCGGATATGCAAACTTTGTTCCGGCGCCAGTGCGTGAACAGCACGGTCGACCTTCTTTGACGGCGGGGTCGTTACCGGATCCTCCTCAAACACTTGAGCAACGCCCCAGACACCCAAGGTGAGGATAGCCGCGGCGACAAAGAGAACCATCACGCGACGTAAGCGGAGCATGTATGGAAGTCTAACCCCATCTTGGCGGCGGCACCGCATCGGCGATAATCGAGCGGCTCGCCAGACTCGGAGGCACGATGTCGACCGAGCCCGACAATTGTCCCCGGGGTCTTGGAGCTCTGCTCGCTCTCAGCTAGCCGTAATAGACCCTGATCCAGAGGGGGAATGAATCACAACCGCAAGAACAACGAGGGCCCGAGGCTCGTGGATGCGTAAAGGCGCGCGTCGCCGCGCCGCAGCTGACGTATCCGGCGTTTGCGGGGATAGAGGAATGAGTCGTAGTGGACTCGCGGGTTTGGGGCCTGCCCTATGCAGTCTCGCACCTCCCCGCCAACCTTGAACCAGTGCCCATTCCTGAATCGCTCGAACCTAAATCTCGCGCAGTACCTACTAACGTCATCGCCCCCGTGAGCACGCAACCGGAACTTTGCCTGTCTCAAGTGCCGAGTCAAAGTAATCCGCTCGGCAATTGTCTTTCCGCCTACGACGACCTGCACTCCAGTAGACGCCGCATGACCGGATCCAGCCAAGATCAGCGTCACGGCGACGGTGCCCAGCGGACCCAGCCAGTACACGCTTGTTCGTCTCATGTAGCCGATCCTACTCTCGTCCGGCTTCTTCGGGGTCGGCTCCGGCGTAGACCGTCATCTTCGTGTAGTTGTTCAAGATGCGGCACTCATTGGTAACCGGGTAGACGAGGTCGCTGGAGATGTCGTCGCTGGCTACGCTGATTCTCGCCCTGAACGGCGACGGTGATGGCGGCCCAGTGCTGACCTCCAGAGTCACTGTCTGACCTTTGGAAACGGACTCGGTTACCGGATCGGGAGTTTGTGCAACCACCCGCCCCGGCTTTGTGTCCTTGGCTGGTACGGGCTGAACGGCCACCTTGTATCCGAGACGGATGAGCCTCTCCTTGGCCTGAGCCACCTTCTCGTTCGCCACCAACGGCGCACTCTGGGCGCTTGTGGTGGTCGTGGTCGAGCCACCCCCGCACGAGGCGATTGCCAACGCGATGCCCAACACCGCTCCGAGTGCGACCACACTCCGCATCGCTCGCCGCTATCCGGAGATGTCGGACATGTCTACGCACCCCGATGCTTGCTTCGGTGTACCACCCTCAGTTGACCCGGTACCCAGGCGAGTGGCATCCCAGCAACCAAGCCCATGAGTCGTCAGCCGATACCCAACGCCTTCGCTGCCACCAGCATCGAGGATGCCGCAGCGCCAAACATCGTTGGCCTTCTCCTCGCAGGGATGGGTCCCAGCCCACGTGCTTCCACCTGTCTCTCGGGCCAGAGAACTTTGCAGCGCAGACCCATCAACGTCGAAGAACGCTGCAGGTCGGAGCCACACGAAGCACAGGCCCGCAAACAGGAGCAGCCCGAGGCCAATGCCGATGATCCAGCGTCGGCGCTTCTTCCGAGCCTTGCGTGCATCGGACAGGCGAAGCTGCGCGGCTACTTGGGGCCGGGTCGCTTCCGAGTCGATGGCGAAAGCGTATCCGCGAGGCACCGTACGGGGCAGTCGGCTTCAACCTATTCTCGCTGCCTCCGGTGCGGGTGGTGGCTCACCTCGCGGCGCTGGGCTACGCGGCTATCGCAAGGTACTTATCGATCTTCCACCCGGCGCTCGTCTTGGTCAAGCGGAACTCGACGATTGAGGCGGTTGAGGTGCGCCCTTGCCGTTGTCGGGAGGTCGTGCGCGCCATTGCCTGAGCCGATTCTCCGGAAACGGTTACGTCGCGCACCTGAACGTTCCTGAGCGCGTCGGCATCGGAGTGCCCCAGCGAGCTGAGAGCGTCAGCGCAGGAGCTATAGCTCGCCTGCGGTACATGTCCAGTCCTGCGAAGCACCTGATTGATCTGATGAGTGGCCGCCGCCTGCGCCTCCGAGGTCAAGTAGGTACACGCGCTCTCACCATCACCGCTGGCGCGGGCGACGTAGTAGCCCGTGATTACGGCGGCCACCTGCTGCTGATCGGAATCCGAGCCGCCGCACCCGGCCCACCCGAGCGCCAGCACGGCTACGACCATCGCTAGCGCAACCACCCTCCGCATGGGGCGAGCCTACCTCGCGAGATACTGCGCGGGCCATGTTGAAGGCCTTGACCGTCGTGGCGGTCCTGCTTCTGGCAGTAGCGGCGTTCTGCTACCGGCCAGCGACCATCCTCGGAGTGGACGGGGACGCGCTGTCGCACTCTGTGGGCAGCGGGGACCTGAACGGGTGCAAGGACGGGGGCGACGGGCGCTGGGAATGTTCCATGCCGGCCAACGGGGGCAGCAGCGCGGTGGACTACGCCGTGAAGACGCGCTCCTTCGGCTGCTGGGATGCAACCCGAGTTGAGCGGGCGTCTTCCCGGCGCTTCCCGAAGCAGCTATCCGGCTGCATCAACCTGATCGACGTCGTCAGCCCGTTCTAAGACTCGCCGTTAGCGAACCAGCAGCGCTTCAAGCAGATCGCCTACCGACGGCGGTGCCGATCATGAGTGCACTACTCGGCCGGCTGCTGACCTCCCGCAGATTCATCCCCGTGTGCGGAGTTAGAACCGCCGACCGTGACGCGCGGTGGCCGGGTTCGCCTCCGCGTGTTCGCCTCTCGTCGCGCCCCGCTAGTCGAGAAGCCGTGGCGAACGTCAATCCCTCAGCGGTTATCTTCAGCGACGATTGGCAGGCACACCAGCCGCTCAAGGCCCCGTTCCTGACCATCGCATCATCCACCATCCGGCGGGGGTCTACGTCGAGGGCGACGTTTACACGAACTCGATCGGAGGCTGTGAGGGAACCTCAAGACGGGGATGCGGCCGACAAGGGATCATTGGCCGCTCCGTGCGGTTGTGGGCCTATAGCGGCGGCAACGGTTCACCGGGCCACATAGCCGCCCCAAAGCCAGCTGACTTTGCGAGCGCCCGCCATGCAAGTAACGCCGATGATGCCGCCACCTACATAGTCTTGTCGGCAAGCGAAACCAGCGACGCGGCAGGGGGCCGTACCGTTGCCTCGGCACCTGCTCGGACTCACGGCGCGGCGGACCATTTGTCGGGCCTTTCGGCAACCGACAGCCTTGGCGCTAACGGGGCCGGCGTCACCCCGGGGGGCGGGTAGCCGCACGTCGGCGCAAGTGTGGGTGGTGACGCGATGGCCGCAGGGTTTGCGCACGTCGCCGTGTCGGCCTAGGGCGAGGGTGATGCACTGCGTGCGAGGGGGCGCCCCGGACGAGTGAATCGGTCGCGGCGGAGCAGCTACTCCTCCTGCGGGAACCGCGAGTACGAGGCTTACGAGCCACGCCAGCATCGTCCGTTGCGAGTGTACCCCTGCGCCCCCGCGCTCCTGGGTTTCGCGGGAAACATCGCCGGCCAGTCATAGGCCGAGGATTCACCAGGCGGCCTTCCGGTCGCACAGTCCGCGAGGTCGGGTGTGTAGCTGCCCGAGGCGTAACCACGAGGCTCATCAGGAAAACCCTCGCTTCCTTGACGCCTTGACGCATTGTTGCGTCGGGACTCCCTCTCGCGAGCTCCGAGGAGGATTCCTGGAAGATCCTCGACTCGGTCGCCTCCGGGTAGGGTGCTTCCAGCTACTGGAAGGAGTCGGGGGATGAAGCGATGGATCGTGGCCCTGTTGACCGGACTCGTGCTTCTGCTCGGCGTTACGTCGGCGGTCGGGCGAAGCCCGGCCCCCACCACGATCACGTACGAGAGCACCGTCGACCTGGGCGACGGGAAGTCCCTTCTGAGCGGACAGGTGACTTCGCATCGGGAGATCTGCCAGTTCTTCCGGATCGTGAAGCTGAAGGCGCATTACCCGAACGGCCGGACCCAGCTCCTCGATGACGACATATCGAGTGCCGGTGGCGCCTGGGCGATGAAGGCCGACCTCAGCGGCGCGGATCGCCTGAAGGCAAAGGTGACGAAGGTGGTGGTCTCCGCTGGCGCGACGGCCATTGTTACGTCCGGAGGCCGCCCCGGAGCCACGCATCACCCTCCAGGCCATCACAAGGCACACCACGGCCATCACCGCAGGGTCCTCTGCGAGGCGGCGTCCGTCGCCTGGGGACTCGACTGAGCGATGCCGACAGGACGGCGAGCGAGGCGGTTCATCGCGGTACTCGGGATCGCCGCCATGGTCGCCGCGCTGACACTCGAAGGCGGGATCGCGTCGGGACACGTCCATAGCGGACCGGTAACGGTGATCTCGATTACCAGCACGATCACCCACGACGAAACCGTGGAGCTCGGCGGCGCGAAGGCCTTGATTGGCGGGCAGGTGATCTCGCACCGCGAGGTTTGTCAGATAAACCGCCTCGTGAAGCTGACCGCGCACTATCCGAGCGGCAGGACGCAGCTCCTCGACCTGGACATCACGAGCGACGGCGGCGCGTGGTCGATGAAGGCCGATATCAGCGGGGCGGATCGCCTGAAGGCGAAGGTGACCAGGGAGGCGCGGAGACGGCCGAACAACATCGCGGTTAGCGGAGGCCGTCCCAGGCCGAGGCATCACCCACCGCACCGGAAGGGTCACCATCATCCTCGTCTCCCGTGTGCAGCCGATTCGGTCGTATGGGGCCTGGACTGACCGATGCCGACCCCCCGCCGAGTGAGGCCGTCCCTGGCCTTCCTCGCGGCGCTTGCGATGCTCATCGCGGCGGCGTCCGCCTACGCAGCCGTCACCCCGATCCCGCCGGACCAGTACCCGCCGGGATGCAACCCGAACGGGAAGGCGCTTGAAGGCGATCACTTGAAAAGCAACACGATGAACGGCGGTCCTCGTCGCGATCTCCTTCGAGGCGGCGGCCGGAGCGACACCATCTTCGGGTGGCGAGCCTCCGACTGTCTTTACGGGGAGAACGGCGTTGACGTCATCGGCGGCATGCGCGGGAAGGACCGGATCTACGGCCAGCGCGGCGGCGACATCATCGCGGGCGTCGAAGGAGCCGACACGATCGACGGTGGTCGGAACTCGGACGGGATCGCGGGTGGAGCGGGCGACGATTCGATCAGCGGCGGCACCGGCCGCGACCAGGTTCTCGGAGGCAAGGGGGACGACTCGATCACGGAGGACGCGGCATCGACACACTCGCCGGTTCCCCAGGAGGCGACGAGGTCTCGGGAGGCGCGGACAGCGACTATGTAAAAGGCGATGAAGGCAAGGACTTTCTGAGCGGGAACGGCGGCCCAGATGTTCTTCGCGGGAAGGCCGGTAACGATGTCATCGTCGATTTCCGGGGACGCAACCGCATCTTCTGCGGTGGCGGATTCGACTTCGTGCTGACGAATCGGCGGTCGGAGGTCGCGGACAATTGCGAGCGACGGCGTTCGTATAGGTACGAAGCTGCGTCGCAGCGCCTGCCGTCAAACATCACCACCTCCCCGTACCAGCCGTCCCAGTAGCGCGCTCGTGATCGACACTTCGCTGCGCCCAGATCCTCGCTGTCTCGGGAAACAGGATCTTCGTAACGGTCGAGTTTGCGATCCGGAGGCGGCGCCCCACCCCCTGCGGGTCAAACCCTGGACCGCGAGCTTGCGAACCTCTCGGAGGTGTCGCTGCCGCCAGCGCAGCCCGTGAACACAAGCACGCCGAGCAACGGAATGAGTACCCACGGCTTCATGGTTTGCGAGCGTACATCGCCCTGCTCTGTAGAAATGGGCCATTAGCGCCGATAGTGACGGCGTGAAGAATTACGGCCTGCCAGCGGCCCTACTACGGACTGTCTGCGTGCTGTTCGCCGTGGGCGCAGTACTCGTCCGGGATCACGTTGCGCTCTCGCTCGCCCTGCTCTTCGTGGGCGGGGCTGGTCTCCTCGGGCTTGAGTTCTATTTTCGCTACCAGGGCTAGCCGTTCAGGCAGCTTGGGCAGCGCCCTTTCGCCATCGCTGGAAGGAGACAGCCGTGCCCAGGGCTAGGAGCCCGGTCGCGGTTACGACCAGACCGAAGACGGTCCACTGGATAGCCGTCCCGGGGCCATCCACATAGCTGGCGGCGGTCCCATCCCAACTTGTGTAGCTACACGTCGCTCCGAGCGGCCAGACTGAGGGATGACGGTGGGCAGTGGTTCCTTCGGGGAGGTTCTCGAAGTGGCAGGTCGTGTCGGAGACCCAGTAGGGGATGGCCAGGGCGAAGAGAACAACCGCGACGAGGAGCAGGGCGAATGCCGCCACAGCGCTTGTTTTCAGCGGATCGGAGGGCCTCACGGGGCGAGTGTAAGCTGGTCCGGCGCGAATAGGTGCTTGCTGGGGGGAGGTAGGCGAAACGCCATCGAGCATGTGCACGCGGAGCCACCGAAGGTGGCGATTGTCAATCGGCCTGACGCTCCTGATTGCGGCTGGTGCGCTCGCCGTGTGGGTGGCGATCGGCGGGCTCGACAACGGCTCCGATCGGGCGGCAGCAGCGACCCACTCCGAGACGGGTGCGGCTCGGCCCGACGTCCTCACGGTCGGCCGATGGCGAATTCACGCCATCGTCCGGCCAAGAACGGTTGGCCCGATCGCGCTCTCGGTCGGAAACCTCGCTCACGAGGACAGGCCACGCAGCGCGTGGCTCACCCACGATTTCATCTTCCGAAACAGCGCCGAGCGGCCGGCCCGCTTTGAGGACACAAGGACCTCGGCCCTGATCGGCCACCCCGGTCACCGAGGACTGCTCGCTCTCGATCCGGGGTGCGGCTGGATCCCGGCCACTCGTAGACACCCAATCCAGGCAGGGTTCTGTGATGCAGTCCTGATCAGGTTGACGGCCGAGCCGCATCACGGAGTGAGGCAGTCGATCGCCTTGGAGAAGGGTTTGAGGGGAATGGATCCGCTGGTCGCCGGCACTTATGTGTTCCATCAGAAGGTCCGCTTTCACCTCGGTAGCGGCGGCCCCCGAAGAGGGAGCAAGAACGTGAGGCTGATCTACCGAGTTGGGCTTGCCCGGTGAAGCCATCCGTCGTCGTCTGTGTGACCGGGGCCGTCTTCCTCTCAGCCTGCGGCGGGGGCGGTGGCTCTTCAGTGGGGGGCGGAGGGGCTTCGAACCCGAGTGCCAGCTCCACGACTCGTCTCCGACAGGTCAGCGTCAAGCAAGGAGGAAACAGTCGATGCGATTCACTCCCCCCGGGCGAGAAGGGGAAGCTCGAGATGCGCTCACTGGTCGGCCTGCGCCTGATTGAACGCCTCGGCGCCGATCGTGTGAATGCCGACTTCGGCCTCGTCAAGCGCTACGCGGCGAAGGTGTCCGCCTACTGCCACCTGTATCCAGACCAGACGCTTCACCAGGCCACAAAGGCCGTGATGCCGAGCCTGGAGCGTCGAGGGGGCTCACGCAAGAAACCCCAGCCAAGGGCATTCCATGCTCAGATGCTCCCTAACGGCGCCGCTGGGGACGGATCGGTCTCAAGCGATCTGCTCAGCCCGACTACGAACGGTTGGCAGGCGTCCAATGGCCACACCACGTTCTGGATCTATGCCGGAGCAGCCCCATATAGCCAGGGGCGCCTGTCGGGCAGGTTCCTGATCGTTTGGAATCACGAGAGCCTTGGTAACAGCCCAGACGAGGTGAACGTCCCCGGCGCTGGAGCGCTGAGGATCACCGAGGCGCCGGTCGGCGAACTGAAGGGTTCGAATCGCCCTCGGGCCGACCTGCAGTTCACGAGCAAGAAGGGCGTCACCGGAACGCTTCACCTCCCGAGCGACACGCTTTCGCTGACGGGCGGAATGCATCCGCCTCCGGTTGAGACTCACTGAGGCCCGACAAGCCGGACCGGCCGGGGGTGGGCAACGCCTCAGGCGGTCCTAGTCGGTCTCCGTCGCCGGCAGGTATAGGTCGATCCCTTCGCGAAGCGAGGCGAGCAGCTCGGCGATCGAGTCCCCGGCGGCAAAGCAGCCCGGAAGCTCGGGGATCTCTGCCCAATAGGAGCCTTCCTCGTGATGGATTCGAACCTCGAACTGCCTCACCATTCTCGAAGCCAGCCTAACGCGCACCGCGAGCACTGGGCTATCACCGGTCTTGACTTCCAATCGATCGGCATCAGAGCTACATGTGTCGGGCGTGGCCGCCCGCCGCCCAAACCCCGAGGGGATCGTCGTCCGCCACGCCCGCACCTGCGCGAGCCGTCAGCACTCGAGCTGCGACTGCCGCCCCGGCTACCAGGCCCAGGTCTTCTCCGCTCGCGACCGAAAGACGATCCGAAAGACGTTCCGAACTCTCACCGACGCCCGCGCCTGGCGGGCAGAGACCCACGCGGCGCTTCGCACCGGAACCCTTCGGGCGCCGACACGGACGACGATCGAACAGGCGGCCGACGAATGGCTCGAGGCCGCCCGCTCGGGCGTCGTCAGAACCCGCTCCGGCTCCCCCTACAAACCCTCCGCGCTCAGGGGCTACGAGCAGTCGTTACGGGCGAGGATCGTCCCCGAGCTCGGCCACCTTCGGCTCTCCTCGGTGACCCGGGCCCACGTCCAGAACTTCGTCGACCAGCTGGTGGCCAAGGGAAAGAGCCCTTCGACGGTCAGAAATGCCCTGCTCCCGCTCCAAACGATCTATCGCCGGGCGCTCTCACGCTCGGAGGTGCTTGTAAACCCGACCGTAGGGTTGGCGCTCCCGGCAAACCGAGGCCGCCGGCAGCGGGTAGCCCACCCAGCCGAGGCCAAGGCCCTCCTCGAGGCCCTTCCCCCGGAAGATCGCCCCGCGTGGGCGATCGCCCTCTACGCCGGGCTTCGGCGTGGAGAAATCAAGGGGCTTCGCTGGGGCGACGTCGACTTCGAGCGGGGGCTAATCCGCGTCGAGCAGGGCTGGGACGACAGGGAGGGCCCGATCGAGCCGAAGAGCCGCGCCGGAAGGAGGCGCGTCCCGCTCGCGAAGCCGCTTCGCTCACTGCTCGCGGGCCACAAGCTGCAAAGCAGTGGCGGAGAGGAAGACCTGGTCTTCGGGTCGGGGGCAGACAGAGCGATCGACACGCTGAAGCTGACCCGCCGCGCCAAGGGACGCTGGAAGGCGGCGGGCCTCAATCCGATCGGCCTCCACGAGTGCCGCCACACCTATGCGGCGTTGATGATCGCCGCCGGGGTCAACGCCAAGGCGCTCTCCTCCTACATGGGGCACTCCTCGATCACCGTCACCCTCGACCGCTACGGGCACCTGATGCCCGGACACGAGGACGAGGCGGCGGCGATGCTTGCGGCCTACCTTGAGCGTGAGGTGGCCTCCAAGTAGAGCCCTAGACGCGTCTCCCACACAACGCGCTAGGAACCTCGTCCATGCGAGTGTCCGGACCCTAACCGAGACTCTAAGCCACCCCGGCGGTTGCCGAAGACCAGCCCGAGCGGACGGCTTCCGGCTGTGCCCATCTCTAGATGACAGAACCAGACGATTTCGGGCTCCGTAGTCCCCAACGCGCGAGTCGGGTCGTACTCGCGACCTTCCGCCTCTACTCCCGTTATCCGATTCTGTTTCTCGTCCTCGCTCTCGGAGTTGTTGTCCCGTACGACGTAATCGTTCTCGCGGCGACGGGAACCGGCCCGTCGGCACGTGAGGGCCTCAGCGTCGAGCTCTCACTGACCCTGTTTCTGCTGAGCTCCGTCCTAATCGGGCCGCTGATCTCGGCCCTCCACGTGCATGCGGTTGACGACGTGCGAAAGGAACGCGACCCGCGAGTGCTGAGCGTTGCTCGGCGCGGGCTTCGTGTTCTCCCGGTGGTGGTCGCGGCAGCGATTGTGTCGGGCTTCGGCATCACCGCCGGCCTCGTTCTCCTGATCGTCCCGGGGATCATCCTGCTGCTGCGCTGGTACGTCGTGGCGCAGGCAGCTGCGATCGAGCACGAGGGGTGGTTGCCGGCACTCCGGCGAAGCGCGGAACTCACTGCCCGCCACTACGGGCACATTTTCGTCTTCTTTGTGGTGGTTACGGCCGTTTTGGTCGGGCCGACGCTCGTTGAGCATGCCTTCGTGAGCGGCCGAGATGCCTCCGCGGTCGAATTTGTCCTCAGCGTTGCGATTCACGCCTTCACCGCCTCGTTCGGGGCGTTGACAACCGCACTTCTCTACTTCGACCTGATCAACCGGCGAGATGCCAGGTGACCGCATCGGCAGCACACGGCCGTCGCTGAGGACCGATTGGACGCGCTCTGCAGCCGTCGCCATCACAGGTCGAGGCCAATCGCCGTGCTCAGTGGCCGTATCCCAAAAAACTGACCGAGACCAGAACTAAGAACAACGTCGGGGCCGTCGCGATGCTGCCAGCTCGCGGATGCAGATGGGCTAGAACGCCTACGGCAAGCGACACGGCGAGCACGACGAAGATCCATGACGCGGGCGTACCTCCGGTGCCGCCGTCCGAATAGCGCTCCAGGGTCGGGAGGTAGTAGGGGTCGTAGGTGTAGAAGCTCGCGACCATGAACGCGGCGGCCGCCGGCGCATAGAGCGCGACAGCCGATGGAGCCCACGGGCGGCTCACGTGCACGACAGCGAGGGCCGCGCCGAGAAGCATCATGAGCGAAGCCACCGGTGTAACCGGGTCCGCGGGGGCAATGTTCCTCCCATGCCCTCCTCCCGCGTAGGCAACGAGCCCGACGGCCATTGCAAGTTCATAGGTCGCAGCGGCGATGAGCACGACTGGAACCAACCAAAGGAGGGCCAGCCCCAGTCGCTCTTGGGTGATGTTGTCCTTCTGCATGTCAGTCGCCGGCTCCGTTGAGCGCAACGACCAGCAGGACTGTGGCGATGGGACCAGCGACGGCGAGGGTCGCGCCGAGGACTCTGGCGATGCGGTTCGATCGCCGTAGGCCCAACACGTAGACGAGCGTGCCCCCGAAGAGCTCTACGCCCGTCAGCACGACGAACACCATGTACCCATCTAACCCAGTTGTCCAGGTTGGTCACCGCAGCTTGGCGCGAGCCGGCGAGAGTGTCGACCTTTGAGGATCGCTTCTCCGCGAGCGCCTAGAACTGCTTGTTCATCAACCCGCCGGTAATCGTCTTTCCCTTCCGCTTCTGGCGGTAGCCGCCGACGTCGATCGACGGCAGCGCCTTGGCCGCGTAGGCGATCGTGTCGACCTGGTCGTCGTGCTCGCCGGCCGGGAAGGCGAGGAGCTCTGCCTCGAAGTCGTGTTGCCAGGGAGCCCCAGCCAGGTGGTAGACCTTCCCGCCTCGGTAGAGCACCCCGGCGACCCCGGCTCGGCCGATCTTGTCGGCGTCGGGGTAGACGGACTCGACCGGGAAGCCCTCGCGGCTCATCGTCTGGACCATCCCGCTCTGATAGCCGATCGCCTCGACCTTGACCGGGCAGCCGGTGTGGTGCTGTTTGAAGA
>JBOGZC010000002.1:0-75382 GCA_050697075.1 Solirubrobacterales bacterium | reverse complement strand
GCCACGAGCTGCGATCGCGCCCGCGATCAGCTCTCCGATGGGATCGCCCGGGCCGACCTCGGGAAGGCCCCGAACGGCGATCAGCTCCACCCTCGAGGCCATCAGCTCGCCTCGTGACGGAGGTGGCCTGCGCGCTCGAGCTCGGCCGCGGTGGCGGGCGCGCGCGCCCGGTTCCCCTGGAGGATCGCCGCAAGCGCATCGAGATCTGCCGGCGTGTCGATGTCGAGGCTCAGCGAGTCGAGCGGCTCGACCTCCACCGCATGGCCCGCTCGCCGTCCGCGGTCGGCGTGACGCTCGCAGCTGCCGGGGCCGAACGCCGGACCGATCGCATCGGCTGGAGCCATAACCAGCGCGTTGGTTCCCGTGCCATGTCTGTCCGGTACCACCGCCACGCGGCCCGCCCGCGCGCGTCCAAGCGCCGCATCCAGCTCGGCGGGATCGAGCAGCGGGCAGTCGCCGGGCAAGAGGACAGCGCACTCGGCTCCGAGCGCCTTCGCCCGTACGATCCCGATCGTCGCTGCCTCCGAGTGGCCCAGGTCCTTGGGGTCGCGCAGGACCTCGAGGTCCATCGGCGCCCGCCGTGCCTGCTTCAGGGCGATCCGCTCGGCCCGCCGCTCCCCGGTCACAACCATCACCCGCTCGACCCGCCCGGCCCGGGCCACGGCGGCGATGACGTCGGTCAGCATCGCGCCCACCAGCCCGACCCGCTGCCGGTGATCGAGCGCCTCCAGCAGCCGCTGCTTCGCTTCTCCGAAGCGCTTCACCGGGATGATTGCGGTCGCTCCACGCACCCGGCTCAGCCCAGCGTCCGGGCGAATTCCAACACCCGCTCCGCCAGCCGGCGCCTGCCGTCCGCGCCCTCCATGAGCGTGGGACACGCGAGCAGCGGAAGGTCCTCCGGCCCCGGATCGGGATCGTCCCCGTCGACGACCATCGCCTGGATCACGCCCACGTAGAGGGAGGCGGCGCCCGCCGCGCTGGGGGGACGTCCGATGGAGGTCATGAACTTCTCGGTGGGCCCCTTGACCGCCCGTCCGGCGACGAACGGGCTGACGGCGACCACGGGGACCCCGGCGCCCGCGATCGCCTCGCGCATCCCCGGCACCGAGAGGATCGGGCCGATCGAGATCACGGGGTTGGAGGGGCCGATCACGATCGCCTCCGCCCCGGCCAGCGCCTCGAGCACCTCCGCCGTCGGGGCGGCTCCGTCGAGCCCGTGCGCCTCGACCCGTTCGATGGACGGCTGCGAGCGCTCGACGATCAGAAATTCCTGGAGGCCCGCCCAGCCCCGCGGCGTCAGCACCTTGGTCTGCACGGCTTCTTCGCACATCGGCAGCACCGCGGCGCGCACCCCGAGCGCCCGAGCGATCTGGCCCTGCGCGGCGGTCAGCGAGCCGCCCTCGGACCGAAAGTGGGTTCGATACAGGCAGGTCGCGAGGTCGCGGTCCGAGAGCTGAAACCAACCCGGGGCGCCAAGGCGCTCGAGGCGCTCGTGGACCGTGAACGAGTCGTCGCGGATGCCCCAACCCCGGGCCTCGTCGATCTCGCCGGCCAGCCAGTACGTGATGAGATCGGGATCGGGCGAGACATGGAGGCCGTGGATCCAGGTGTCGTCTCCGGTATTGGCGATCACCGCCAGGTCGGACCCGATCAGCTCCTGCATCCCCGCCGCGAGCTTCGCTCCCCCGGTTCCCCCCGCGAGCAGCGCGACTCGCATCAGAGCGCTCGGCGGGCGAGAAGGGGCGCCGCGGCCGTCAGCCTGGCGCCCATCACTTCCAGGGGTCGCGATCGCCGAGCCCGGTGATCCGGATCCCCGCGTGAGCCTTGTAGCGGGCGTTGATGGAGATCAGGAGCGGCGTGATCTGCTCGACGATCCGCGCCGTCTCGAGCGCCCCGGCGTTGACGGCCCGCAGGCCGGGCACCTTCTCCACGATCGCCGCGACCCGCGCCTTGTCGGCCCGCCGATCGCCACAGACGAGCACGTCCTCGTCGAGGTTGGCATCGGGGTCGCTGAGCGTCGAGGCACTCACGGTGTGCAGGGCGGCCACCACCCTGACGCCCTCGGGGACCATCTCCTGGGCCTGCTGGGCGGCCGAACCCTGCCAGACCCCCAGCGTGCGGGTGGCCTTGCCGCTCACGGCGGCGGCGGTCGGCACGGTGCAGTCCACCAGGAGCTGTCCGTCCGCGAGGCCCTCGCGCAGGTTGCTCAGGTTCTCGGACTGGGCCCTGAACGGCACCGCGAGGAAGACGATCGGCCCACGCCGCGCCGCCTCGACGTTGACCAATCCCTCGGCCTTGGCGCCGGGCACCGCCCGGACGAGGCGCTCCACGGCCTCTTGGGCCCGCTCCGCGCTGCGCGAGCCGACCACAACGGACTCGCCGGCGCGGGCGAGGCGCATCGCGAGCCCCCAACCGAGGGCCCCGGTGCCGCCGACGATGGGGATCGGCTCCGCCATGCCGGCGCAGCATATGCTCCGCCGGATGAGACTCGAGGGAAGACGGGCGCTGGTCACGGGCGGCGCCAGCGGGATCGGGGCCGCGATCTCCCGCCGACTCGCCGCGGAGGCCGCGGAGGTGGTGGTCAGCGACGTGAACGCGGAGGGTGCGCGGGAGGTCGCCGCCGAGATCGGCGCCGAGGCCGCCGCCCTCGACGTCACGGACGCGACGGCCGCGGCGCAGGTTGTCGCGTCGGCGGGACCGTTCGAGATCCTGATCAACAACGCGGGCACGGACGACTTTGCCTTCTTCACCGACATGACCCCCGAGCGCTGGCGGCGTCTGCTGGCGATCAACCTCGAGGGCGTGTTCGCGTGCACGCACGCCGTGCTGCCCGCGATGCAGGAGGCGGGCTCGGGGCGAATCGTGAGCATCGCCTCCGAGGCCGGGCGTGTGGGCTCGAAGGGATCGGCCGTGTACTCCGCGGCAAAGGGCGGCGTGATCGCCTTCACGAAGACGATTGCGCGCGAGAACGCGCGGTTCAACATCACCGCCAACGCCGTCGCACCGGGGCCGATCGACACGCCGCTCCTCAATGCCGCGCGCACGCTCGGTGACGTGGGCGAGCGGGTCATCGAGACGATGCGGCAGGCGACCCAGATGCGACGCCTCGGCAAGCCCGAGGAGGTCGCGGCCGTCGTCGCGTTCCTCGCCTCCGACGACGCCTCCTACGTCACCGGCGAGACGTTGGGCGTCTCCGGCGGGCTGGGGATGGTCTGATGTCCAACGGCGAGGCGATCGACCCCGAGGGCAGCGTTCCCGGCCCGGTCCAGGGCGAGTACGAGCGCGGCGACCGCGGCGAGCCGCGTCCCGGGATCGAGCGCAGCAGCGAGTTCGAGGTCGAGGGACGGCTGCTCACCGACGTTGGCGGGACCATCGGCGTCAGCGTCCTGTCCACCCCGGGGATGATCGCGATGCTGGAGCGAAACGCGGCGATCCTCTGTTACGAGCACCTCCCCAAGGGCAAGGCGACGGTCGGGTTCGAGGTCTGCGTGAAGCACGTCGCCGCGGCCGCCGAGGGCGCGCAGTGCACCGCGCATGCGCGGCTCCGAGAGGTGGCGGATGGCCGCAAGCTCCGCTTTGACGTCGAGGTCAAAGAGGGCGAGCGCACCATCGGGGTGGGCACTCACGAGCGCCGGGTGATCGACGTCGGCGCGGTGAAGTCGGCCTAATTGCCCGCCGAGCATCCCGAATAGCCTTCAGGCCATGAGCGAGCTGCCGGAGCGCGTGCGCATTCGCGAGGTTGGGCCGCGGGACGGGTTCCAAAACGAGCCCGAGGTGATCCCGACCGCCGACAAGGTTCGGTTGATCGGGCTGCTCGCCGCCTGCGGTCTTCCCAGGCTTGAGGTGACCTCGTTCGTGCGGCCCGACGTGATCCCTCAGCTTTCCGATGCCGACGAGGTCCTGGAGGCGATCGACCGCCCGGACGACGTCGCCTACTCGGTGCTGATTCCCAACGAGAAGGGCTTGGAGCGGGCGCTCGCGCATCGCGAGCGGTTCGACGAGATCAACGTCTTCCTGTCCGCATCCGAGAGCCACAATCAACGAAACGTCAATCGGTCGATCACCGACTCGCTCGAGGGGCTTCGAAGGACCGTTGCCGGTGCGAGAGCGGAGGGACTCCGCTGCGAGGGCGTCATCTCGGTCTCCTTCGGCTGCCCGTATGAGGGCGAGGTCCCGCCGGCCCGGGTGTTCGAGGTCGCCGAGGGACTGGCCGAGGCCGGCTGCCAGGAGGTCTCCTTCGGAGACACCACCGGGATGGCGAACCCGCGCCAGGTGGCTGAGTTCTTCGCGGCGGCGAAGGAGCGGCTCGGAAACCTCGAGCTGACCGCTCACTTCCACAACACGCGCGGCCAGGGGCTGGCCAACGTCCTGGCCGCCCTCGAGCAGGGGATCGATTCCTATGAGTCGGCGTTCGGTGAGCTCGGCGGCAGCCCGCTCACGCCGGGGGCGACCGGGAACATCTCCACCGAGGACCTCGTCTCGATGCTGGCGGAGATGGGGATCGAGACCGGAGTGGACCTCGGCCGCCTCATCGACGCCTCACGCGCGGTCCAGGAGCTGCTGGGCCGGCCGCTCGGCGCCCACGTGCTCCGGGCCGGGCCGGTCGACTGGCGGCGATAGTCTGCGACACGTGAAGAGCGACGCCTTCAGAGCCGCGGTCGAGGCCGAGGACCCCGAGGCGCTCACCGAGACGCTCGCGGAGAACGTCGTCTTCCGGAGCCCGGTCGTGTTCAGGGCCTACGAGGGGAAGCCGGTCGTTTCGATGATCCTGACCGAGGGGGCGATGAAGGTGTTCGAGGGCTTTCGCTACCTCGAGCAGCTCGAGGGTGACGAGGCTGCCGCGCTGATCTTCACCGCACGCGTGGGCGACAGGGACGTCGACGGCCTCGACCTGCTTCGCTTCGACGCCGAGGGAAAGGTCAGGGAGTTGACCGTGATGGTGCGGCCGATGAGCGGACTGAACGCGCTCGCCGAGGCGATGGGCCGCGAGTTCGAGCGCCTGGGGATCGCGCCGGCCGGCGCGGCCGCCCGTTCCGCGAGCGAGTGACGGTTGCGGTTCGCGCCGCGACGCCGGAGGACGCCGGCTCGATTGCCGAGGTAGCCCTCCGCGCCTGGGAGGAGGGGTTTCGCGGGATCGTGCCCGCCGAGATCGACGCCGAGCGGGCGTGGAATCGCGACGGCGTGTGGACCCGCCTCTCGGCGCGCGATCGCGAGACTCACCACGCGGTGGCCGAGCTGGACGGCCGGGTGATGGGCTACCTGGTCTTTGGGCCGAGCCGCGACCGCGATGCCCCCGCCCGGGTGGGGGAGGTCTGGGCTCTGTACGTCCACCCGGAGGCCTGGCGGTGTGGTCTCGGACGGGCGCTCGTCGGGCACGCGCTGGCCGAGCTTCGAGAGGCCGGTTGCGACGTGGTCACGCTCTGGACGCTGGCCGACAGCCCGTCGGCGAGGGCCTTTTACGAGGCCTGCGGATTCGTCCACGACGGCGCCTCGCAGCGCCGGGAAGCGCTGGGCAACGCGCTGGAGGTCCGCTACCTGCGCAGCCTGGCGGCCGGCGAATAGCCGGCCGCAGGGTAGGTCCTCTCTCAGCGAAGCGCGACCGAGTAGGCCGAACGCGGTTCGTCGGCGCGATGGGAGTGATGCGGATCCCGCAAATTGCGGGGACCCTGCTAAATGCCGGTTAAGAAGTCAGCACGCGATCGGCCATGTGCGCGACCCTTGGGCGGACCGCGACTTCAGGACGGCGGAGACCACGACGCGAGGATCACGGCGCGCGTCTCCGCGTTCGGAGGTGAGGAGAGATGCCCGTCACCCGCCTGTCCCCTCTCGACGCCTCGTTCCTGGCGGTCGAGACCCCCACAGCTCATATGCACGTTGGCTGGGTCGCCGTGCTCGAGGCCCCGGCGGACCGACCCACCCCGACCTTCGGCGAGCTCCAGGACCACGTCGCGGCCCGGCTCTGCCGGGCGCCTCGCTGCCGGCAGGTGCTGCGAAGCGCGCCGCTGGGCATCGGCGGCCCTGTGTGGGTGGACGATCAGAGCTTCGAAATCGCTCGCCACGTCGTCCGGGCCCGATCGAGGCGGCTGTCGGACGCGGTCGCGTGGTTCATGTCGAAGCGCCTCTCACGCGAGCGCCCGCTGTGGCAGATCTGCATCGCGGACTCGCTCGAGGATGGGCGTATCGCAGTGCTGGGCAAGGCACACCACTGCATGGTCGACGGGATCGCCGCGGTCGAGCTCGCCTCGCTGATCGTCGACGACGGCCCCGATGCGCCCGAGCCCGATCCGGACAGCTGGGTTCCACAGGCTGCTCCGGGGGCGCCCGAGCTGGTGGTCCGAGCGCTCGGCGACTTCGCCCGCCAGCAGCTCGACGTGGCGTCGATGCCGGCGCGCGTGGGGAGCTCTCCCGCTCGCCTGGCGGGTGGCGTCGTCCGGGCGAGGCGAGTGGCGACCGCCCTGCTGGACGCCGCGCGGCCCGCTCGTGGCAGCTCGCTCAACCCGCCGATCTCGGCCCGACGCCAGCTCGGCCTCCTGGCGCGGCCCACGGATGACCTGCTGGAGATCAAGCGGGCATTCGGCGTGAAGCTGAACGACGTCGTCCTGGCCGTCTGCGCGGGGGCCGTGCGGGAGCTCCTGCGCGGACGCGGGGAGCGCCCGATCCGCCTCAAGTCGATGGTCCCTGTCAACGTCCGCGGGACGGGGGAGGCCGGCGACCTCGGCAACCAGATCTCGTTCATGTTCATCGACCTTCCGTGCGACGAGCCGGATCCGATCCGCCGCCTGCGCGACATCCATGCCGCGACCAGCGACCGGAAGCAGTCCGGTGAGGCGGAGGGGGCCCGGGACGTGATGCGCTCGCTCGGCTTCGTCCCCTCCCCGGTGCAACGTGCGGTCTCGCGCCTGGTGGCCAGCCCGAGGGCCTTCAACCTCACCGTGTCGAACATCCCCGGGCCGCGCGGCTCCCTCTATGTGCGGGGCTGCCCCCTGGCGGCGGCCTATCCCGTGGTGCCGATCGCGGATCGCCACGCGCTCTCGATCGGGGTGACGACGGTCGGCGAGGGCGCCTTCTTCGGCCTCTACGCCGACCCCGAGGCGCTCCCGGAGGTGGACGAGCTGGGGGCGGGCATCGCGAGGGCGACGGACGAGCTCTTGGCGCTCAGCCTGCCATCGATAGCGCACAGGCCGAGGGTTCCGATACCCGCCTGAAGCCGGCGTGCTCGGGCGGTGCCCCGATAGGCTGCCGCGGCTCGGTTCCAGCGGTTCAGCGATCGGAGGGTCAACTGATGGAGATCAGCAAGATTGGAGTGGTGGGCTGCGGCCTGATGGGCCACGGCATCACCCAGATCTGCGCTCAGGCGGGATGGGAGGTCGTGGTCCGGGAGGTGAGCGCCGACCAGCTCGACGGCGGGATCGGCAAGATCTCCAAGCAGCTCGCCCGTGCGGTCGAGAAGGGCAAGATGGAGCAGGCCGACGCCGATGCGGTCCGAGCCCGAATCCAGCCGACCGTGGAATACGCTGATTTGGCCGGCTGCGACCTGGTGATCGAGGCGATCACGGAGAACCTCGACCTGAAGCTCGAGATGTGGAAGGAGGTCGACGGAATCGTGAAGGCCGACGCCTACTTCGCGACCAACACCTCCTCGCTCTCGGTCGCCGAGCAGGCGGCGGTGACCTCGAGGGCGGAGCGGTTCCTCGGTCTCCACTTCTTCAATCCTGCACAGGTGATGCCGCTGCTCGAGGTAGTGCGGGCGGACGCGACGGGTGACGATGCAGCTCAGCTCGGATTCGAGCTCGGCGAGAAACTCGGCAAGACCACGGTCGCGGCCCGGGACAACCGCGGCTTCATCGTCAACCGGCTGCTCGTCCCGTACATGCTCGATGCGATCCGAGCCCACGAGCAGGGGGTCGGGTCAATCGAGGACATCGACACCGGGATGAAGGCCGGCGCCTCGCACCCGATGGGCCCGCTGACGCTCGCCGACTTCGTGGGCCTCGACACCCTGGCGTCCATCGCCGACGTGATGCACGAGGCCTACGGGGAGGAGCGCTTCGCGTCGCCGCCGACGCTGACCAAGCTGGTCGACGCCGGTCACTACGGCCGCAAGACGGGACGCGGTTTCTACGACTACTCGGGCGAGCGTCCCGAGCCCGTCGAGCTCGGAAAATAGCCGTCTCCCGCCGGCGGTGGGCGGGGCCCTAGAGCCAGGGCTGCTCGTACACTCCACGCTCGATGGCTGAGACCAGGGCGGGAAGCGATTTCGAACGTGCGCTGGCGGCCGCGTTGACCGGCGGGCCGGAGCGCCATCACCAGAAGACGGCCGAGCAGGGGAAGATGCCGGTGCGCGAGCGCGTCGCCCGGCTCGTCGATCCTGAGTCGTTCGCCGAGGAGGCGCTGCTCGCCAACTGGGACGCCGAGGGGCTCGGCGCTGACGGGGTGGTGACCGGCCTCGCCCTCGTCGGGGGGCGCAAGGTGGCGTTGATGGCCAATGACCCCACGGTGAAAGCCGGCTCGTGGGGGGCGAAGACTGTCGAGAAGATCCTCCGTGTTCAGGAGCGGGCGCTGCGCCTCGAGCTGCCGATGGTGTACCTGGTCGACTCGGCGGGGGCCCGGATCACGGACCAAGTGAAGATGTTCCCCGGACGCCGTGGTGCCGGCCGCATCTTCTACAACGAGGTCGTGCTCTCGGGCAGGGTTCCGCAGGTCTGTCTGCTGTTCGGGCCGTCGGCTGCCGGGGGCGCCTACATTCCGGCGTTCTGCGACGTGGTGATCATGCGGGATGGCAACGCCTCGATGTACCTGGGGTCGCCGCGGATGGCCGAGGTGGTGATCGGCGAGAAGGTGACGCTCGAGGAGATGGGCGGGGCGAGGATGCACACCTCGGTATCGGGGTGCGGGCACTTCCTCGTCGACTCCGACGCGGACGCCATCGACCTGGCCAAGCGGTACCTCTCGTACATGCCCCAAAGCTGGCGCGAGCCGCCACCCTCCGCGCCGCCGGCCGACCCGGCCACCGAGCGCCGGCCATCCGAGATCGTTCCGCCCGACGAGAACGCGCCCTTCGACGTCGTGGAGCTGATCGAGGCGGTCTGCGACGCCGGATCCTTCCTGGAGGTGCACGCCCGCTGGGCGAAGGAGCTGGTGGTGGGGTTCGCCCGCATCGACGGTCGCGCGATCGGGATCGTCGCCAACCAGCCGAAGGTCAAAGGCGGCGTGCTGTTCGTCGACTCGGCAGACAAGGCGGCGCGCTTCATCTGGACCTGCAACGCGTTCAACCTCCCGCTGCTCTTCCTCGCGGACGTCCCCGGGTTCATGATCGGCACCCAAGTCGAGCGCCAGGGGATCATCCGGCATGGCGCGAAGATGATCTCGGCAGTCTCCGAGGCAACGGTGCCGAAGCTCTCCGTGATCGTCCGGAAGGCATACGGCGCTGGCCTCTACGCGATGGCCGGCCCCGCCTTTGAGCCGGATTGCTGCATCGCGCTCCCCACCGCCTCGATCGCGGTGATGGGACCGGAGGCGGCGGTCAACGCGGTGTTCTACAACCAGATCCGGGAGATCGAGGATCCCGCCGAGCGCGGGGAGTTCGTCCGCCGCAAGCGCGACGAGTACGCGGCTGACATCGACATCCTCCACCTGGCATCCGAGATGGTGGTGGACTCGGTGATCGAGTCCGATGACCTGCGTGCCGAGCTGATCCGGCGGTTCGCGCTCGCGGAGTCCAAGGACCGCCGGTTCTCGGCCAAGCGCAACCCCGTGACGCCCGCTTAGCCGGCGCTTAGCGCTCCCCGGTACCGTTTCCGCATGCGTACCAGCGCCAGATTGCCCCTGGGCGCAGCCGCGGCGTGCGCGATCACCTTCTTGGCGCTGCTCGCGTTCGCCTACGGCGTGAGCCCAACTGCGCGCCTGGACGCGACGGCGCTCCACGGGCTCGCGGCGCTTCGGGGTCCGTGGACCGACCCGGTCGCGCACCTGTTCACCCGCCTCGCCGACCCGTTGCCGTTGCTGGTCATGCTCGGCGGTGTGTTCGCGTGCGGATGGGCGCTGGGCCGGCGTCGTCAGGCGGTCGCCGCCGTCGCGCTCGTGGCCTCCGCCAACGTGACCACGCAGATCCTCAAGCTCGTCCTTGCGCACCCTCGCGTCCAGCCCGCCCTCGGCGGCGATCCGCTCGGTCCCGAGGCCTTCCCGAGCGGACATGCGACCGCGGCGATGTCGATCGCCCTGGCTGCCGTGCTCGTCGCTCCCGCCCGCTGGCGCGCGGGCGTGGCCGCCGTCGCGACCGCATACGTGGTCGGCGTCTGCACCTCGGTGCTCGTCCTCGCCTGGCACTTCCCCAGCGACGTGGTTGGCGGGTTGCTGGTGGCCTCCGGGTTCTTCTTCAGCGCGGTTGCGGCGATGCGTGCGGTCCCCGGCTCCTATAGGTCGGCTGCTCGGGAGAGGATCCGGCTGGCCGTCTCGCCCCGACTCGGCGAAGCCGCCCTCGTGTTCCTCCTCGGGCTGGGGGTCTTCGCCTTGCTGCGCGCCCAGGATCTGGTCTCGTTCGCGCGCCTGCACACGGCGGCGACCGCGACCGCGCTCGCCATCATGGCCACTTCGGCCGGGCTGCTGGCCACCGCGGCGCTGATCGCCGACGACCGCCAATAGGTGGCCGGGCTCGCCGTCTGCGGCGGGAGCATCCTCCGCGGGCTCGAGGTCTCCCTTCCCGGCGCCGTCTTTCTCCAGCGCCATGGCACTGACTCCTACGTCCTTCCGCACGACATCGACCACGTGGCCAACATGCGGAGCCTCGCCGAGGCGGGCTGCGAGCGGGTGCTCGCGATCGCCTCGGTGGGCGGGCTGCGCTCCGAGCTCGGACCCGGCACGCTTCTGTGCCCGGACGACTTCATCGCCCTCGGCGTGGGCCCGGTGGCGTTCGAAGACGAGCGCGCCCACAACGTGCCGGGCTTCGACCCGAGCTGGCGGCGCCGCCTGATCTCCCAGTGGCGGAAGGGGACCGGCTCCAAGGTGATCGACGGCGGGGTCTACTGGCAGACCCGCGGGCCTCGCCTGGAGACGCCCGCCGAGATCCGCGTGATCGCCGCTCACGCCCACGTCGTGGGAATGACGATCGCCGCGGAGTGCGTCGCGGCCTTCGGTGTCGGGCTCGCGTACGCGGCGATCTGCGTGGTCGATAACCTCGCTAACGGTGTGCGTGAGACCGAGCTGACGATGGAGGAGCTCGAGGCGGGCCGGGCCCGGAACCGCGTTGCGTTGGTGCGCGGGCTCGAGCAGACGGTGCCGGCGCTGGCATGAGCCTCACCGTCCTCGACACGCGGGTCAACGGCGAGGCCGTCGGCCTGCGAGCCGAGGACGGCAAGGTCGTCGAGCTCGGGCCCCAGGTCGAGCCCCGTGCCGGCGACGAGCTGCTGGACGCTCAGGGCAAGGCTCTGGTTCAGGGCCTCGTCAACGGGCACACGCACGCGGCGATGACGCTGTTCCGCGGCCACGGCGACGACCGGCCGTTGATGGAGTGGCTTCAGGAGGTGATCTGGCCCGTGGAGGCCAACCTCACCGACGAGGACGTGTACTGGGGAACGCGCCTCGCGTGCGTGGAGATGATCCGAACCGGGACGGTCCGATTCTGGGACATGTACTGGCGTGCCGGCGCAACGGCGCGCGCGGTCGAGGACGCCGGGCTCAGGGCCACGATCGGCGCCCCCCTGATCGATGTCGGCGACGCGGCCCGGGACGGCAGCATCAGCGACGTCGCGGAGCGCGGGTTGGAGGAGGTCGGCGAGGCACGGGAGCTCGTTCGCCCCGCCCTCGCCCCGCATGCGATCTACACCGTCACCGAGCCGTCGCTGCGGTGGATCGCGGACGCCTCCGAGGAGCGCGGGCTGCCGGTCCAGATCCATCTCTCCGAGACCGAGGAGGAGGTGACCCGCTGCATCTCCGAGCATTCCGCCCGTCCCGCCGAATACCTCGAGCGCGTCGGCCTGCTCGGGCCGCGAACGCTGCTCGCCCACGGAGTGTGGCTGGACGACGCCGAGCTGGAGCTGATCGCGGCGCGCGGCGCCACGGTGGTCACCAACCCGGTGGCCAACCTGAAGCTCGCCGTCGGTCGGGTCTTTCCCTATCTCGAGGCGCGGAGGCACGGCGTTCACGTCGGCCTTGGCACCGACGGGGCCGGGTCGAACAACTCGCTCGACCTGTTCCAGGACGTGAAGACCTTCGCGCTTCTCCAGAAGCACGAGGCACGCGATCCTGCGGCGGTTCCCGCGAAGGAGGCGTGGGAGGTGGCCACCGGAGAGCGATCGCCGCTGCTCGGGGGGAGCGGCGCGGTCGCCGTCGGCGTGCCGGCGGACTTTCTGCTTCTGCGGACTGGGGCCCCGGAGCTCGAGATCGGTGACTTCACGGCGGATCTCGTGTATGCGGCGTCCGGGTCGATCGTCGACACGACCGTCGTCAACGGCAAGCTGTTGATGCGCGACGGCACGGTCGAGGGCGCCGACGAGGTCGTGGCCCGTGCGCTCGAGCAGGCCCGGCGGCTCGGTCTTGTCCGGTAGCGAGGCTCAGTCGTCGCGGGCGGCCCCGACCGTCGCCCAGTGGGCGGGCGCGGGCGCGGGGGTGTTGCCGTTTGCGCTCGCGTTCACAGGGGCGGGCATCGACTGGACCCCGGCCCATCCGGGGCGCTCGGCCACTCGACGCAGGGCACCCTCGAGATAGTCCTCGAGCATGGTCAGCCCGTGGAGACCCGGGACCTCGGAGATCGTGCGGTCGATCTCGCGGATCTGCTCACGGCCCTCGGGTCCGTCACCGAACAGGTAGAGCGCCAGCGCGTCGACTTCCTCCTCGGTCTTCACGCCGGCGCCGACGGGCGTCCAGAGTGCCTTGAGCACCGACCGCACGAGCCCGCGGGCGATGGGCGAGCGCTGCATCCGAGCCTTCGCCTGGGCTCGATAGAAGGCGAAGTGGCGGCGCTCGTCGCGGATCACCTTGCGCAGGAGCTTGTGGAGCTCGGGGTGGTCACACCTGCGCATCAGGGCGTGGTACCCCGTTAGGGTCGTTAGCTCGTTGACGGCACCCCACATCATGTGGATCGCCGCGAAGTCACGGGTCATCATCGAGCCCAGCATTGTGGGGACGATCCCCAGGCCGTTGCCCACGCCGAGCCGGACCCGCAGGTCGCGCCAGCGATTGGGGTGCGTGGGCATTGGCGTCGAGCCGTCGGGAAGCTTGGGCTCGGCCGGCACCTCGATGCCGTACGAGCGCAGGAAGTCCGAGAATGCCTCCCCGTGCCACAGCTCCTCGTAGACCCAGCAGCTGAGGAACGCGGTGATCTGGGGATCGACGGCGACGCGAGTGGCGAGCAGGTCGCGCAGGTAGATCACCGTGTGCGTCTCGATGTCCATCATGTAGTGGAGGCACATGACGTCCCCCGTCGAGAGCGGGTGGTCCGGGATCCTGCTCCACTCGATCCCGGTCAGGTCGACCTTCTTCGAGTTGCGCAGATAGCGATCGAGATCAAACTCGACGATCGTCGGCTGGCTCATTTGCTCACCTCGTGCTGCTCTGGTTCCGTGCTCGAAAATACGACCCTAACCGGGTCAAGGTCAATCTACGATGTAGTCGGCGATCCGGTTCACTGCCGATGAGCAAAACGTCGTTCCCAGACCACGTCTCATCCGGGGGCCGCGTCCTCCTGGGTCGCCTCGCGTGGGGGCGGATCGCCCCGATGGCGGTGTTCGAGGATCGCGGCACCATGGCCCGGACCTACACGTACCTGTTCGGGATCGGCGCGACGTTGCTGGTGGCTACGTTCGCCCTTCCCCACTCGCCCGACCGCAACCTGGGAGTGCTGGTGGGCGTCGCGGTTGGGGCATACGCGGTCGCGCTGGGCTTTCTGATCCGCTTCGATCGCCTGCCGCTTTGGACGTATCGAGTGGCCCCGCTGGTCGGCACCGTGATGATCGGGCTGATCGCCTACTTCGCCGGCGCTGCCGCGGTCCCCGCCTACGCCTTCTTCCTGTTCTGGGTGATCCTGGCGGGGTCCTACTTCTTCGACCGGACCATCGCCGCCGGCCACGCGCTGTTCGCCTGCGCGGTCTACGCGATCGTGATCGTCGCCCGCGGAGACGTGTCGCTAGCCGCGCTCAACTGGGTGATGGCCTCCGGGACGATCCTGGTCGCCGCCGCGGTGATGTCGGCTTTGCGAGAGCAGGTCGCGCTGCTCTTGGACCGGCTCGCGGCGGTGGCGCGGAGCGACTCGCTCACCGGGCTGGCGAATCGCCGGTTGCTCGAGGAGCGTTTCGCGGCCGAGCTGGAACGTTCCGCCAGGACAGGGCGGGCGCTCTCGATCCTGCTGTTAGACCTCGATTGGTTCAAGGAGTTCAACGACCGATTTGGGCACAACGCCGGCGATCGCGCGCTGACGCGGCTTGCGGCCGCGCTTCGGCGCGGAACGCGAGACGGCGACCTGGCCGCCCGCCTCGGCGGCGAGGAGTTCGCGGTGCTGGCGCCGGAGGCCGATGAAGGGGAGGGCCTGCTGCTCGCCGAGCGGCTGCGCGACGAGGTCAACGCGGCGTTCGCCCGTGAGCCCGCCCCCCTGACGATCAGCTGCGGGGTGGCCACCTTCCCGGCGCACGGGATCACCTCGGGAGAGCTCCTGCATGCCGCGGACCGGGCACGCTACGAGGCCAAGGAGGCCGGGCGCAACCGGTCCGTGGTCTTCAGTCATGCGCACGAGCCCGGCGCCGAGCCCGAGAAGGTCGGCATCGAGCAAGCCAGCCCGAGCCTCGCGCCGCTGATGTCGCTGGCCGAGGCGGTCGATCGTCGCAAGGGCTCACCTGCCAACTCCCGTCGAGTCGCCCGGTATGCGGAGCGGCTGGCTCGTGGCCTCAACCTCCCGGAGGAGCACGTGGAGCGGGTGCGCGTCGCCGCGCTGCTTCGGGACGTGGGCGAGGTTGGCGTCGCCGAGTCGATCCTGGGCAAGGCCGGCCCGCTTACGGAGGAGGAGCGCACGGAGCTCGAGCGTCATCCCGAGATCGGCGCGCGGATCGTCGGTGCGGCGCAGATCGGGCGGGTGGACGAGTGGATTCTGAGCCACCACGAGCGTCCGGACGGCGCCGGGTATCCACGTGGCCTGAGCGGTCACCAGATCCCGCTGGAGGGCAAGATCCTCGCGGTGGCCGATGCCTACGCCGCGATGACCGCCGCCCGGCCCTATCGACGCCCGTTCTCGTCCAAGCGCGCGTTGGCCGAGCTTCAGGCGCGGGCCGGCAGCCAGTTCGACCACGAGGTGGTGGAGGCGTTCCTCTCGCTTCAGGGCGAGCTCGAGATCGACACGGAGCCCGCGGACGAGGCGTCGGCGCGGGCCGGGCTCTAGCCCGCCTTCGCTCGGTCGAGCTTCCCCGCCAGCTCCACGAAGTAGTCGAGCGACGCCGGGTTGGCGAGCGAATCGCGGCTGGCGGCTTGCTCCGGAGGCGTGCCCATCAGGATGCGCTTCACGGGCACCTCGAGGACCTTGCCGCTCAGCGTTCGCGGTACCTCGGCGACCTGGAAGACCTCGTTGGGGACGTGGCGAGGCGAGCACTGGTCGCGGATCCGTCGCTTGATGTCAGCCTCGAGTTCGTCGTCGAGCGTGACGCCGGGCGCGATGACGACGAACAGGGCCATCCATCCCTCGGTCCCCGGTCGGGGCACGTCGACGACCAGCGCGTCGATCACGGCCGGCAGGCCCTGCACCGCGCGGTAGATCTCGCTGGTCCCCATCCGAACACCCTGGCGGTTGATCGTGGAGTCCGAGCGCCCATAGATGACCGCCGTGCCGCGCGACGTGATCTCGATCCAGTCGCCGTGGCACCAGACGCCCGGATAGCGCTCGAAGTAGCTCTCCCGGTAACGCGAGCCGTCCTCGTCCCCCCATAGGAACAGGGGCATCGACGGCATCGGCTCCATGATCACCAGCTCGCCGACCTGGTCGACGACGGGCTGCCCGCTCTCGTCGAAGGCCTGAACGGCGGCGCCCAGCGCCCTGCCCTGGAGCTCGCCCCGGTAAACGGGAAGCACCGGCACCCCGCCCACGAACGCGGTGCAGACGTCGGTGCCCCCGGAGGTCGAGAAGAGCCAGGTCTCGCGGCCGAGGTGGTCGTACACCCAATCGAAGCCCTCCGGAGAGAGCGGCGATCCGGTTGAGCCGATCGAGCGGAGGCGGCCCAAGTCCCGCCCCCCGGTGGGCTCGACACCGTCCTTCATGCAGGCGGCGATGTAGCTGGCGCTGGTCCCGAAGCACGTGATGGCCGCTCGCTCCGCAAGGTCCCAGAGAACCCCTAGGTCCGGGTGGCCCGGGCTGCCGTCATAGAGCACGATCGAGGCGGGAGTCAAGAGCGCGCCCACCAGGAAATTCCACATCATCCAGCCGGTGGTCGTGAACCAGAAGACCCGGTCACCCTCCTGTGCGTCGAGGTGCAGGTTGAGCTTCTTCAGGTGCTCCAGCAGGATCCCTGCATGTCCCTGGACGATCGCCTTCGGCAGGCCGGTCGTCCCCGAGGAGTAGAGGACCCAGAGCGGGTGATCGGCCGGGACCTGCTCGAAGGTCAGCTCGGTGGCCTCTCTCGTGGCGAGGAGCGCCTCCCAGGTGATCGCAGAGGTGAGAGGCGCGAGGTTCGGGCCGGAGGAGAGATAGGGGACGACGACCGTGCGCTCCAGGGTCGGCATCTCGCGCTGCAGCCCCGCGACGGTGTCGATCCGGTCGAAGTCCTTGCCGTTGTAGCGGTAGCCGTCGACGCAGAAGAGCACCTTGGGCTCGATCTGCGCGAAGCGGTCGACGACGCTCGCGGCGCCGAAGTCCGGGGAGCAGCTGGACCAGACGGCGCCGATCGAGGCGGTCGCGAGGAAGGCGACCAGCGTCTCCGGGATGTTGGGCATGTAGGCGACGACCCGGTCGCCTCGTTCGACGCCGAGCTCGCGCAGGCCGGCGGCGACGCGCGCGACCTGGTCGCGAAGCTCGCCCCACCGAAGCTCTCCGAGCTCGCGGAGCTCGGAGGCGTGCAGGACCGCCACGCCGTCCGCCGGCTTGTCGCGGAACACGTGCTCGGCGAAGTTCAGCTCCGCCCCTTGGAACCAGTTCGCTCCGGGCATCGCCCGGTCGGGGAGAACGTGCACGTACGACGCTGAGCCGCTTACCTCGAAGAAGTCCCAGATCGACGCCCAGAACTCCTCCAGCTCGCTGACGGACCACTCCCAGAGCGACTGGTAGTCATCGAAGACGCGCCCGCGCTCGGCGGCCAGCCAGCGCATGTAGCGCGTCATCGTGGAGCGCTCGACGCTCTCCGCGGACGGCTCCCAGAGGAGCTCGCCGCGCCGCGCGTTCGCCGAGGTCGTCTCCATTTGCCGCTTATATCACCGCGCGAGCCGGCGCCCAACGTCGCGATCCAGCGCTCCCACGAGGTCGCGTGCGAAGGCGTGGGCACGGTCGAGCGCATTCCGGTCGATGCGCTCGGGAGTGTCGTCGAGCCGGTGGTAGCCGGTGGGCAGTAGCGCTCCGCGCTCGATCGTGGTGATCGTCGTGCACCGGAATCCGGCCAGCCGGGTCGGCAGGGAGTCCGTCGCGAACCCCCACACCAGCGGGGTCGCGCCAGGGCGCTTGCCGCGCTCATCGCTCGCGTCGGCAATCGCGTCGCAGAGCTCGATCATCCGGGGGTCCATCCCGAAGCTGACCGCGAGGCCCTCTCCGGTCACGTATCGCACCTCACCCCGCCCCACGGCCTCGAGGCTGAGGAAGTACGTCGTCGCGGAATCGAGCTCCTTTCGATGGGCCCGCAGGTAGGACCGCATGCCCTCCATGAGGCACTCCCCGCCGCCGGTGAGCAGGACGCACACGTCAAGGTTCTCCGGGGGCTTCGTTCCGAGCTCCTCGGCCAGCGAGAGCACGGTCGCGACGCCCGACGCGTTGTCGTTGGCGGCTGGGACGACATCGGAGAGCTCGAGGTTGACCAGCATCAGGGCCCCGAACAGGAGGATCAGGGTCGGGATCAGCTGGACGACCGAGATCAGAGTGGAGTTGCCGCCCGCCATCCGGATGCCCAGGATCGGGAGCAGTGCCGCGAGCGACCAGAACAGGATTCGAAAGGGGCCCAGCGGAAGGGGGGAGAGGCGATCAAGCCTCGCGAACCGCGCGATCGTCCGGGCGCGGTAGAACGGCCCGGTGCGGGCGGCGTCGTAGTGGGCGCATAGGAACAGGCGCGCCGGCGCATCGGCGCGCGGGCCTGCGGAGACGATGTTCTGCGAGGCGCGGCGGAAGAAGAGGCGGCGCAGGAGGTAGAAGCGGGCGTTCAGGTCCAGGTACATCGCGACCGCGTCCACGAGGACGATCGCGAAGCCCGCTGGTGCGCTCACGATCGCGACCAGGCTGCCGACGAGCCCGAGCAGGCAGTACGAGGCATGGGCCAGCGCGTAGTGGGGATGGACGTAGGTCGGCTCGACACCCACGGTGCGCCCGGCGTTGCGCAGCCGCTTGGCGAGCCAGTTTCCGGCTCGGCGCTCGGCGTCGGTCCCGGCGAGCCGGCCCTCGAACGAGCACAGCTCGCGGATCACTTGCAGGCGGGCGGCGGCGTCCACGGGCGGGGCATTATCCCTGCGCGGCGAAGCTATGGTTGGCGACACGCCGGAGTGGTGGAATGGTAGACACGCGGCCCTCAAAAGGCCGTGCCCTTCAAGGGCGTGTGGGTTCAAGTCCCACCTCCGGCATCTCTCGACTTCCGGCGCGGCCTCGAGCCGCGCCCCTGCCAGCTAGCCTCGAAGGGCAATGTGCGGGCGCTACACGCTCACCAGCACGGACCCCGCGCGCATCCGCGCGCGCTTCGGGCTCGAGGAGTCGGCCGAGCTCGAGGAGGAGCCGCGATACAACATCGCGCCCACCGACCCGGTGCTGGCGATCTGGCGAACGGACGGCGAGAAGCGCGAGGCCGGACGACTTCGCTGGGGGCTCGTGCCGGGGCGCTGGGCCGAGCGGCGCTCCGGCCCCCCGCTGATCAACGCGCGAGCCGAGACGCTTCGCAGCCAACCCGCCTTCGCCGAGTCGTTTCGAGAGCGCCGCTGCCTGATCCCCGCCGACGGGTTCTACGAATGGAGGGGGGAGGGGAGGGGGAAGACGCCCATCTGGGTCAGCCGACCTGACGGAGAGCTGTTCGCCTTCGCGGGCGTGTGGGCGGCCCTGCCGCAGCGCGATGAGCCCGGCGGCCTGCACAGTTGCGCGATCGTCACCTGCGAGCCCAACGATGTGATTCGCCCGATTCACGACCGCATGCCGGTGGTCCTGAGCTCCGAGCACGAGGGCGACTGGCTCGACCCGAGCCTGGGGGAGGATGGGCTGCTATCGCTGCTCGTCCCGGCGCCGCCCGAGTTGCTCGTCCTGCGCGAGGTGGGTGATGCCGTCAACGACGTTCGCGACGACGGGCCGCACCTGATCGAGCCGCGCGAGACGCAGCCTCAGTTGCTCTAGCGGTAGTCCGACGCCTCGCTCGGCGGATACGCCTCGTCTTCACCCGGGAGCGGGACGCCGCCGACCGGGCGTTCCTCCTCGACGTGCCACTCCTGGTTGAAGCCCACCATGGCGACCGTGATCAGCAGGAGCTGGACCGGAATGACCACGATGGTGAGGAGGCCGAGTAGGTCGTCGGGAAGGGGCGGCGGGCTGAGCCCGGTCTTGGAGCGCGCGAACCACGCCGGCGCCGCTACGGCCGCGAAGATGGCGAGGATGATCGCCGAGGCGGAAGCCACGGGCAGGATGCCGCGGCTCCACCGGTAGACCAGCAGGCCGAACAGCACGTACGTGGCCGCCCAGATCAGGGTGATCACACCGACGCTAGGGCTCTCGAGCCGGGGCCAGCCACCGATCGTGATCACCAGGAGGAGGCCGGCCGAGACGAACAGCAACAAGGCGACGATCGCCTTCGTCGTCTTTGACTGGGCCTTCTCCCTGTTCGGCCGCCACAGCTCGTAGCCAGGGCGGACGGTCGTGACCTCCATCAGGTCCAAGTCTAGAATCTTCCGTGGCCGCGTGTGACATCTGCATCGATACGGCCATCCGTTTCTACCGCGGGCGTGCTGGAATCTGGGTAGACAGGCCGGGTTTAGGTCCCGGTGCTCGAAAGAGCGTGGGGGTTCGAGTCCCTCCGCCCGCATCTAGACTCAACGCGCTTCCCGGGGGAGTGATCTAACGGCCATGAGCGCGGTCTCCAAAACCGTGAATCCGGGTTCGAATCCCGGCTCCCCCGCTGCCTGGTCCCTTTGCGCACTTCCCACGCGCCCGCGGTGGCCCGCCTGCTCGATCCAGCTAACCTCCGCGCGGATGCTGCGCGGGAAGGCGGGGATGATCAGGCTGTGGACCGTGCTCGCCGTCGTGGCGGGCATGGGAGCGGCGAGCGCGGCGATGGCTCTGGGGCCGGGGTTGGCGTCCGCGTCGGCCGCCTGCCCGCACGCCGACGCGCACGCCCACGAGATCCCGCTGCCCAAGCTCCGCAAGACCGTGACCTGTCTCGTCAACCAGAAGCGCGCGAAGCACGACCGCGGCGCCCTGGAGCCAAACGCGAAGCTCGGGGTGGCGGCGCAGGACCACAACGACGTCATGCTCGCCAAGGAGTGCTTCAGGCACCGCTGTCCAGGTGAGCCAGGCCTGGGTCACCGAGTCAAGAGGAGCGGCTACACGAAGCCCCATGGGGGACTCTTGCGCTTCGCCGAGGACCTCGGGTTCGCCGAGACGCCGCGCCGGATGATCAAGCTCTGGCTCCACAGCCGCTTCAACCGCCGCAACCTGCTCGACGCGGGCTTCCGCGACATCGGGGTGGGGGTTGGCTGGGGCGCTCCGAAGCGGAACCTCGGCGACAGCGACTTCGCCACCTACACCATCGTCTTCGGGCTGCGCCGACGCTAGCTGGACGCCTCTACGAGCCGGCGACGCCCGCCGCCTCGGCGCGGCTTGACGGCAACGCTCGCCCGGCCGACGCCCAAGGACGATGGCGTCCCGCGTCGGCAAGCTTGCGCTCTCGGCGTCCGTCGGCGGGCTCGCGGTCGCAGCGGTTGCCCTGGCCGGTCCGCTCACCGCGACCGCGCGAGGGAGCGCGTGCAACCACTTCGGCAAGACCGCGGCCCAGAAGCTGAGCCACGCGCAGGCCGAGCGGTCGATCGGCTGCCTGGTCAATCGCGCCCGCCATCGGCACGGCCTCAAGCATCTCGAGTCCAATGGCCGGCTCCGCCGGGCCGCCCAGAAGCACACGAGCTACATGGAGCGTCATCACTGCTTCTCTCACAATTGCCGCGGAGAGCCCTCCTTCGTGGCCCGACTCCAGCGCGTCCACTACATCGTCAACGGCCTCACGCGCTGGAGGGTGGGGGAGAACATCGCCTGGGGGGCCGGTAGCAACGGAACGCCACAGGCGATCGTGCGCGGCTGGATGCACAGCCCGCCGCACCGGGCGAACATCCTCAGCCCGGCATTCCGCCATATCGGGGTCGGGTTCGCGCGGGGTTGTCCCGGCGAGAAGCGGAGCGACGGCGGCACGTACACGACCGACTTCGGGATGCGGGAGCGTTAGGCCGCCGACCCCGGTCACCCACCGTTCCAAACCTATAATCGGTGCCGCCTCGCGGGCGTGGTGTAGAGGTAGCACAAGACCCTTCCAAGGTCTTAGCGTGGGTTCGATTCCCACCGTCCGCTCTTCTTCCGCTCTTCCGACGGACGGCGCGCAGTCATGCCTGCGTTAGGACTGCCCGCAGTGCTCCTCTTCGCTGGGCGGTTCGTCGGCGGTGGCAGTTCGCACAGACGACGTCGCACTTTGCGATCTCATTGAGGATGCTCTGCCAGTTTCGGTACGGGAGTGAATGGCTGATATCGAACAACTTGTCGCGCAGATGGTCGAATTCGAGCACCACCGGATCCTGTTCGCCGCAATCCGCGCAAGGATGCTCCTTGAAGAACTCGATCAGAAGAATCGTTCGCTCAAGCCGTAGCTTTCGCTGGGATGCCGCGGCTTGGTCGATGTAGCGCTGCTTGTTCGCCTCGTAGTGCTCTCGCTTGTAGGCGGCGCGGCATGGACGGCACATGTTGTCCAGTTGTCCGATCGCCTTGCGTCGCCAGTTGAAAGCAGCGATCGGCTTGAGCTCGCCGCACCGGCCACAGCTCCTCTTGCAGTTCTGGCCTCCATCGGCGGGCATCGAACATATGTTCGCCTATTGATCGGACGGAACTGGCGTAAACTCGCGAGCGCCCGGGGCGTGGCGCAGCTTGGTAGCGCGTTCGGCTGGGGGCCGAAAGGTCGCGAGTTCAAATCTCGCCGCCCCGACTACACGGAAGCCCGCTCGGGAAGCGGGCTTTCGGCTTTTGGATCGGTTGCCCGATCGGCTGCTGGAGACCTCGTGGTACCAGCCGTGGTACCGCACCGTCCTCGGACGTGGACCCGAGTCCGATCCCATTGGGGCTGTCCTAAGCGCTCTCGCTGAACGACCGTTGAAGCTCGAGCGGGTCAATGAGCTCGAGGGGGTCCACCTCCGCAAGTTGTGAGCATGTGCAGCCGGCGCGTTGGTGGCTCATGGGCGGACTACCACTCGCTCTTGCTGCCACGAGGACGTGCGGAAGTCGTCGGCCGACCGTCTGGTCGGCCAAGCCGTGAATCGCCTGCGTCCGTCGCTACATTGGCCGCGATGCGCGACTCCCGCCTCGACTATGGAGCCGTAAGCCTCGGCGTGGCGGTGCTGCTGTCCGCCTGCTGGGGAACACGCGCGGCGCCCCGCAGCACGATGCCCCGCGCTTGGCTCGCACTTCCCTTGGGTTCGAGTTGGTCACCGAGCCGAAGGGAATCACTGCGAGATGTTTCTCGTCAAGTCAAGATCATCCGCACCTGGGGACGATGGGGACGCGGGGGACGACGCCAGAGGCAGAGCCCTATCCGCATTAGTCGAAGCGGTGGAAGGGTCGGAGCGGCGCCGGGGCGCCAGTCGCTCAACTAAAACATCGACTGGCGCCGCTCCTAAAGATCCGTTTCGGGGGGCGCAAAGATCACCAGGAGCTCGAGGTCCTCGGCGATGTCGACGAAACGGTGCTCGACAAGCTTGGTTACGAAGGCGATCGATCCGGGCTCGACCGCCTGGCGATTCCCCTCGACTTCGAGCTGGGCACGCCCCGCGAGCACGTAATAGAGCTCATCCTCGGCGTGCGGCGTCTGACGATCGATTTCCCCCGCGGAGACGCGGTAGACGCCTGCGCTGAACATCCCTGCGCGGAGGAACTCGCGCCACTGATCCCCTGCGGCGCGTGCCGCCTCGACGACCTGGTCGAGCTCAACGGTCACGTGGTGCGGCTCGGGCATGGGCGGATGGTATGTCGGCTAGTCGGGGACGATGGCGAGGACGCGCGCTGCCCGGCGGATTCGGGGACGGTGGGGACTCGGAGGACGCCTAAGGACTGCATCTACACGAGTTTCCGCTCGGCTGGGGCGGGGCGAAAAGGTCGCGAGTTCAAATCTCGCCGCCCCGACTAACAGTTGCGGACAGCGCGTCCCCGCCGTCCCCATCGTCCCCGCCTCCCGGCTTCCGTGGCCTGGAATCTGCGCGTCTCCGCGCCTAGGTGTCGCCTGCGTACACCTAGGGGTATTGGCACCGGCCCCAACGGGCGTCACGATGGGCTTGTGAAGGGCCGAATACAGAGGGGTCGGGAGTGGCGGTCGAGCCTTGCCTCCGTCGTACGGCTCGCGTTCGCCCCGCTACTCCTCGCCGCCCTCCTTGTCCCGGGCCTCGCCCAGGCCGCCAAGCCCGGCGCACTCGACCGCTCGTTTGGCGGTGACGGCAAGGTGACCACCAACTTCGGGCATTACAACACCGCGCTAGCGGCCGCGATCGACCGTCACGGCCGAATCGTCGCCGTGGGTTCCGACTTCGACCTCGCCAGGTACAGGCGAAATGGCGAGCTCGATCGCACCTTCTCCGACGACGGCAAGGTGACGGGCGGTTACGACGACGCGCTTGCCGTTGCGATCGACTCCCAGGGGCGGCTCGTGGTCGCGGGCAGCAGCGAAGAATGCAACTTCAGTAGTACCTATTCGTCGTTCGTCCTTGCCCGCTACAGGCCGAACGGCAGTCCCGACCCCTCGTTCGACCCGGCGACGACGTACTTCACGGGCTATCCCTGCGCCTCCGCCAATTCAGTGGCGATCGACTCTCACGGGCGGATCGTAGTCGCCGGGGGCGTAGGGGGTCGCGTGGAGCCCGACTGCTGCGATTTCGCGCTGGCTCGCTACAAGCCCAATGGCAGCCTCGACCCCTCGTTCGGAGGCGACGGCCAGGTGACGACGGATTTCCATGGCGGGGGAGACCAGGCCAACGGGGTGGCGATCGACTCCCACGGGCGGATCGTCGCAGCGGGCGGCGCCGGGGGCTCTACGCCGACCAACGGGGGTGAGGCGTTGGCGCGCTACAGGCCGAACGGCACGCTCGATCCAACCTTCGGCGGTGACGGCAAGGTGACGACGGCCAGCGGCCGCCGGTCGATAGCTCAGTCGGTGACGATCGATCCGCAGGCTCGGATCGTTGTCGCCGGTCTCGCCAACTGGCGGGGGAACGGCCAAGGCGACTTCGGTCTGGCGCGATACCAGTCGAACGGGACGCTCGATCCGACTTTCGGCGACGAGGGCATCGTGACCACGACGTTCGGAAGGGATCACTTCGACGCCGCCGCCTCGGTGGCGATTGACTCTCGGGGCCGGCTCGTCGCCGCGGGCGAGACCCGCCGGCACCACCCCGCCAGTGACGACAACTTCGCCGTGTCCCGGTACCGGCCCGGCGGCAGCCTCGACCGCTCTTTCTCGGGCAACGGGAAGGTGAAAACGACGTTCGGGGGCGACGATGTTGCCGAAGCGGTGGCTCTCGACTCGAAGGATCGGATCGTCGCCGTGGGCGGCGGCGGCCGCAAAGGCGACTTCGCCTTGGCCCGCTACATCGGTTACCGCAAACACCGATGATCGCCCGATCCCGACCGATGGCAACGCTCGCGGCAGGCTTTGCGCTCGCCGTCCCCCTCGCCGCACTCCTCCCGCCGGCCCTCGCCCACGCGAAGCCGGGCGATCTCGACCGCTCCTTCGGCAACGACGGCAAGGTGATCACCGACTTCGGAGGGGGCGTGGGGGGCGAGATCACCTCGGAGGTAATCGACTCGCGCGGCCGGATCGTTGCCGCCGGCTTTACCAGAGACATTCACGGCCACGGCCACTTCACGCTTGCCCGCTACAGGTCAAACGGGAGCCTCGACCCGTCGTTCGGCGCCGGCGGCATCTCTACGAGCTTCGACGGTGTGGCCTTTGCCGTGACGATCGACCGACGCGGCCGGATTCTCGCCGCGGGCGACGCTCGAGGCCAGGCCTCCGGAACCGACTTCGAGGTCGTCCGCTACCACTCCGACGGCAGTCCCGACGCTTCGTTCGGCACCGGCGGCTTAGTGACCACGGACTTCGGTGGCGGCGAGTACGCCCATTCCGTAGCCATCGACCGACGGGGACGAATCGTCGTCACTGGCCAGCACAGGGGATTCGCGGTTGCGCGTTACACGGCCGACGGCAGCCTGGACCCGTCGTTCTCCGGCGACGGCAAGGCAACCACGGACCTTCACGCCATCGCGAGGGGCGTCCGAGCCACATCCGGGGCGATCGACTCCCGGAACCGGATCTACGTGGCCGGATACGCTCGCACGAGCTCAGGCGCCAACGACTTCGTCATCGTCCGGTACCGGCCAGATGGCGCGATCAGCCGCTCGTTTGGCAGGCGGGGCAAGGTGACCACGGACTTCGGCCACGAGGATGATCTCGAGGGGATCGCGATCGATTCGCGTGGGCGCCTCGTCGCAGCGGGCAGCAGCGGTAGCCGTTTCGCCGTCGCCCGCTACAAGCCCGACGGCAAGCTCAGCCGCTCCTTCGGAGATCACGGCAAGGTGACGACGAGGTTCGGCTGGGTTGGAAGCGCCGACGACGTGGCGATCGATTCCCGAGGAAGGATCATCGCTGCTGGCTACCGGGCGTATCCGGTCCCGACCGACGAGGACGACGTATCCGCCTTCGCCGTGTCCCGCTACAGGCCGGACGGCAGCCTCGACCGGTCGTTCGGACATCACGGAAAGGTCACGACGACCTTCGGATCGGGGACTTTGGACGAGGCCTTCGCAGTGGCGATCGACCCGCAGGATCGGATCGTGGCAGCCGGTTACACGGACGGCGACTACGCGGTCGCCCGCTACGTCGGCTACCGCTGACAGTGATGATCGCCCGGCCCCAACCGACGGCAGTGCACAAGTCGCGGGCGTGAAGGTGTCACCGGATTACCCTTGGGTTATTGCTCGCGGACAGTGCAGCCGCGATAGTTGCCGGGCGATGGGTAGCCGCCTGATTGCCGCCATAGCTGTCGTCATGGCCTTCGCTGCCGCGACGGCCTACGCCGCGGTGACCCCGATTCCCACGGGCACGTGGCCGCCGGCGTGCCACCCGAGGGGGAAGGCGCTTCGTGGCGACGCGGAACCGAACACGATCCGGGGAACCGCCAAGAGTGATCTACTCGTCGGCGGAGGGGGACACGACGTTCTGTACGGAGAAGGCAACCACCCAGGGCGTCGCGACTGCCTCTTCGGACAGAGGGGACCCGATTCCCTCTACGGAGGGCCGGGGACAGACCTGCTAATGGGGGGACCGTGGCGAGATCGCCTCAGGGGCGGCAAGGCCGGCGACTTCATCCACGACACCGACGGTCGCAACAGGATCTCGTGCGGGAAGGGGATCGACAGGGTCGTGACCAACGCGAGGTCGAAGGTCGCCGCGAACTGCGAGCACGTCACTCGCAGGTAGGCGATGACGAAAGCGTCTGATTAGCGCGAAAGCTCTGTACGAGGCTCGACGTTGGAAAAGCGGACGCATTCGCCCCCCCGGAGGAAAGGTTGTCGGTGAAGCGAACATTGATAGGACGCCTGGCCTCAGCTACGAGTGGCTCCCGGCGGGCGAGTCGACGCTCGACACGAACGGGAGTGGCGGGCCTCTCGCTCCTCGTATTCCTTCTGGCAGCCGGCGGCGCCCTCGCCGTAGGCACAGGTGCGCTGACTCAGCCCGCCGGGACCGCCGGCTGCATCAGCGAGGACGGCTCGGGGCCGTGTGCCGATGGCCACGCGATGGGCGGCCCAGGCGGGGTGGCCGTGAGCCCTGACGGAAAGAACGTCTACACCGCCTCCGGCTATGGCGTCGCGCGGTTTGACCGCACCCTGTCCACCGGTGCCATAACTCAGCCGTCCGGCGCAGCCGGCTGCATCAGCTCGTGGTCGGAACCGTGCCGCGACGGCCACGCGGTAACCAGTTCGTCCGGCGTGGCCGTGAGCCCGGACGGAAAGAGTGTCTACGTCGCCTCGCACGGCTACCCCACGAACACCAGCGCCGTCGTGCGCCTCAAGCGCAACACGAGCAACGGAGCGATCAGCCAGCCGGCTGGGGCAGCCGGCTGTATCAGCGACGACGGCTCGGGACCGTGTGCCGACGGCCACGCGATAGGCGCGCCGCAAGACTTGGCCGTGAGCCCGGACGGAAAGAACGTCTATGTCGCCTCGGCACCGGCGGGCAGCCCGGGCGCCGTCCTGACCCTCAACCGCGACACGAGCACCGGGGCGATCACGCAGCCCGCCGGAACCGCCGGCTGCATCAGCGCCGATGGCTCGGGGGGCGAGTGCGCCGACGCTCACGGAATCGGCACTGTCCAGAACAACGTGGCCGTGAGCCCGGACGGAAAGAGCGTCTATGTCGCCTCCTTCGGTGGGGGCATCGTGCGGTTTGACCGAGACAGGTCCACCGGTGCCCTCACCCAGCCGGCTGGCGCAGCCGGCTGCATCAGCGACGATGGCTCGGGGCCGTGTGCCGACGGCCACGCGATAGGCTCGCCGACGGCCCTGGCCGTGAGCCCGGACGGAAAGAGCGTCTATGTCGGTACGCGCATCTCATCCTCCACGCCTCCGGGGGACGAAATAGCCGCACTCGTGCGCCTCAAGCGCAATACAAACACCGGGGCCATCACGCAGCCCACCGGGACCGCCGGCTGCATCAGCGCCGATGGCTCGGGGCCGTGTGCCGACGGCCACGGGATGCTCCGCGGACCATATGGCGTGACGGTGAGCCCGGACGGAAGGAGCGTCTATCTCACCGCGGCCTCGGCCAATGCTCTGGTGCGAATCAGGCGCAACACGACCTACGGCTCAATCAGCCAGCCCGCCGGGACCGCCGGCTGCATCAGCGAGGACGGCTCCGGCCCGTGTTCAGACGGCCGTGGGCTCTCGTTCCCAACAGACGTGGCCGTGAGCCCAGACGGAAATAGCGTGTACGTCGCCGCCAGCGCCTTGGCACGCTTCAACCGAGCGCCCTAATAGGGCCCGCGCCACCCCGCGTCCGCTCTCGCTTCGCTCGATCGCCAAGGCCGCACGGCACCGCGCGCTGCCAGGCCCCGCAAGTCGGCCCAAGGCCATGGCCAGGCCACGGGGTCGGTGGTTCTCGAGCCTGATCCGGGCGCGATAGCGACTGCGGTACCGCGTGCCAGGCTCAGTGTTCGGTTCTGGGGGCCTTTAACGCCGAAGTGACGCCTGGCTACCGGCCCGAATGGGGGGGCTTGCGGGGTGTTCGGTTTCAAAACCCCTGAGCGCCTAACCCCCCAGACGTTTGGGGCGTCGTCCCAGGAGAGGGTCGGGAGCGCTCGTGGTACCACTTTGGTACCGACTGCTACGTCCAATGTGTCCAGGACGTCCACGACGGTGGACGATGTGGACCTGGCGGACGCCCACGGACGCATCTACATGACTTTCAGCTCGGCTGGGGGCCGAAAGGTCGCGAGTTCAAATCTCGCGGCCCCGACTCACTCTTGGGGACAGCGCGTCCCCGCTGTCCCCAGCGTCCCCGCCCCGCTTCCCTGTGCCGGCCAAATCTGCGCGTCTCCGGGCCGACGTGTAGCCGGCGTCCGCCTCGGGCGCGCGCTCGCCAGTTCCCGTGTCACCATCCGTGCATGCCGGCTGAGATGGCTGAAATCCCCGGGGGCAGCTTCCGCATGGGCTCGTCCGCCTTCTATCCCGAAGGCCGCCGAGCACCCCCAGAAACTCGCCGAGCTACAGGCCATCTTCGATCGCGAAGCCCGCAAGTACAACGCCTACCCACTCGCCGACAACCTCCTCGCACTGCTGTCTGCAGAGCGCCCAGGACTCGTCTCCGGTAACAAGGCCAGCTACCGCCGGGCACCGTCCGGGTCCCCGAAGACGCCGTCATCATCAACATCAAGATGCGAAGAGCGAGACCCCGACTCCCAGCGCCGTCATCGTGGCGGAGCATGGGGGGCCGGCCAACCAAGCAAACTGTCTGGGAAGGACCGTGATCCAATGAACACGAATCAGCAGGAGTCCGATGGCGCGACGCGGGTGGCCTACATCCTGGGCGTACCTCTGGCCGAGAACGTCGTGCGCCAGTGGCCGCAGATGGAAGAGATCGTGCGCACCAGCAAGCTCGTAGCCGATGTCGAAGGGAACTTCCCCGAGCTCACACTCGAAGTCGGCAGGCGGCTGCAACTCGATGATGTCGTCGTGGTCGAGTGGACCTGCGACTACGGAGACGGCCGCCTGTACCGGAACGTGACGATCGGCGAATTGGAGAATGGGCATGCCGTGCGAGTCACCGACTACTGGGGTGAGCCCACCGTGACACCCGAATGGCGTCAGCCCGTGACCGATCGGCTTGACATGCCCGGCGACGGCATCTGGCCGGACTCGGGGCGCCTCAGCCACTACTAGGCGGCGCGACCACCGCCAGAACGCGGCGGCTCTCGGCTGGTTCGGTGTGAGCGATCAGGTGAGGGGCGACGATTCGGTACCACTTTGGTACCGGCTGCTACGTCCATTGTGTCCAGGACGTCCGCGACGGTGGACGGACTGGATGATCTGGACGCTCACGGACGCACCTACATGAGATTCCGCTCGGCTGGGGGCCGAAAGGTCGCGAGTTCAAATCTCGCCGCCCCGACTACTCGGAAGCCCGCTCGGGAAGCGGGCTTCCGGCATGTTGGCCGCGTCCGTGATCCGCGGTCCGAGGCCTCGTGGTACCAGCCGTGGTACCAAACGGGCCCCCCGGATCGAGGGAGAAGCTCGGCGTTCTCCGAGAGAGCAAGCGGGTTTGCAGAAGACGAGGAGATACTCCTGCCGATCCTGGCGGTGGGGATCTTGGGCCGTGCATTCGGTCCGGCGCTGGAGGGTCGCACGTCCAAGTCCGCCGGTGGCCCATGGCAAGCTCGGTGTCACTCTTGCGTGCACCTGCGCCTTGCGGGCTGGTCCCAATAGGGTTGGCCCGGTGGCGGTTCCAGACTTCCAGACGCTGATGCGGCCACTACTCGCGCAGACGGAGGACGGCGGCGAGCACAACATCGCGCGCATCCGAGGCGCCCTGGCGGATCAGTTCCCGCTGAGCGACGAGGATCGCGCGGAGCGGATCCCGAGCGGACGAGTAACCACGTTGCAGAACCGGGTGGGATGGGCGGCTACCTACCTCTACCGATGCGGGCTCCTCGAAGAGTCAAAAGGCGAGAACTCGACAAAGGGAGGTGCCCGATGAAGGCGGTTGTGGTGACGGATCAGGCCGCGGGAACGGCCGGGATGACGCTCGCGGAGCGGCCCGAGCCAGAGGCGGCGGGGAACGACGTCCTCGTGGAGGTTCATGCATCGGGATTCACGCCGGGCGAGCTCACGTGGCCCTCGAACTGGACAGATCGTCTCGGCCGCGACCGCACGCCTTCTATTCCCGGTCATGAGCTGGCCGGAGTGGTCAGCGCCCTCGGCTACGGCACGCGGGGGCTGTCGGTGGGCCAGCGGGTCTTCGGCCTCGCGGACTGGACCCGCGACGGCACCCTAGCCGAGTACGCGGCCGTCGAGGCACGCAACCTCGCGCCGCTGCCGGGCGAGGTCGACTTCACGGTGGGCGCGAGCCTGCCGATCTCAGGCCTGACCGCATGGCAGGGACTGTTCGAGCACGGCCGCCTCCGGGCGGGGCAGAGCGTCCTCGTACACGGTGCGGCCGGCGGAGTCGGCTCGATGGTGACGCAGCTCGCACGAGAGGCCGGCGCCTACATCATCGGCACCGGGCGCGCCGCCGGCCGTCAGACGGCGCTCGACTTCGGCGCGCAGGAGTTCATCGACCTCGACAACGAATCACTGGAAGACGTCGGCGGAGTCGACCTGGTTTTCGACGTCATCGGCGGCGACATCGGGAAGCGGTCCGCAGGCGTGGTTCGAGCCGGAGGAACGCTGGTGACCATCGCCGGCCCTCCGGAGGCGCAGCCCCCGGACGGCCTGGCGATCGACTTCGTTGTCGAGGCCAATCGCGCCCAGCTGGGTGAGATTGTCCAGCGGGTGCGGGACGGGCGAGTGCGGACGGTCATCGGCAACGTCGCACCCCTCGACGATGCAGTTGCGGCGTTCAATCCGACCGAGCGGGTCAAGGGCAAGACGATCATCCGCGTTCGTCCATAAGGACCGTTGTGAACCGAAGACGTCGCGTAGGCGAGGACTGATAGAGAGAGGTATTCAAAATGAAAGCGATTGTGGTGACGGACCAGGCCGCCGGAACGGCCGGGATGAAGCTGGTAGAGCGCCCCGAGCCGCAGGCGGCGAGGCTCGCCAGCCTCTCGGGCGCGAACTACGGCGATGTCGTCGTTGAAGTTCATGCGTCGGGATTCACCGGGGATGAGCTGGAGTGGCCCTCGACCTGGACCGATCGCCTCGGCCGTGAACGAACACCGTCGATCCCCGGACACGAGCTGGCCGGAGTGGTCACCGCCCTCAGCTATGGAACGACGGGGCTGTCGGTGGGACAGCGGGTATTCGGCCTCACGGACTGGACTCGCGACGGGACGCTGGCGGAGTCTGTAGTCGTCGAGGCACGCAACCTCGCGGCGCTGCCGGGCGACGTTGACTTCACGGTGGGCGCGGGCCTCGTGATGCCGGGCCTGACCGCGTGGCAGGGACTGTTCGATCACGGCCGCCTCCGGACGGGGCAGAGCGTTCTTGTGCACGGCGCGGCCGGCGTAGTCGGTTCGATGGCAACCCAGCTCGCACGTGAGGCCGGCGCCCACGTCATCGGCACCGGGCGCGCCGCCGGCCGTCAGACGGCGCTCGACTTCGGCGCGCAGGAGTTCGTCGACCTCGAGAACGACGCCCTGGAAGACGTCGGCGGCGTCGATCTGGTTTTCGATGTCCTTGGCGGCGACATCGGGAGGCGGTCCGCGGGTCTGGTTCGAGCCGGAGGAACGCTGGTGACCATCGCCGGGCCGCCGGAGGCGCGGCCCGCGGACGGCCTGGCGGTCGACTTCGTCGTCGTGCCCGATCGCGCCCAGCTGAGTGAGGTTGTTCAGCGGGTGCGGGACGGACGAGTGCGGACGAACATCGGCAAAGTCGCGACCCTCGACGATGCCGTTGCGGCGTTCAATCCGACCGAGCGGGTCAAGGGGAAGACGATCATCCGCGTTCGTCCGTAAGGACTCGGGGACGGCGAGCCGTTCCGCGGTCCCCGGCTAGCCGTCACGCATGGCTCCGATCTCTTGTGGCTTCGGCGGACGCGGCCGCGACAACGTCGCGATCCGTCGCGGATCCGCTGGGCGAGTGGGCTCTTGTATTCGTCGTGGCGGAGGACGTAGTGCCAGTGGCCGACGAGCCAGAACAGCACGCCGACCGCGAGCAGGACGATCCCGGCAGAGGCTCTCTACGCCGAGCGTGTGTAGGGGCTCGTGGTACCACTTTGGTACCGGCTGCTACGTCCATTGTGTCCAGGACGTCCGCGACGGTGGACGGACTGGATGATCTGGACGCTCACGGACGCATCTACATGAGATTCCGCTCGGCTGGGGGCCGAAAGGTCGCGAGTTCAAATCTCGCCGCCCCGACTTAGCCAAAGCGCGCCCGCAAAGGGCTTGCGCCGGGTTGTGGCGTTGCGTCCAAGGATGCGCTCACGAATCCGCCGGTGCAGCGATCGCGCAGCCGAGGACGGCGGTGACGAACTCGGCGAAGACCTCGTCGGGAAGGGCGTCCGAGTCCGCGGCGCGCTCGAAGGCGAGCCCGTTGAGACACGCGGCGATCGCCGTCGCCAGCACCGGCGCTGGGAAGCGGAGCTTGAAGCCGAGTTGGTCTGCGACCCGCTGCAGGGTTTCGGCGAGGGCGTCGCGGATCGCCTCGCGGCGCTCCGCAAGCGCGTCCCGCATCTCCGGGTTACGGACGCTGAGCGACCAGAACTCGTAGAAGAGGAGCGGCCAGTCGGGGTCGGCCTCGAGGAACGCTCGCAGCTGCTCGGCCGCAACCACCTCGGCCTCCGCGTCAGCGACGGCGGCGTCGCCGACCGCGGTGATCTCTGCCACCCGGCTCGCGACCTGCCGGTCGGCGATCGCTAGGAAGAGCTCCTCCTTGGTCTTGAAGTTCGAGTAGAGCGCGCCGATCGTGAACCCGGCCTCGGCGGCGATCTCGTCGACCGTCGCCCGGTGATAGCCGCGTCGGGCGAACACCCTGGCGGCGGCCTCGACCAACAGCTCGCGGGTCTGCTCTTGGCGCTCCTTGCGGGTGAGGACTGCCGGCATGATCAGATAGTGTACGCTATCCAGATTGTAAGCGCAATCTGAATGAGGAGAGCCGTCCGATGCCGACTGAGACCGCCGCCGACCAGACCGTCACCGCCCGTCGCGCTCTTGAGGAGGTTTGCTCGGGCCGAAACCTCGGCGGGATCGCCTCCGTCTACCACCCGGAGTTCGTCGATCACGTCAACCGCCTCGAGTACCGCGGTCATGACGGCGCGCGCCGCTCGGTGGCGCTCTACCTCGCCCTGTTTCCGGATCTCAGCTTCGACGTCGAGGAGCAGGTGAGCGAAGGCGACCGGGTCGCCTCACGGTGGACCCTTCGCGGAACGCACCGGGGACGGGGCGTCGTGCTTCGCGGGATCGTGATCAGCCGCTTCGAGGACGGCAGGATCATCGAGGACTGGGCGGCCAGCGACACGATGGAGCTCGTTCGCCAGCTCGGCCTCCGGCGGACATTGCAGCTGGCGGCGCAGCACCGGCGGCTGCTGTTCGATCAAGGCGACAAGAGCGGGAAGCGAGGCTTCTCGCCGCGCCGAGCTTTCGACGGAGTCCTCTCACGGCTCGGGGTCCATCGCTCCTGCCCGATCCCGGACGAGACCGACCGGGTCCGGCGGATCTTCGACAAGCAGGCCCCGAAGTACGACCGCAGCATGGCTCGCTTCGAGCGTTTGCTCTTCTCCGGGAATCGCGAATGGGCCTGCTCGCAGGCCGAGGGCGAGGTCCTCGAGGTTGCCGTGGGCACCGCGCGCAACCTACCCTTCTATCCCGCGGGGGTCCGGCTCACCGGGGTCGAGCTCAGCCCCGAGATGGCGGAGCTGGGGAGGAAGCGGGCAGAGGAGCAGGGACGCCAGATCGACCTTCGGGTGGGCGACGCCGAGTCGCTCGACTTCCCGGACGAGTCCTTCGACACCGTCGTCTGCACCTACGGACTCTGCACGATCCCGGACCACGCCGCCGCGGTCGGGGAGGCGAGGCGGGTGCTTCGACCGGGCGGCCGGCTGCTGCTCGCCGAGCACGTCCGCAGTCCGAATCGGGTCGTGCGTGGGATCCAGCGACTGATCGACCCCCTCGCGCATCGCTTCGGCGGCGACCACCTGCTGCGTGAGCCGCTGGAGCCGCTAGAGAGAGAAGGCTTCGAGGTCGAGGAGCTCAGACGCTCGAAGGCCGGCTTCGTCGAGCTGGTCTCGGCGCGGAAGCCGGCGTAGCCCCCGCGCCCGGGAGCTCGGCCCAGACCCAGAGCCCGGAGAGCGCGGTAATCCCCGCAACGGCGGCGATCGTCGCCGCCGGATCGATCGCGTCGGCGAGCAGGCCGACCGTCAGGCCGCCGATGACGTAGCCCATGTCGCGCCAGAAGCGGTAGACGCCGACCGTCGGAGCTCGAGCGACGGGCGCGACGGAGTCGGAGACCGAGGCGATCAGGGTCGGGTAGACCAGCGCGGTGCCGGCACCGAGCGCGGTTGCCGCCAGCGCGGCGATCCCCACGTCGCCGCCAGAGGCGGACAGCACAGCGAGCGCGCCCGCCTGCACCAGCATGCCGGCGACGATCGGCCGCTTGCGACCGACGCGGTCCGACCAGTGGCCGGTCCAGATCTGACCGACCCCCCAGACGGCCGGGTAGATCCCGGCGACGAGACCGATCTGCCCGGTGCCGGCGCCGTTCGCGGCGAGGAAGAGGGGGACGAGGCCCCAGGCGAGCGCGTCATTCAGGTTGTTGACCAGCCCGGCCTGGGAGGAGGCGCGGAGCCCGGGAGTTTTGAACGAGGTCGCCACAAAGGCATCGCGTAGGCGCGGCGGGCGGGCGGGTTCGGCCGAGTGTCTGTCCTGCTCGAGGGCGACGTGGGACGCCGTGTCGCGGACGAAGCCCGCGCTGATCACGAGGGCGGCGACGGCGACGGCTACACCGCCGATCACCAGCACGTCGCGGGCGACGAACTCCGCCGCGAGCCAGCCGCTCGCCGCGGCGGCGAGCGCGACGCCACCGTACCCCGCCGACTCGTTCAGTCCCAGTGCCAGGCCTCGTTGCCGCGGCCCGACCAAGTCGATCTTCATCAGCACGGTCATCGACCAGGTGAGCCCCTGGTTGACGCCGAGAAAGAGGTTCGCGGCGACGATCCAGCCCCAGCTCGGCGCGACTGCGATCAGCAGCGGGACCGGGAGGGCCATCGCCCATCCCGCGATCAATAGCCGCCGCCGTCCGATCCGCTCCGCGAGGGCGCCGGCCGCCAGGTTGGTGAGCGACTTGGCGAGGCCGAAGGCGACGAGGAAGGAGAGGACGGCAACCGTTGACGTGAGGCCGAAGTCATCGACCCCGATCAACGGGAGCGTCGAGCGCTCCAGCCCGACCATCGCCCCGACCAGGGCGTTGATCGCGACGAGGAGGGTGAACTGGGCGGCGTTCTCGCGCAGGCCCAGCTCGACCCGCGACCGGCTCAACTGATCGGCGCGCCAGGGCGGCCCGAGCGGTTGGCGGCCACGATCTCTTCCTGCTGCTCCGGCGCCGGCGGAATGTCCTCGAGCAGCGCCGCGACGAACTCCTGCTCGGACGCGAAAGCGAGTGCCCGGTTATGTCGTCGCTCGAACCCGATCGTCGAGGTCGGGTGGCCCGAGAGCCCACGGCCGCAGACCGAACCCGAGTAGTGGGCGGGATACAGAAGGAGGTGGTCCGGCAGGGCGAGCAGCCGTTCGGTCACCGAGCGATAAAGGGTCCGCGCCATCTCCTCGGCGGTGAGCTCACCGTGGGCATGGAGGTCGGGCCGGCCGGCGTCGCCGACCAGCAGCGCATCGCCGGTCAGCACCATCCAGGGCTGCTCGCCGCGCCGGTGGTCGGTGACCAGGTACGCGTGGTGCGCGGCGGCGTGGCCGGGAGTCGCCACCGCCTCGATCACCGTGTTGCCGAGCTTGATCTGCTCGCCGTCGGCCAGAGCGTGGTGATCGAAGGCGACGCCCGCGCCCTTGGGGAGATATGGGGTTGCGCCCGTGCGGTCGACCAACGCTGGGAGCCCCGAGAGGTGGTCGGCCTGCACGTGGGTCTCGATCACGGCGGCGATCCGCGAGCCCTGCCCGTCGGCGAGAGCGATGTAGTCGTCGACGAGGTCCGCATGCGGGTCGACGACGGCCAGCTCACTCGCGGTGTTGCAGCCGAACAGGTAGGAGGCGCAGGCCGTCTCGTCATTCAGGAGCTGGCGGAAGTACATCGGGGTCTCCAAGTGGTCGACGATCTAATCAAGTAGTCTATTGAATAGCAGATATGGAGAGGAAGGGCACAAAGCACGCTGTGTTCGAGGCGATCGCGGTGATGGGCAAGGCGCTTGCCAGCCCGAAGCGCTTGGAGTTCCTCGATCTGCTCGCCCAGGCTCCGCGAAGTGTGAACGAGCTCGCTCGACTCAGCGGACAGACCGTCGCCAACGCCTCTCAGCATCTGCAGGCCCTTCATGCCGCCGGCCTGGTCGAGCGGAAGCGCGACGGTAATCGGGTCCGGTACGCGATCAGCGGCGAGCCGGCCCTGCGTGTTTGGCTCACCCTCGGCGACGCCTCCGCCTCTCAGCTCGCCGAGGTCGAGCGCGCCGCGCGCGACTACGTTGGCGATGAGGTCGAGGAGATCGGCCGCGAGGAGCTGCTCGGTCGTCTGCGCCGGGGCGACGCCGTCCTGGTCGATGTGCGCCCGGCGGATGAGTTCGCCTCCGGCCACATCGAGGGCGCTCGCTCGATCCCGCTCGATGAGCTCGAGCGCCGGATGGACGAGCTTCCGGCGGATGCGGAGATCGTCGCCTACTGCCGCGGACCGTTCTGCGCCTACGCGAACGAGGCCGTCCGCCGCTTGCAGGCCGAGGGTCGCACCGCCAGCAGGCTCAGGGAGGGGTGGCCGGAGTGGCGTCTGGCCGAGGCGGTGGGGGCCAAGTGACAGCCAGCTGGACCGAGGCCAACCTAGAGGTCCAGGGTTACTGCCTGACCGCGGACGAGGCTCGCGCGCTGCGCTGGGGTCTGCGCTTTCCGACCGCCCTTTGCCTCGCCCTAGTGGTGACCGGGCTCGTGCTCCAATCGGCGTTTCTCATCCTGGCGATGGTCCCCATCGGGGCGGTCGCCGGGTGGACCCGGCGGCATCCCTTCGATCTGATCTGGAACCGCGGCGTCCGCCACCTGAGCGGGGCCCCGGAGCTGCCGGTCAACGGGAGGCCGAGGCGACACGCCTTCAAGCTCGCCGCCGCATGGCTGCTCGTCGTCGGCGTGCTATTCGCCTTCGGCTATCCGACCGCCGCGCTGGTGCTCGGCGGCGTCCTCGTCGCGGTGTGCGGCCTGGTGACCGCCACGAACTTCTGCATTCCGTCAACCCTGCTCGGCATCTGGTGGCGCCGTCACGGGGCCGGCACACCAACGACCCAGCCAAGCTAAACAACTAAGAGAGGAAGAGGCCGATGAATGCGAACAAGGCGTTGTGGGAGAAGGGCGACTTCACCCGCATCGCGGAGAGCATGCGCGAGAGCGGAGAGGCACTCGTCGGGAAGCTCGGCATCACCGAGGGAATTCAGGTGCTTGACCTCGGCTGCGGCGACGGGACGACCGCGGTGCCCGCGGCCCAGCTTGGCGCCAACGTTCTGGGGGTAGACATAGCCAGCAACCTGGTCGCGGCGGGCAACGAACGCGCCGAGGCCGTCGGCCTGGCCAACCTCAGCTTCCAGGAGGGCGATGCGACGGATCTGAGCGAGCTCGACGACGAGAGCTTCGATCTCGTCGTCAGCATCTTCGGGGCGATGTTCGCTCCCAAGCCGTTCGACGTGGCGAGGGAGATGGTGCGGGTGACCAAGCCCGCTGGCCGGATCGTGATGGGGAACTGGATCCCGAACGACCCGACGCTGGTGGCTCAGATCCTGAAGATCAGCTCCGCATATTCGCCTCCGCCTCCGGAGGGCTTCATCAGCCCGATGACCTGGGGCGTTGAGGACGAGGTGACGGATCGCTTCACGTCTGCCGGAGTGCCGGCTGACCGGATCTCGTTCCAGAGGGACACGTACACGTTCAACTACCCGCGCCCGCCGGCGGAGTTGGTGGCGGAGTTCAGGACCTACTACGGGCCGACCATGAACGCGTTCGAGGCCGCCGGAGCGGACGGCCGCGAGGACGACTTGCAGGCGGAGCTGGAGGCTCTGTTCACAAGCCAGAACACGAGTAATGACGGTGCCACCTCAATCCCCGCGACGTTCCTGCGGGTGACGGTGGAGCGGTAACGACATGGAGGCGATTCGCGAAGCAATAGAGAAAGCATCCGGGTACCTCAGCGAGAACCCCGACGCGGCGACCGGTACCGACGCGGCGGCGACGGCCGTGCATGAGGACGGTCTCCGTTTCCGAGTCGAGGGCCCAAAGGGCCAACTGACCACCGATATGTCGGAGTCGGTTGGAGGCGGCGCGACGGCGCCCACGCCCGGGTGGCTGATGCGAGCCGCCCTCGCCTCGTGCGACGCAACGACGGTGGTCATGGAAGCTGCCCGCGAAGGAGTTGAACTCACCAACCTGAAGGTGACCGTGGAGAGCGAATCCGACTTCCGCGGTGTGCTCGGAGTCGACCCCTCGGTCCATCCTGGTCCAGTTGCGGTCCGCGTCCACATCGAGCTAACCGCTCCCGACGCCACAGACGCTCAACTGCGCGAGATCGTTCAGCGAGCGGAGTCGCACTCACCGGTCCGCGACGCCCTCGCGCGGGAGGTTTCGATGGCTACGGAGATCGTGACCGGCTGATGTCAGGCCGAAGAGGAAAGATAGAGATGGCAACTACCCCCACCGTCGACGTCGCTGAGCTCGAGGCTCGCGTCAAGGACATGTATCGCCACGTGGCCGAGGAGCCCGATGGCGAGTACCACTTCGAGCTCGGCCGCGCGCTCGCCGAGCACCTGGGCTACCCGCCCGACGTTCTCGACCGGATTCCCGAGCAGTCGACCGAGTCGTTCGCCGGGGTCGGCTACTTCTTTGACCTCGCCGAGTTGGCCGAAGGCGAAACGGTCGTCGATCTCGGGAGCGGGTCCGGGATGGACGTCTTCTTCGCCGCCTACCAGGTGGGTGGGGACGGACGCGTGACCGGCATCGATTTCACAGCGCCCCAGCTCGAGAAGGCTCGTCGCCTCGCAGACGAGGGCGGCTTCTCTCAGGTCGAGCTCCGCGAAGGTCGGATCGAGGAGCTTCCGCTCGAGGACGAGAGCGTCGACTGCGTGATCTCGAACGGCGTGATCAACCTCGCGCCCGACAAGGGCCGGGTCTTCGCCGAAGCCGCGCGCGTCCTCCGCCGCGGCGGCCGGCTCGCGATCGCTGACATCGTCAGCGAGGAGCAGATGAAGGAATCGATCGTCTGCAATGCAGAGCTCTGGGCGGCCTGCATCGGCGGCGCCGCCCAGCAGGACGCCTACCGGCGCGCGATCGAGGGCGCCGGCCTCGAGATTGAGGAGATCAAGGAGAACCCGTATCGGTTCATCTCCGAGCGCGCCCAGGACGCGAGCGCGAAGTACGGGGTGAAGAGCGTCTCGATCCGGAGCCGGAAGGCGTAGCCTGCAACACCGAAACGATGTCCGACTGTCGCCAGCAGGCATGGATAGACGCACCGGTGACGGTCGTTTGGGACCTCGTCCATGACGTCGACCGGCACCCGGAGTGGTGGCCCAGGGTCGTCGAGGTCGAATGCGAAGGCCTCGAGGAGGGCTGCACGTACCGGCAGGTGACCGAGACCCCATTCGGCTATCAGAACCTCGACGTCGTCGTCGATCGTCTCGATGAACTGCGCGAGATGCGGATCCGCTGCGTCAACACCGGCACCTTCGTCGACCTGGCCCTCACCGAGATGCGTGGAGGGACCCTCGTCGACGCCCGCTTCGGGATGGAGCCGCCAACGGCGCGGATGAAGCTCTTTGACGCCGTCGCCGGCAAGCGGTATTTCCGGCGCTGGCTCGAGCAATCGCTCGATGCGATGCAACGGGTGGCGCGAGAGAGAGCCGCGGTCGAGTCTTGAGGAAGCGCTACGTGCCGCCGAGGCTTCGCACGTAGGCGAGGCAGACGTCGGCTCGGGTCGAGATCAGCCGTACGTCGTCTGCACATAGGCCGCACTGTCGGTCAGCGAGATACACGCTTTCCATGCGGAGCGGCACTTGAGCACGGGTCAACGGGGGAGATTGGTTGTGGTACCACTTTGGTACCGACCGATACGTCCGATGTGTCCAGATCGTCCACGACGGTGGACGATGCGGACGCTCACGGACGCATCTACATGAGATTCCGCTCGGCTGGGGGCCGAAAGGTCATGCACCTCGATTCGACGGAGGTCTGCTTGGGCAAGTGCCCCTCGACGAGTCACCCAGATTCGCCCTGCTTCCCGCGCCAAGCAGGCCAGGCTGACGCGGCGAGATGCCTGCAACCTTGGGCAGAGCAACAGCCGGACGCCCGCAATGGCTGTCCGTGCGTTCGGATGGTGTGCCTGGCTCGTCTAACTGGTCGCCGACCCGAAGGTGCCGTGCGGGGCGCCCAGCGAAATCTGAGAGACTCGCGCCGTCAACTGCAAATCGGAGAGACGATGCCCGACGCCAAAGACGTGATCCTGAAGCACATCGCCGCGGTCAACGACCGTGATAGCAACGCCGAGCCGTGGGCCGCCGATGCCGAGCTGGTGGCGCCAGGCGGTCAGGCTAGCGGCCGCGATGACGTCCTCGGCTTCTTGGGCGTGTTCCACGAAGCGTTCCCCGACCTCCGCCTTGAGATCAAACAGCTCGTCACCGACGGGCCAGCCGCGGCGGCCGAAGGGACCATCGTGGGCACCCACGATGGCGTGCTCCACACCCCCAACGGCGATGTCGCGCCGACAGGACGAGCCGTGGAGCTTCGGTGGGCGGCGGTCTATGTCACCGACGGCGACACGCTGAAGTCCGAGCACCTGTTCTTCGACCAGATGGACTTTCTCGGCCAGCTCGGTCTGCTCCCCGGTTAGCGAACGCTGCTCGGCAGCCCACGACGCGGACGAAGCGCGTCGCACGAGTCACCACCGGCTCCGGCCGTGAGCGGGGGGATAGGCGTTAAGGCCTTTTGAAACCGAACACCCGACGGACGCATCTACATGAGATTCCGCTCGGGTGGTACGAGAACCGAATCGGGCCACCGATCGGATTTACCTGAAACGCACGGATCGACGCCCGCCCGAGGCCTCCCTTGGCCTAGAGAATCGATCACGGTGTCCGAGTATTCGAACCAATCCAGGAATCCAAGGGAAGGCCGCGGAGAGCCTCGCAGACATCTGCCGCTGCCGGTAAGCCATCGTCGAGACGGTCAAGGCCCAGGCTACGAGTCGAGCAGCAATCTGCGGGCCATGCCCTGCAGCATCGCTCTCAGCTTCGCGTCCGAGAGTCCCTCCTCGCGAAGCTCGCGGTAGGTCCCGTACCCGGTCAGCGCCAGCAGGTGGGCGAGCGCAGCAGACCGGTCGAGCCCGCGGCGGAGCCTGCCCGACTCGCCGAGCCGCCGCGCCAAGCGCTGCATCTCGCTGCGGCGATCCGAAAGCTGGCGCTCGACCAGGTCGCGCGAGGCCGGGTCGACGGCGGTTGCTCCGTAGAGCTGCTTCAAGATCGCGTCCTCCGACGACCAAAAGCGCACCGAATTGGCGATGGTCTCGTCCAGCGCCTCTTCCACGTCTGGGAGGTCAACCGCCTCGCGTACGGCGAGCAGCGCGGGGTTCTCGGCGAACGTGTCGCAGATCGCATCGACCAGCTCGAGTCGGGAGGGAAAGTACTGGTACACGGTGGCTCGCGAGACACCGGCGCGCTCACCGACCTGCTCAACGGTTGACTCGTGGAAGGAGCCCTCGTCGAGAAGCTCGCGGGTCGCCTCCATGATCCGGGCTCGGGTCTCCTTCGAACGGGTCGTCCGGCCGCGGGCTCGATATGAGGGGGCTCTCGGCATTGGCGACATTCAGTCTAGACATTGTGTCTGATGATGTGCTAGGTTTCCAGACGCAGCATCTAGACAGGGCGTCTACACCCATGAACGCACGAGGAGGATTCCGATGCCGAAGGCTTCAAAGGAGACAGCCTCGAAGGTCGAGGACATGGGAGTGATGGAGGGCCGCTACGAGGAGCTCGGCGGCTACACAGTCGGCTTCGAGACGTTCCGCGAGGACGCCGACGCCACCCCCCTGTTCGAGGGGTTGCCCGGCGATCGCTGCCAGAGCCCCCACTGGGGCTATGTGGTGAACGGCAAGGTGACCTTCAAGTACGCCGACCGCGACGAGGTCTACGAGGGCGGCGACGCCTACTACGCGCCCCCCGGGCACATCCCCGTGGTCGCGGCCGGCACCGAGGTGATCGAATTCAGCCCCACCGAGGAGTACGGCCGGACATTGGAGGTTGTCGGGAGGAACCTTGCGACGATGCAGAATGCCTGAGGAGCTCGCCGGCGCCCTGGCGATCGACACCCGGCCGGTCGACCTCGCAACGGCCGCGCGGATCGAGGACGCGGAGGCCCGCGCCTGGGTGGACTGCTATGCCACGGCGCCGGACGACTTCGCGAGGGAGGTCGGCCTGGGCAGCCGTCGGGTCGGCGGTGTCACCGTCATCAGCTGGGCGGCGAGCGGGCGGCGCTATTTCAGCCGGGCGATCGGACTGGGCGTGGTCGGACCGGCGAGCGAGCAGGTCGTCGACGGGATCATCCGGAGCTACGGAGACGCGGGGATCTCGATGTTCCTGCTCCAGTCCCTACCCCATTGCCGGCCGGCTGAATATGAGGGTTGGCTTCGGGACAGGGGCCTCGAGCCGTTCGACGCGCAGGACCGGGTCATCCGCGGAGGCGAGCCAGCGGAGGTGGGCGAGCTCAGCGACGCCCGCGACCTGCGCGTGGAGCGCGTGGACGCGGCCACCGCGGAGGAGTGGGTGGCGTTCTTGGAGCGGGTCTACCGGCTCGAGACCGGCCGCTGGCTCCAGCGCCTCGTCGGTCGCCCGGGCTGGCATCCCTACCTGTCGCGGGAGGGGGGCGAGATCGTCGCCGCTCGGACCATGTTCATCGGTCCCGACGGGTACGCCTGGTGGGGTATGGACGGGCCGGTCCCCGGCCTGATGACGGACGACTACGCACCGGACGCGGCGCTTTGCCAGGTCATGGTCCGCGAGGGGCTCGAGCTCGGGGTTCGCTCCTTCCTGGCCGACATCGAGGCGCCCTCGGAGGCGATGGACACCCCGGCTTACGGCTATTTCGGCCGGCTCGGCTTCCGGCGGCCGTACGCGCGAACCCACTACGCGAGAATCTGACGGTGCATGGGTCACTGTGGAGATTCCGCGGGAACCCGGACGAGCTGCTGGAGAGCTACAGGGCGATCCTGACCGAGATCCCGGCGGAGAACATGCGCCTTCACCTCTGCCTGCGCACTCCCGACGGGATCATCATCGTCGACACCTGTCCCAGCAGGAAGGTCTTCGAGGGCTTCGTCGCCGGCACGATTCGCGAGCTCGGCCGCCGCCACGGCCTACCCGATCCCGAGAGCCTCGATGACTTCCCCGTGCAAGCCGCCTTCGTGGATGGCGAGCGGCGCGAGTAACAGTTCGGCGATTCCGACCCCGGCGTGCGCGGCCGGTCTACAGGGTGAAGTCCGTCGGCGGCATCCGGGAGGGCGGCTCGACGGCCTCAACGTGGAAGCCGAGCGCCTCGGCCGTCTCGTAGTAGGCGGCCACGCCGTCGCCCTCGGCGCCGAACGAGTGGATGTGCGCGATCGCTGGATGGCCGGCCGCTTCCATCTCGGCGGTGGTCTGCTCGACGGAGTCGACCACGTAACCGACGTGGTGGAAGCCCTCACCGCGCTCGGTGAGCCAGTCGGCGTGGATGCTCGGACCCTCCAGCGGCTCGATGAGCTCGTATTGCGGATTGAGGCTGTTGAGGGCGAGCCGGAGAGCCCACTCGGCCGGGCGACCCCGATACTCGCGGCCCTGGCCCTGCGGACCGAAGACCCAGCCGCGCCAAGGCCCCGCCGCGAGCGACGCGTCGAACTCGCGGACCGCACGCTCGAGGTCGCGGACGACGAAGGCGATCTGGAACGGGGCGAGCCCCGCGAGCGACTGGACCACGCGCGGGAATCTACGCCGCCTTAAAGCGCCGTGGTACCACTTTGGTACCGACCGCTACGTCCAATACGTCCAGAACGTCCACGACGCTGGACGATGTGGACGTGGCGGACGCTCACGGACGCATCTACATGAGTTGCCGTTCGGCTGGGGGCCGAAAGGTCGCGAGTTCAAATCTCGCCGCGCCGACTAAGCGGAAGCCCGCTCGGGAAGCGGGCTTCCGGCCTTCTTCGATGGCACCGGAAGGACGCCCATGCGGCTCCTGGTGCCAGTCCTGGTACCGGGTGAGGGTCGCCTATTCGCTCCGCTCGGCCGGAGCCGTGGTCAGATGGCGCTCGACCCGGGGGTCAGGCACCAGCCACACCAGTGCCACGGCGACGTACACCGCTAGGCCGAGCCAGCCATCAACGAACGACAAGCCGATCCCGAGGCAGTACAGGAGCGTTGTGACCTTGCCCTTCACATCTGAACCGAGGGCGACGCGCAGCCTGGAGCACTCTCCTTCAGCGCGGACGAGCGTCGTCTGCAGGATCAAGTACGCGACCGCAGCGGCGAACAGAACGATCCCGTAGACGGCGGTCGGGATCGTCGGAAACCGGTGCTCGCTCATCCACGCGGTGGTGAACGGGATCAGAGAGAGCCAGAAGAGCAGGTGCAGGTTGGCCCACAGGGCCGCGCCGTTCACCCGGGAGACGGCCGCGAGCAAGTGGTGGTGGTTGCTCCAATAGGTCCCCAGGTACACGAAGCTGAGCACGTAGGCCAGGAGCACCGGCAGCTCGTGTGCCAACGCATGCCAATCAGTACCAGCCGGAATGTGCAACTCAAGCACCATGATCGTGATCAGGACCGCGATCACGCCATCGCTAAAACTCTCCACTCGTCCTTTGGGCACGGATGGAGCCTAGACGGCGAGAAGCGGGGCGAGTGGCGCTCGGATTTCGCGCAATCCAAAAGCGGGCGTCAGAGCTGAAACCTTATTCAAAGGATGCGTTCGAGGACGAGCATCTTCCGGCTCGAAACCAGGTGCGCCAAGTCATCCTCCAGGCTCTCCACCCGTGCCTCCGCCTGTTGCTGCCAGCGCTGAATGTTGTGGATCTCTGCGATCAGCACGTAGTCGGCTGATTCACTCGCCTGTCCGGGCACATCCATTGGCCGCGCCAATCGCCAATCCGACATCGTGTCCAGCGAGCCACCCACGATGTCCCGGTCGCTGGCCATCAGACGCTCAAAGTCCTCGGCTAGCTCCGGCGAGCGGAGGGAAAACCACATGAGTAGTGTCGCCGCGGCCGCGATCGACGGAGCCTAATGCAAAGCAGAGCTTCGAGCCTCGAAATGGCCGCTAAGAACGGAGAGAGGGACCGAAGCCTCACTTCTGTTTTCGCATGAAAGCGAGGAGCTCACGGAGCTCCAACGTGAGCTATGCGCTGCGGTGGTTCAGCGCGTCCTCGAGGAGCCCGAGGACGATGCCGAACACTGCGTGGCGGATCGTCGCCTGGCCGAAGGCTCGGGGATTGGCGGCGAGCTTCGGCAGCTCCTTGCGGGCGAGGTGGTAGCGGTCGACCAGCGCGACCATCGGCCAGGTCGCGACGTGCTCGATGAGGCCCACCAGCAGGCCGCGAATGACCGCCGGCCCCGGCAGGGACGGCTTGAGTCGCGCGTATGCGGCGCCCAAGATCGCACCGTTCTGCACGTGGAGCACAAAGCCGATGGGTTGCCAGTCGTCGCCGCGCGTTACGAGCTTGCCCAGGATCTCGACGTCGTCGTACTTGGAGTCGAAGAGGCGTTTGTCGAGGGGCTGCTCGAGCGTCATCACCACCGTCGCGACCGCGCCCGCGACTCCGCCTCGCAAGCTCGTCTGCAGCATTGCTCAAGCATGTCAGGGTTTCTGCGCCGAGACAACCGCCGCCGACCCACGCATCAATCGCCGATCTGCCACGTGTTGAGGTGGCTCGGGGCGATCGCCTCGACCAGCTCGCCGCCCAGCCACCTCAGCACTTCTAACGGACCGCACCCCACACGGTCCACGCCGCTCAGGCCGCGGGGGTCCTGGCAATCGGGTGGAATCACCTCGCCGTTCTCGGCGACCAGATACCCCGAGGGCAGTGTGCAGTAACGACTCACTCGCGAGGGCGGCGCAGCCCCGTTCGACCAGTAGGATCGGTTGACTTCACCGACCAAGGGGGGTTCGGCATGGCGTCAGTTTCCGAGCGAGAGATCCGGGAGATCGAAGCGGCCAACGCCTCTGGCAACACCCCGGTCGTCTTCATCCACGGCCTTTGGCTGCTGCCGAGCAGCTGGGCGAACTGGGCCGATTTCTTCAAGCAGGCCGGCTACGCGCCGCTCACGCCGGACTGGCCAGACGATCCGGAAACGGTTGAAGAGGCTCGGGCGAACCCCGACGTGCTCGCCAAGAAGACCCTGAAGCAGGTCGCCGACCACACGGCAGACGTGATCGGTGCTCTCGACAAGAAGCCTGCCGTGATGGGGCACTCGACGGGCGGCCTGCTGGCCCAGCTGGTGGCCGACCGCGGGCTCTCCGCCGCGACGGTCGCGATCGATCCGGGCCCGTTTCGCGGTGTGCTGCCGCTACCGTTCTCATCGATCCGCGCATCGCTGCCGGTGCTAAAGAACCCGCTCAACCGCGGGAGGGCGATTGCCCTCACGTTTGACCAGTTCAAGTACGGGTGGGCCAATGCCTTCGGCGATGATGAGGAGGCGCGGCAGCTCTATGAGACCTACCACGTCGCCGCACCGGGCTCGGCGCTGATGCAGATGGCCAATGCCAATCTGAACCCGTTTAGCGAGGCGAAGCTCGACGTTCGCAACCCGGACCGCGGCCCGCTTCTGATCATCGACGGCGAGAAGGACCACACGGTGCCGTGGGCGATCGCGAATGCCTCCTACAAGCGCCAGCGCCACAACGAGGCGGTAACTGAGATCAAGAAGATCCCGAACCGCGGCCATTCGCTGACGATCGACAGCGGCTGGCGCGAGGTGGCCCAGGTCGCCCTCGACTTCGTGAAGCGGTTCGTGTAACTCACGCGGCGGGGAGCTCCCGGTCGATCAACGGTCGGCCAGGTCGCCCACCAACCGGGCCAGGTCCATCTCCGCGTCCCGGGTCTGGAAGCCTCGCTTCATCGCGGCCTGGATCAGGCCGGTCGACTCGGGGGTGCGCACGCCCTCGAGGAAGAGCTCGGAATCGCGGCGGAAGTCCTCGACCGGTGCGAGCGCGATCTCGTTGACCCGCTCCTTGACGACGACCTGGCCAGCGGCCGGAAACCTCGACTCCCGGGCGGCGAAGCGCATGTCGCAGGCGAGTACGAACTCGCTACCGACACCACGCACACGACCCTCGATCTGCGCAATGGTGACTAGATGGCTCGCGCTCAGGTGGCGAAGCAGCAGCGCCATCGACGCGTCGTCGACCAGCTTTGCGGTCTCCGCCCGGTTCTCCTCGATCCTGGTTACGTCGACGTGGGAGATGAAGTAGTCCGGGTCAGCGCTCGTGAACACGAGCACTTTCAAAACGTCGTGGGCCTCGGCTCGCTGAATCAGGGAGACGAGATCACGGACCAACTCAGGCCCCTGCAGATTCATGGGCGGAGCCGCGATTTCCGCAAACAGGACGGTCCCTTCCCTGCGGACGTGGAGCTTCTCGTACGCCCAGGGGTCCTCTGGGTTCCCCCTGACGTCGGCGGTCTTCGATGTGGTCATCCTGGGTTCTCCTTCCGTCGCTGGGTCAGGCGCGTACTTGCAAGCTAGGCGTCCGCCACGGTTCCCCTCGTGGTACCACTTTGGTACCGACCGCTACGTCCAATAGGTCCAGATCGTCCACGTCCGGGGACGATGTGGCATAGCGGACGCCCACAGACGCATCTACATGAGTTTCGACTCGGCTGGGGGCCGAAGGGTCGCGAGTTCAAATCTCACCGCCCCGACTGACTCTTGCGGGCAGCGCGTCCCCACCGTCCCCTGAATGGGTGATCGCTGCGATCTCACGCGGAGTGGACCCGCACACCTGGCGAGGTGTCGCCGGCTTACACCTAGGGGGATTGTCACCTGGCCGCGCGGTGGTCAGCATGGGCTTGTGAGGGAGCGAGGACACGGATTCCGGGGGTGGCGCCCGAGTGGGCCTTGGAATGGCGCGCCGTCCTCGTTTGCGCTGGCGCTTCTAGCCGCCCTGTTGATTCCGGCCTTCGCCCACGCCGTCAAGCCCGGCGACCTGGACCGCTCGTTCGGCGATCACGGAAAGGTGCGGGCATGCGGAGGTCACGGGGGCCACTTCGTCCCGATCGCGATCGACGCACACAACCGGATCGTCTCCGGAGGCGACTGCCTCTCCCGCACGCTTCAGAGCGGCCGACCCGATCGGGCGTTCGGATACACAGGGGGTGGTGGCCACGCCCTGGCTTTCGACGGCGGAAAGATCGTCACCGCGGGCCGCAATGGCCACCACGGGAGCTTCGACATCGCGCGTTACAAGGCGAACGGCAGCCCCGACCGGTCGTTCCACGGCGCCGGATTCGGCTACCCCAACCAGAGCGCGCTCTCGGTCGCGGTCGACTCCCACCACAGGCCCGTAGCTGCCGGCTACAGCCAGTTCGCCACCGACACCGACGTCATGCTGGCCCGCTTCAAGCGAAACGGGGACCTGGATCCCTCGTTCGGCGACGGCGGCAAGGTTCGGACCGACTTCGGCACCGACAGCGACTACGCCGCATCGGTCGGGATCGATTCCGGGGGGCGGATCGTGGTTGGCGTGGGCGGAGACCGTTTTGAGCTCGCGCGCTATCAGCCGGATGGCACTCTCGATCCCTCGTTCGGAAATGACGGCAAGGTGACGACGGACTTCGGGGACCGGAGCAGGCTGAACTCGATCGCGATCGACGCCCACAACCGGATCGTCGCGGCGGGCGCCGCGCCCCGCCATGAGTTCGCCCTGGCCCGCTACAAGCCGAACGGACGCCTCGACCGATCGTTCTCCCACAACGGCAAGGTCACGGGCCCCTTGCGCGGCAACTTCTCGGGCGCCGGGTTCGTGGGGATCGACTCGCGGAGACGGATCGTCGCGGTCGCCGCGGGTGGCGTGCATAACTACAAGCTGGCTCGCTACAAGCCGAACGGTGGCCTCGACCGTTCGTTCGGCAGGAACGGCGTGGCGAGGATCGGTGGGCGCACCAACGTCTGGTCCGCCGCGATCGACTCCCGCGACCGGATTGTCATCGGCGCCTGTAACGCCTCGGCGAAGCTTGTTCGCGTCATCGGCTATCGCAAACGCAGTTGAACGCTGGAGGTCGAAAGGTGGCAGTCCGCCAGCTCGCTCTTGGGCTCGCCGTGCTCCTCACACCCCTGCTCGCCCCGGCGCCCGCCCAAGCCTCGCGGCCCGGCGACCTCGACCCGTCGTTCTCCCGCAGCGGCAAGGTGAGGACCGACTTCGCCGGCCCGCACGATGGTGCCAACGCGGTTGCGCTCGACCCCCACGGGCGAGTCGTGGCCGCTGGTCACACCTGCAACGCCGACTACCGCGAGTGCGACTTTGCCGTTGCCCGTTATCGACCGGGAGGCCGACTGGACGCCGCGCCGACTGCTCGGAAGCCCGCCCGGGAGGCGAGCTTCTGGCCTCTCGGCCGCGTCCGTGATTCGTCGTCCGAGGCTCCGTGGTACCAGCCGTGGTGGCGACTGGCAGGCCTCCAGCCGTCTCATCTCTCCGTCGATGACCTGTCGGGTGGGCTCCTCCATGCCGCTCCCGAATGAGAAGGACAGCCACGACCGGCGCTTGCAGGAGGTAGCCTGGGGTCGAGATCATGGAAGATCCGTGTAAGACCCAACGCGACGGCATGAGGAGTGGAGCAAGATGGGCAAGTACGCAGTAATCAACCCGGCTACTGGCGAGACGGTCAAGGAGTACCCGGAGATCAGCGACGAGGAGCTCTCTGCGGCGATCGCGGCGGCGACGGACGCCCACCGGAACTGGGGCATGAAGACCTCGGTGCCCGAGCGTGCGGCACTCGTCAAGAGGGTGGCTGAGCTTCACTCCGAGCGCCGGGAGGATCTAGCCGAGATCATCGTGCGCGAAATGGGCAAGCCGATGGAGCAGGCGCTTGGCGAGGTCGACTTCTGCGTGGACATCTGGGGTTTTTACGCCGACAACGCGGAGGTCTTCCTCAAGGACGAGCCGATCAAGCTGCTCGCGGGCGAGGGCACAGCGGTGATCCGGCGCGCGTCGGTTGGGGCGCTCCTGGGGATCATGCCCTGGAACTTCCCCTACTACCAGGTGGCCCGCTTCGCGGCTCCGAACCTGGTCACGGGCAACCCGATCCTGCTCAAGCCGGCGCACCAGTGCCCGGAGTCGGCGAAGGCGATCCAGGCGATGATCGAAGACGCCGGCTTCCCCGCCGGCGCCTACGAGACCATCCTCGCCACGAACGATCAGATCGCCGAAGTGATCGCCGACCCGCGGATCCAGGGCGTTTCGCTGACCGGCTCCGAGCGGGCGGGGGCCGCGGTCGCGGAGATCGCCGGGCGCAACCTCAAGAAGGTCGTGCTCGAGCTCGGCGGGTCCGATCCGTTCATCCTCCTGGGAGCCCAGGACATGGACGAAGCGGTGGAGGCCGCGGTCGCTGGTCGTCTCGACAACACCGGCCAGTCCTGCAATGCCGCGAAGCGGTTCATCGTCGCCGACGAGATCTACGACGACTTCATCGAGAAGTTCACTGCCGCGATGACCGCAGCCGAGCCCGGCGATCCGATGTCCGACGAGGCCGCGATGGGACCGCTCTCGTCAACGTCCGCGGCGGAGACGCTGGAGGACCAGCTCGATCGGGCGGTCGCCCAGGGCGCGGAGATAGTCGCCGGCGGGGATCGGAAGGACAACTTCTTCTCGAGCACTGTCCTGGTTGGAGTCACTCCGGAGAACGACGCCTACCACGAGGAGTTCTTCGGGCCGGTCGCGAGTGTCTACCGGGTCGGCACCGAGGAGGAGGCGATCGAGGTCGCGAACGCGACACCGTTCGGGCTCGGCTCATACGTCTTCTCCAACAATTCGGAGCAGGCGCAGCGAGTCGCGGACGCCCTCGATACGGGGATGGTCTACGTCAACGGCGTCGGGCTCGACGGGGCCGAGCTGCCGTTCGGCGGCGTCAAGCGCTCGGGCTTCGGCCGCGAGCTCGGCCGGTACGGCATCGAGGAGTTCGTCAACAAGAAGCTGATCCGCGTGGTCAAATAGCGGAGGCGGCGGTCCCGGCGCCGTCTTGAGCGCCGGTACAGCCTCGTTCACGCCGTGCTCGGCAGCGAGCCGTTAGCCTCAGCCGATGGCCGCTCGCACCGCTCTGGTCGTCGTGGACATGCAGAAGGCGTTCGACGACCCCGCGTGGGGCGCGCGGAACAATCCGGACTGCGAGCGCAACATCGGCGCGCTGATCGGCACGTGGCGCGAGCGCGGCTTCCCGGTCGTCTTCGTGCGTCACGACGGCCTCGAGGAGGAGTCGCCGTACGACACGCTTGGGCGCGAGCATCCCGGGAACGCCTTCAAGGAGGTGCTCGAGGGCGAGCCCGACCTGCTCGTGACCAAACACGTGAACTCCGCATTCCATGGAAGCCCGGACCTGGAGGCCTGGCTGCGAGCGAACGGCGTCGACGCGATCACGGTCTGTGGGATCCAGACGCAGATGTGCTGCGAGACGACCGCGCGCGTGGGCGCCAATCTCGGCTTCGAGATGACCTTCGCGATCGACGCCACCCATACATTCGATCTTCCTGCCTACGGCGGAGGGACCCTGCGCGCCGACGAGGTGGCGCGTGTCACCGCCTCGAACCTCGATCCCGAGTTCGGGCGCGTTGCCACCACGGCCGAGCTGACCGGCTGAGGCGAGGCGGCGCCCGTCACGACTGGGTATCCGCTAGCGATCGCCGCTTGACGCCTTGACAAATCCATAGGACACCCCCAGGCGTTTGGGGCGTCGGCCCGGCGGGGGGTCGGGCCCCCCGTGGTACCACACTTTGGTACCGACCGCTACGTCCAATGTGTCCAGCTCGTCCACGACGGTGGACGATGTGGACGTGGCGGACACTCACGGACCCATCTGCATGAGATTCCGCTCGGCTGGGGGCCCAAAGGTGTCCGCTTAGAAGGGAGAGCGAGACTGATCGCGTTATGGTCCGGGGCCAGATGCCGTACGGGCTGAGCGAGGCGGAGATCGAGTGGGTGCGCGAGGGCTACCGCATGTTTCGCGACGGCGATCCGGCGTTTATGGACCGCTTCGAAGCGAACGCCAAGTTCATCTTCCCGGCCACGCTCCCGTCAGGGGGCACCTACGACGGGCCATTCGGGGCGTTGGAGTTCTGGACCACCGTCGGGGAGTTGTTCGAGGACCCATATCCCGATCCGGAGGAGTTCCTGCGGGTCGACGATCGCCTGATCGTTTTCGGGACCTGGCGTGCGCGCTCAGCCAAAACCGGGGAGGAGATCGCCCTTCATTTCGTTCACTCGCAACGCCTGAACGGTGCGGGACCCACGTTGATGGATCAGCAGATCGTCTCCGTCGAGCTCTTCGTCGACACGGCCGCATACCTCCAAGCGATCGGGCGCGCCGCTCCCGGATAGCGGTGCTCGCAGCGCCGAAAAGTGGAACTGGAGATCGCCTACGCCAAGAGCCGTGGGCTCAATGTGGCCTACTCGCTCGCCGGTGACGGCCCGATCGATCTCGTCCTGGTACCGGGGTTCGTCTCGCATCTGGAGGCCGGGTTCGAGCTGCCCGCGATCGAGCGTGCTGTTCGCCGGCTGACGAGGTTTGCGCGAGTGATCTCCTTCGATAAGCCCGGGACCGGGCTGTCGGATCCAATCGACGGCCCCCAGACGCTCGAGCATCGGATGGAGGACCTGACGGCGGTTCTCGATGGCGCGGGCGCCGAGCGGGCGGCACTGTTCGGAATCTCCGAGGGCGCTCCGATGAGCGCCCTGTTCGCCGCAACGCACGCCGATCGCACACAGGCCCTGATCATGTACGGCTCCTACGCGAGGGGATCGGCAACCCACGATTACCCATGGGCGCCTGAATGGGATCAGGTCGAGGCTGCGGCTCAGATGATCGACACGGAGTGGGGCAAGGGACTGTGGCTCGATGTATATGCACCAAGCGTTGCCGCCGATCCTGAGTTCGCGCGCTGGTGGAGTCATTATCAGCGTGTTGCCGCGAGTCCCGCGATGGCCAAGGCCGTCGTCCGGCTCGCGGCCGAGATCGACATCCGCGATGTGCTCCCGGCGATCTCCGCGCCGACCCTAGTGCTCCACCGCAGCGGAGACTTCCTGTGGCCGGTCGAAGGCGCGCGGTTCGTTGCCGAGAGCATCCCCGGTGCGCGACTCGTCGAGCTTGCGGGCGAGGATCACTTCCCGTTCGCCGGCGACGTCGAACTGCTTCTGGACGAGGTTGAGTCATTTCTGACCGGGACGCGCCATTCGCCGGAGCCCGACCGCAGGCTGCTCACTGTGCTGTTCACGGACATCGTTGAGTCAACTGAGCAGCTTGCCAAACTGGGGGACCGGCGCTGGCGCGGGCTTCTCGAGCGCCACGACGCCCTGATCCGCGCTGAGCTCAAGCGCCACGGGGGGCGCGAGATCAAGACGACCGGGGATGGCTTCCTCGCCACGTTCGAAGGGCCCGCGCATGCGATCCAATGCGCCCAGGCGATAGTCGCGGGGGCGGGATCCCTCGGGATCGGCATCCGCGCCGGCGTGCACACTGGCGAGTGCGAAGTGGTTGGGGACGACGTGGCGGGGATGGCTGTGCACATCGGCGCACGGGTGGGCGCCTTGGCGCGCTCCGGGGAGGTCTGCACGTCCGGCACGGTCAAGGACCTCGTCGTCGGCTCCGGCATCGAGTTCTCGGAGCGCGGAACGCGCGAGCTGAAAGGCGTCCCGGGCGAGTGGCCGATCTATCGAGTCGAGGGCGCCGAAACGACTAGCAGCAACTAGCGTTCCGGTCCGAGCAGCGCCCCTGGCTTGGGTAGGAGTCGATGGTTCGAGAATCGTCCCACTCGGGGCAGCTCCACGTCGAGGTAGGGAGGGGCGGTCGTTTAACCCGCGCTTGCCCCGCGCTTGCCCCGGGCTCGAATACGCCATCGATCCGAAGCGAATCACGACCAGATATTTGTCGTCAAATGCAGACGATCCAGCGGCAGGGACGAAAGGGACGCAGGAAAAAGCTTCCTGCCCTTCTTTCTCCACCTCTGGCGCCGAAGCAGGGGACCGGGCACTGGTTCTAAGCCCACTCCCCGGATATCGTCGCGTGCAGGTGACCTCGGTCAAGCGCTCATGAAGCCGCCGAGATGGATGCCGGGCGCATACTCGCTCGCCTCCTACCGCAGGTCGTGGCTGCGCCGCGATCTGGTCGCCGGTCTCGTCCTGAGCACGCTCTTAGTGCCTCAGGGAATGGCGTACGCGGAGCTGGCGGGCCTGCCCGCGATCACCGGCCTGTACACGACGGTCCTCTGCCTGATCGGCTACGCAGCCTTCGGTCCCTCTCGCATTCTCGTGCTGGGCCCGGACTCCTCACTCGGGCCGATGATCGCGGCGACGCTTCTGCCGATCATCGGATCCGGCGGGGATCCCGACCGTGCGATCGCGCTGGCGTCGATGCTCGCCCTCCTAGTGGCTGCGATCGAGATCGGCGCGGGCCTGGCGAAGCTCGGGTTCATTGCGGACCTGCTGTCCAAGCCCACTCAGATCGGCTACATGAATGGGCTCGCGCTGACCATCCTGGTCGGGCAGCTGCCGAAGCTCTTCGGCTTCTCGATCGAGGCGAACGGACTCATCGACGAGGCGCGGAAGTTCGTCAGCGGGCTCGCGTCCGGGGAGGCTGTGGCCGCCGCCGCCGCCGTGGGGGTGGTCAGCCTCGCGCTGATCCTGATCCTCCAGCGCTGGCTTCCCCGCATCCCCGGCGTGCTGGTCGCGGTCGTCGCCGCGATCGCCGCGACCTCGGCGCTCCATCTCTCCGGCCACGGGGTCTCGCTGGTCGGGACCCTGCCCGAGGGGCTGCCCTCTCCCACCTGGCCGAGCCCGGTCTCCGACCTGCCGCTCCTGGTTGCGGGAGCCCTCGGCATCGCACTGGTATCCCTGACCGACACGATCTCCACCGCGTCGGCGTTCGCGGCCCGAACGGGCCAGGAAATCGACGGCAATAAGGAGATGGTCGGCATTGGCGCGGCGAACGTCGGGGCGGGCTTATTCCGAGGGTTCCCGGTCAGCACGAGCGGGTCGCGGACGGCTGTGGCCGAGCAGGCTGGCGCGAAGACACAGCTCACCGGGCTGGTCGGAGCAGCGGCGATCGTCCTGATGCTGGTACTTGTGCCGGGGCTGCTGCGCAACCTCCCGCAGGCCACTCTCGCGGCCGTCGTGATCGCAGCATCCCTGTCGCTGGCCGACATCGCGGGGTCCAGGCGGCTGTGGCACCAGCGGCGGGTCGAGTTCTTGATCTCGATGGCCACGTTCCTCGGTGTGGCCCTGCTCGGTGTGCTCGCCGGCATCGCCGTCGCCGTGGCGCTGTCGATCCTCAATGTGTTCCGCCGCGCGTGGTGGCCCTACCAGACGACCCTCGGGCGGGTCCCCGGGATGGAGGGCCATCACGACCGCAGCCTCTACCCCGATGCCGAGGAGCTTCCCAGCCTCGTGATCTTCCGCTTCGACGCGCCTTTGCTCTTCGCGAACGCCCGGACGTTCCGCGACCGGATCCGCCGCCTCGCGGCCGCTGAGCCGAAGCCACGCTGGATCGTGATCGCGGCCGAGCCGATCACGGACGTCGACACCACGGCCGCCGACATGCTGCTCGAGCTCGATGAGGAGGTCAATGCGCGCGGCACCTCCCTCGTTTTCGCCGAACTCAAGGACCCCGTACGGGCAAAGCTCGAGCGCTACGAGCTCATCGGCACGCTCGACCCGGATCACTTCTTCCCAACGCTCGACGGCGCCCTCGAGGCCTTCCGCCGCCAGACGGGCGCAGAGTGGACCGCACCCACGAAGGGCAGCGATCGGGGTGCGCGATGATGCCTGCTGCCCACTCGCCTCTCAGTTGGATGACCGAAGTCCCTGTGGGACGAAAGCGCTACACGGCGGTTGTCCCCGTCCAGCGGGCCGTGAGGTTGTAGAGGATGACCACATCGAGCAGGATCACGATGAACGCCCACAGGGGCGCTGCGGGGAAGATCCAGACCTGTGCGATCGCGTTCAGCATGACGAGGAACACACCCACCCAGCGAGCCCATTCGGCGCCGGTCAGGAGCCCGCCGCCGGTGAACACGAGGATGACCGCAAGGATGATCGTCACCCACCCCCAGGTCGTGAGGTCGGCGATGATCGCCCCCTGGCCTCCGACGACCACGACGTTGTCGTTGACGACCGCTGCCAGGCCATAGAAGAAGTTCAGGAAACCGATCAGCAGCATCATCACGCCGGCGAAGATCACCCAGGTGGTCGGCTCCTTGGTCGAATCGCGAGTAGCCATCAAGCTCCCTTTCATTTCGTAGTAACGCTGAGTCAGGGACTTCGGCTCCGCCGTCCCAAAACCTCTTGCGATATCGGCGCAATACCCCGCGTCGGGAGTGGCGGGGGTGACCCCTTCGACGCCTCGGAAGACCGCCGGTTGACTCCTCGCGAAAAAGAAAGTCCGGTCGCAAAGGAGGCGCGCGGTGAGCGTGCGGCGTCGCTGCCGCTTGTCATCCATTGCGGCAGTGGTCGGGACGATGTGCCAGCGGCTGTACTGTGGCGGAGTGGACGTTCGCTGCGTCGATGGATCGCCCCTCAGGCGGGCGCGGAGCTCGTCGATGACCTCCTCGACGGTGGGCGGTCGTTCGATGGGCACGGCCGGAGTCGTTTGACCTCAACGGACAGCCATCGCCCCGGCGTCACCAACTTCGTCCACGTCGGTCTTGTCGTCGAGGACCTCGGCGAGACAGTCCGGTTTCTTGCGCTGCTCGGCTTCGACTGCGGCGAGCCCGGGGTGTTCAGCGGCGAGTGGATCGATCGGATCATCGGTCTCGAGAACGTGACGGTCGAGGTCGTGATGGCTCGCGCCCCCGACGGCAGCGACATGTTCGAGGTGGTGCGCTTCCACTCGCCTTCCGCCGGCGCTCAAGAGGTCGCGCCGGCCGCGAACCGTCCTGGGCTCCGGCACGTCGCCTTCAAGGTCGACGACGTGCGTGGCGTCGTCGACCGCGTCCGAGAGGCCGGCTGGGAAACGGTCGGGGAGATCGTCCACTTCGAGAACACCTTCCTCCTCTGCTACGTGCGCGGACCCGAAGGCCTGATCGTCGAACTCGCCGAGCGGCTCGACGGCGCGCCGGGCTGAACGGCCAGATCGGTCTTACGATCAAGTGTCCGCATGACGGCGTGTGATCTCGTACGGATGGCGTTCGACCGGCTCGATGCCGGGGACGTCGAGGGGACCCTCGAGCTGTTTCACCCCGAGGTTGTGGTCATCCACCCCCCGGCCATCGGACTCGGGGTGGCGCTTCCCACGCACATGTTCGGCGTGGATGAGCTACGCGCCGCACTCAAAGGCGTTGATCTAGGCAGGATCCAGCGCAAGATCGAGTCGATCCAGGAAGTCAGTCCCGGCATCGTCAGCGCCCACGGCTTTATCACCGTCGAGGGGACCTGGGGGGCGGCGCAGTGGCTCGCTCATTTGACCGACGATGGCTTGGCCAACTACGTCGAGGGGCACCTGTACTTTCGCGTTCCGAAAGACGACTGAGCGCGGCGGGCGCGACGGGTCATGAGCGTCCGCGTCGGGAGCGCCGAACGTGATTCGAGCGCTCCGGCCCTCAGTCGCCTCAGACGATCCGCTCCACATCGCGCCCGAGCCCGTGCAGACGGCGCAGCCGCGGCGACTTCGACGTGCGGCCGGTAGCCAGCGTCGCCAGCGCGCAGGCCAGGAAGCACGCCGCTCCCAGCGCGGTGTTCCAGTTCGCTGCCGCGAGGTCGATCAGCGAGCCGGTGGAGGGAACCAAGTAGCCGGCGACGGCCGAGATGCCGAAGAGGATGCAGCCGAGCAGGTTGATCGATGGCTCCCACCATCCCGCGCGGCCGCGTTTGGGCAGCCAGCCGCGCCGCGCGGAGGCGCGATAGGCGATCGTGCCCGACACCAGGAAACAGATCGATCCGAATGCATCCGGCCGCCACACCAGCCGGTCGTAGCTGGGATCGGACAGGGCGGTGTGGAGTGCCTGATAGGTGGTCACGTTGAAGAACAGGGTGCCGGCGGACTGGGCCGCGGCGGCCCACCACGCCGCTCGGCCACTTTCAGGCGAATGGCGGTCGGGGGACGCGATGAGGGTCTGCAGCGCTCCCCCGGCAGTGAATAGGAGCGAGCCGATGAAGAACGTGACCGCGTCGGCGCGGGCCCCGACGAGCTGCGCGTAACCCGGAAACGGACCGATCAGAAAGCATGTCGAGCCGAGCGCGAAGAACAGGGCCATCCACCGTTCGCGGCTCATAATCGGCCCCTAGGCCGAGCGGGGAATCTCGATATCCGGAGCGGTTGGCAATTATCCATCGTGTCGAATTCCTCGGTCGGACGGTGGGGGCGCTCACATCCGCTCTCCTAAAACGGCGCCCCGCCTCTCAACCTGAGGTTGAGGTTCGCCGTCCGCCCGCCTACCTGTCATGAACGCGTCTACCTCAGTCGGCGGCGCTTTGAGGTAATTCGCTTGGAACTCGCGGTGACCCGGCATAGGTTCGGCCTGTTCGGGGATTTTTTGTCCCAAACTGGGAGGAAGTCTGCAACTGGTGTCGCAAGCTGGGCGATCCTTTTTCTATGGAGGGGGATCGACTGAAAGGACCGATTGGCGCGCGATGCGCGTCGTCTGCGTCGGTCTGCTCGTCTGCGTCGCGGTCGCGTTGCGCGCCGGGTCGGCGGCTGCGGCGCCGTGCGACCCTCCCGTGCAGAACCCGATCGTCTGCGAGAACTCCAAGCCGGGCAACCCGCCGAGCGAATGGGACGTCAGCGGAGCGGGCAACGCGAACATCCAGGGCTTCGCGACCGACATCAGCGTCAACCACGGCCAAACGGTCCACTTCAAGGTGGACACGAATGCAACCGACTACCGGCTCGACATCTACCGGATGGGCTACTACGGCGGTGACGGCGCCCGCAAGGTCGCGACGGTCCAGCCGTCGGCGAGCCTTCCCCAGAATCAGCCCGCCTGTCTGAACGACGCCGCCAGCGGACTCATCGACTGTGGCAACTGGGCCGAGTCGGCGTCCTGGGCTGTGCCATCTGACGCCGTCTCCGGCATCTACTTCGCGAAGCTGGTGCGGGAGGACAGCACCCCAGGAGCGAGTCACATCTACTTCATCGTCCGCGATGACACCGGCAACTCCGACCTCCTCTTCCAAACGTCGGACACCACCTGGGAGGCCTATAACCAATACGGCGGCAACAGCCTCTATACCGGCGGGCCAGGATCGAATCCGGGCCGGGCCTACAAGGTCAGCTACAACCGTCCGTTCACGACGCGCGGCCCCACTCCCGAGGACTCGCCCTTCAACGCCGAGTACCCGATGGTGCGGTGGATGGAGCGAAACGGCTACGACGTCAGCTACTTCACCGGCGTGGACGCCGACCGGCGTGGGGGGGAGATCCTCGACCACAAGGCATACCTCTCCGTGGGGCACGACGAGTATTGGTCCGGCGGCGAGCGGGCGAATGTCGAGGCGGCTCGGGACGCGGGAGTCAACCTCGCCTTCTTCAGCGGCAACGAGAGCTTCTGGAAGACCCGCTGGGAGAACAGCATCGACGGGTCCGGAACGGACCACCGCACCCTGGTTTCCTACAAGGAGACCCACGCCAACGCCAAGATCGACCCGACTTCGACCTGGACCGGGACCTGGCGCGACCCGCGCAGCTTCAATCCCGAAGGCCCCAAGCCTGAGAACGCGCTCAGTGGCACGATCTTCACGGTCAACGATGGCACCTCGGCGATCAAGGTGCCTGCGGCCGACGGCAAGCTGCGCCTCTGGCGCAACACGAGTGTTGCCTCGCTTGCCCCCGGCCAGACGGCGACGCTCGCGGACAGCACCCTCGGCTACGAGTGGGACGAGGACCTCGACAACGGCTCTCGCCCCGCCGGGCTGGTCGACATGTCCTCCACGACTGTCGACGTCCCCCAGCGACTTCAGGACTACGGCTCGAACTATGGCCCGGGTACCGCGACGCACAGCCTGACCCTGTACCGCGCTCCGAGTGGGGCCCTCGTGTTCGGGGCCGGAACGATCCAGTGGTCCTGGGGGCTCGACGGCAACCACGATCGTGGGGGCTCGACGCCGGATCCGCGCATGCAGCAGGCCACGGTCAACGTGCTCGCCGACCTGGGGGCACAGCCAGACACGCTCCAGGGCGGGCTCGTGTCGGCCGCGGCCTCGACCGACACGACCGCGCCCGCGTCACAGATCGAGTCACCGCTCGACGGCTCCAATGTGGAGAGCGGACAGCCGACGACGATCAGCGGCACCGCCAACGATTCAGTCGGCGGCGAGGTCGGCGCCGGCGAGGTCGGCAGCGTCGAGGTCTCGGTCGACGGGGGCACCACCTGGCATCCGGCGCAGGGGCGTGCGAACTGGACCTACTCCTGGACCCCCGGCGCAACCGGCAGCGTGACGATCAAGGCGCGAGCCGTCGACGACAGCGGCAACCTCGAGTCGGCCGGGCCTGGGGCGACCGTCAACGTGGTGCCGCGGAGCTGTCCCTGCTCGATCTGGAACGACTCCTTCTCTCCCGCTGGCGACGCCGACACCAACGCGGTCGAGCTCGGTGTCAAGTTCCGCTCGGACGAGAGCGGGTTCATCACCGGGGTTCGTTTCTACAAGCCCCCGGGGGACACCGGTACCCACGTGGGACACCTGTGGACCGCAGGCGGCACCCAGCTCGCCGAGGCGACCTTCACCGGGGAGTCGTCGTCGGGCTGGCAGGAGGTTGACTTCCCGTCGCCTGTGGCGATCAACGCGGGCACCACGTACGTCGCCTCCTATCACGCGCCCAACGGCGGCTACGCCGCCAGCAACAACTACTTCGCGCTGGGGGGCTTCGACAGTCCTCCGCTGCACGCGCTCGGAGACGGGGAGGACGGGGCGAACGGCATCTACAAGTACGGTCCCTCCGGGGGGCTGTTCTCCGGTGGGGGCCCAGACACTTTCCAGTCGAGCAACTACTGGGTCGACGTGGTCTTCAACACCGACGTCGGGCCGGACACGACGGCACCCACGATCAACTCCAGGTCGCCCGCAAGCGGTGCCAGTGGGGTGGATACCGGCGCCGACGTCACGGCGACCTTCAGCGAGGCGATGAACGCTGGAACGATCAACGGCACCACGGTGGAGCTCCGCGATTCCTCGAACGCGCTGGTCCCGGCGACCGTCAGCTACAGCGCGTCTGGACGGAAAGTGACCCTGCACCCGACCGACCCGCTGCAGCACTCGACCACGTATACGGCGACGATCAAGGGCGGCCCAGGCGGGGTCAAGGACACCGCGGGCAATGAGCTCGCGGCTGACTCCACTTGGTCGTTCGATACGTCCGCGCCCCCGCCACCTCCGCCCGATGAGGGGCCGGGCGGGCCGATCCTGGTGATCTCGAACGCCTCGGACCCGTTCAGCCGGTACTACGCGGAGATCCTCCGGGCAGAGGGGCTGAACGAGTTCACGGCCACCGACATCTCGAACGTCACCTCGTCCGTTCTCAACTCACACGACGTGGCGATTCTGGGTGACGGCGCGCTGAACAGCGGCCAGGCCCAGATGCTGAACGACTGGGTGCAGGGCGGAGGAAACCTGATCGCGATGCGACCGGACCCGCAACTCGCCGGCCTGCTCGGCCTCACCAGCACCCCCAGCACGCTCGCGAACGGCTATCTCCAGGTGAACACCGGCTCGGGGCCCGGGGCGGGCATCGTTGGCCAGACGATCCAGTTCCATGGGACTGCGGATCGCTACACGGCCGACGGCGGTACGCAGACGATCGCCACGCTCTTCTCGGACGCGAACACGTCCACCCCCAATCCCGCGGTGACCCTGCGCAGCGTCGGGAGCAACGGAGGTCAAGCCGCTGCTTTCACGTATGACCTCGCACGCTCCATCGTCTATACGCGCCAGGGCAACCCGGCCTGGGCTGGGGACGAGCGCGACAGCGCCGCGGGCGGAAACGAGCTGATCCGCTCCGACGACCTCTTCTACGGAGCCAAGCCGGGCGACGTGCAGCCGGACTGGGTGAACCTCGACAAGGTGGCGATCCCGCAGGCGGACGAGCAGCAGCACCTGCTCTCCAACCTGATCGGGCAGATGAACCAGGACAAAAAGCCCCTGCCGCGATTCTGGTTCCTCCCGCACGACAAGAAGGCCGCGATCGTGATGACCGGCGACGACCACGGCAACGGCGGTACCGAGGGGCGCTTCCACCAATACGAGGCAGACAGCCCGAGCGGCTGCTCGGTCGCCGACTGGCAGTGCGTCCGGAGCACCTCCTACATCTACCCGAACACCCCCACGCTCACGGACTCCGAGGCCGCCGCGTTCCAGGCCGAGGGGTTCGAGATCGCGGCGCACGTCAGCACGAACTGCGCCAACTGGACCTCGAGGGCGCAGCTCGAATCCTTCTTCTCGAGCGACCTCTCTGATTTCAGCAACGCCTATCCGTCGCTCTCGTCGCCGGTCAGCAACCGCACCCACTGCATCCCGTGGAGCGATTGGGCGACGCATCCGAAGGTGGAGCTCGAAAACGGCATTCGCCTGGACACCAACTACTACTACTGGCCACCCGCGTGGATCCAGGACCGCCCAGGGATGTTCACGGGCTCCGGAATGCCGATGCGCTTCGCCGACCTCGACGGGTCGATGATCGACGTCTACCAGGCGGCCACCCAGATGACCGATGAGTCCGGGCAGACCGAGCCGTTCAACGTCGATTCGCTGCTCGACAAGGCGCTCGGGCCACAGGGCTACTACGGCGTCTTCACCGCCAACATGCACACCGACAACGCGTCGCATCCCGGCTCCGATGCGATCGTGGCCTCGGCTCTGTCGCGCGGAGTGCCGGTCGTCTCCGCACGCCAGATGCTCCAGTGGCTCGATGGCCGCAATGGCTCCTCCTTCAACTCGCTGACCTGGAACGGCAACAAGCTCGACTTCACGATCGGCGTGGGGTCCGGCGCGAACGGGCTCCGCGCGATGGTGCCGACCGCCTCGGCGGTGGGCGCCCTGACGGGCGTCCAGCGGAACGGGACGTCGATCCCGACGACCACGCAAACGATCAAGGGCGTCGGCTACGCCTTCTTCGACGCGGCCGCCGGCAGCTATGAGGCGACCTATGCAGTCGACGACATCGCGCCGGTGATCTCCAATGTCGCCCACACGGTGCATACGAACGGCAGCGCGACCATCACCTGGGACACGGACGAGGCATCGGACTCCCGGGTCGACTACGGCACGAGCCCCAACTCGCTGAGCTCGAGCCAAGGCAGCTCGTCGCTGGTGAGCTCTCACATCGTCGACCTGAGCGGCCTCGATCCGAACAAGACCTACTACTACCGGGTGACGTCGAGCGACGCGGCCTCCAACTCCTCCACGGAGCCGCCAGGGGCGCAGGCGCCGCGAAGCTTCACCACTCCCTCCGCGGCCCTGACCGACACCACCGTGGCCGACTTCGGCGCCGGGGCCACCGGCGCCAACGGTTACATCTCCGAAACCGGCAACGGCGAGGTCACGCTGGCGCCGACCGTGGGCGCGGAGTTCTCGGGCGGACCGGGTCTTCCGTCTGGCTGGCAGAGCCAACCGTGGAACCTGCCGGCGGGCAGCGCCACCGTGTCGAACGGAAAGCTCGTGGTCGACGGTGCCAGCGCCGGGACCGTGGCGACCTACGGGTCCGGGCGCGCACTCGAGTTCAGCGCCACGTTCGGCGGCGCGAACTTCGAGCACGTCGGCTTCGGCGTCGACTTCAACAACTCCCCCAACTGGGCGATGTTCAGCGTCAAGGGCGATGGCACGTTCAACGCCCGCACCAATAACGGCGGGAGCCAGACCGAGACCCAGCTTGCCTCGAGCCTGATCGGCAGCCCGCACCGCTACCGGATCGAGTGGGATGCGACCGAGGTCCGGTACTTCGTCGACGGGAGCCTCGTCGCGACCCATGCCGCCGGTTTCGGCACCACCGAGATGCGACCCCTGGTGAGCGACCTCAACAGCGGCGGCCCCGACGTCTCGGTCGATTGGCTGCACCTGAGCCCCTATGCCGCATCCGGCACCTTCGACTCGCGGGTTCTCGACGCGGGCCAGTCCGTCAACTGGGACGCTCTCTCGTGGACCGCCGACACGCCCGCCGGCACCAACGTCGCGCTCAGCGTCCGGACCGGCGACACCCCGACCCCCGAGGGGAGCTGGAGCGGCTTCAACCCGGTCGGCTCCTCCGGGGGATCGATCGGCGGCAACTCTCGCTACCTCCAATACCGCGTCCAGCTGAGCTCGAGCGACCAGGGCAAGACACCGACCCTGAGCGACGTGTCGGCGAGCTATACGGCGGGCACGGACACCACGGCGCCCACAATCGTCCAGCGCAGCCCGAGCCCAAGCGCCACGGGCGTTGACGCGGGCGCGAACGTCCAGGCCCAGTTCAGCGAGCCGATGGACGCGAGCACCATCGACTCCTCGAGCTTCCGGCTGCGCGCCCAGGGCGCCGGGAGTGACGTTCCCACAGCGGTTACCTTCTCAGGGGCCACGGCGACTCTCAACCCCAGCGCGGATCTTGCGCCCGGGACCGTCTACCACGTCACGGTCGCTGGGTCGGTAACGGACACCAGCGGCAACGCCCTCGGGGCCGACGACACCTGGAGCTTTACCACCCAAGCCGCCTCCCTCACCGACACCACCACCGCCGACTTCGGCGCGGGTGCGACCGGCACCGACACCTACGTCTCCGAGACGGCCAACGGCGAGGTCACCCTGAGGCCGGCCGTGGGCGCGGAGTTCTCCGGCGGGCCCGCGCTGCCCTCCGGTTGGTCGGGCCAGACGTGGGAGTCGCAGGGCGGAGGGGCCGGCGGCAGCGCCACACTCGCCGGCGGGGCCCTGCACGTCAACGGCGCCCTCGCGAGCACCGACCAGACCTTCGGCCCCGGCCACGCGCTCGAGTTCGTGGCGACCTTCGGCGCGGCCACCTTCCAGCACGCGGGACTCTCCGACAACTTCGCGAGCGCCTTTGCGATCTTCAGCACCAAGGACAGCACGACTCAGGTCTTCGCGCGCAGCAACTTCGGCGGCGGCTCGACCGACACTCCGGTCGGGGCGCTGGTCGGAACCCCGCACCGCTACCGGATCGAGTGGGACGCGAACCAGGTCCGCTACTTCGTCGACGGCAACCTGGTGGCCACCCACTCGGGCACCTTCTCGACCGCCCTGCGCGTGGCCGCCAGCGACTTCAACGCTGGGGGCCCCGAGCTCTCCGTCGACTGGATGCGGATGAGCCCCTACCCGGCCACGGGCACGTTCGACTCGCGGGTGTTCGACGCGGGCCAGTCCGTCAACTGGGACGCTCTCTCGTGGACCGCCGACACGCCCGCCGGCACCAACGTCGCGCTCAGCGTCCGGACCGGCGACACCCCGACCCCCGACGGGAGCTGGAGCGGCTTCAACCCGGTCGGCTCCTCCGGGGGATCGATCGGCGGCAACTCTCGCTACCTCCAATACCGCGTCCAGCTGAGCTCGAGCGACCAGGGCAAGACACCGACCCTGAGCGACGTGTCGGCGAGCTATGTGGCGGATACGACCGCCCCCGACACCCAGATCGACTCCGGGCCCTCCGGCGCCACCCCCAACCCGAGCTCCTCCTTCGCCTTCTCGGCCGACGAGCCCGGCTCCTCCTTCGAGTGTCGCCTCGACTCCTCCGACCCCGGCGACTGGGCCTCCTGCTCCTCGCCGAAGCCCTACACCAACCTCGCCGATGGCTCGCACACGTTCGAGGTCCGGGCCACCGACGTCGCCGGGAACACCGACCAGACCCCGGCCTCCCGGACCTGGACGATCGACACCGTTGCACCCCCGGCTCCTCAGATCACCGACACCGATCCCAAGAGTCCGGCCAACAACAACAACCCGCGGATCAAGGGGATCGCCGAGCCCGACTCGACCGTGAAGCTCTACACGACGACCGGCTGCAAGGGCGCGGCCGTGGCGTCCGGGCCCGCGAGCGACTTCGCCTCCCCGGGACTCGCCGCCATAGTGGGGGACGACACGACGACGCGGTTCCGGGCCACCGCCACCGACGCCGCGGGCCACGCCTCGCCGTGCTCGCCGGGCCGCAACTACATCGAGGACTCGACCCTGCCCCCGGCTCCTCAGATCACCGGCACCGATCCGGAGAGCCCGGCCAACAAGAATCACCCGCGGATTCTTGGGACCGCCGAGACCGACTCGACTGTGAGGCTCTACACGATGGCCGACTGCACCGGCGCGCCCGTGGCGTCGGGCTCCGCGAGTAAGTTCGCCTCCCGCGGCTTCACCGTCACCGTGGAGAACAACACGACGACGTCGTTCCGCGCCACCGCCACCGACCGCGCGGGCAACGCCTCGCCCTGCTCGGCGGAGCGCACCTTCGTCGAGGACTCGACCAAGCCGCAGACGACGATCACCTCAGGGCCATCTGGGGACACCACCGACGACACGCCTACGTTCGAGTTCCAATCCAGTGAGTCTGGGTCCACGTTCGTGTGCCGCTTCGACTCCCAGCCGTTCGACTTCTGCTCCGGCCCGGGCGCGAGCCACACTCCGTTGGGGCCGCTCTCGCTCGGCACACATACCTTCGAGGTCCAGGCGACGGATCAGGCAAAGAACACCGATCCGACGCCAGCCAAGCGCACGTTCACTGTCACCCAATAGCGTCGCCGGCGCGATCATGGATCGGCGGGGTGCGAAGGCCTCACGGACGCATCTAAACCAGCATCGGAGGCCACTGGCCTCAGCGGTATGCTGGCCACGTGGGGGTGGACAACTGGAGGGGGAGCTCGCTGAGGCTCGCGCGGCATTCGTTGACGCTGGTGACGATGGTGGGAGCGCTCGCGCTCTCAGCCGGACAGGCGGCCGCGGCCGGCACGACCTACGCCCCGAACCGAACCGGTGACCACGTCCCGAACGGCTGCACGCACCGGGACTGCACGCTGCGGGAGGCCGTGATCGCAGCGAACGCCCACCCCGGCCGGGACACGATCCTCCTGGCACGGAAGGCCTACGACCTGAGCATCCCGCGCACTGGCGAGGACGACCCGAACACCGGCGACCTGGACGTCACCGATCCGGTGGTCATCAAGCACGAGGGCAAAGGCAGAGCGGTCATCGACGCCGATCGCATCGACCGCGTTCTCCACGTCGTGACGAGCAACACGGATCGCTACAGCGATTTGGTGAAGATCGTCGTTCGCGGCGGGAAGACGACGCTCTGGGGCGGGGGAATCATGGTTGGAAACGGGATCATCGGGCTGACCAAGAGCGTCGTGACTGATAACCGCGCCGCCCTCGAAGGAGGCGGCATCTTCGCCTCCGCCCCCGCGGGTGAGCTGGAGCTCGTGACGACCACGGTGAAGGCTAACCGGGCCGGCCAAGACGGCGGCGGCGTCGCTAGCCACGTCGAGACCAAGATCCGCGCCTCCACGATCAGCGGGAACACTGTCACCTACAACAACCCCTTTGCCGGCGGGGGCGGGATCTACTTCTACGCCGTCGACGCCCCACTGAGGCTGAGCAACGACACAATCGCCAACAACCGGGTCCAGGGCAGCGGGGGCGGGATCCTCACCTACGGCACGGGCCGCCTGAACAATCTCACGGTAGCCCGCAATGTCGCCGACACCGACAACGACGGCACGGGCTTGGGCGGAGGCATCGCGGGCGGCATGCTCAAGGTGGGCAACTCCATCATGGCGCTGAACAAATACGGGAACGGGAGTGTGAGCGACTGTTCGGGAACCTACGAATCGTTCGGTCGGAACCTGCTGACGAACAACTCCGTGGGATGCTCCGGCCTTCCCGACCCGCCGAACATCGTCACCGGCGACCCCAGGATCGGCACACTCGCAAACAACGGCGGGCCGACGCAGACGATCGCGTTACGCCGCCACAGCCCCGCGATCAACCACGCTGTCAAGGCGAGCGCCGAGACGCGCGATCAGCGCGGCAGCAACCGAGGAAAAAAGCCCGACATCGGCGCTTTCGAGCGGTAGTTCGGTTGGCTCGAGCGCCGGCGCCGAGGCCCTCGCTGCATGGAGGCGGGAGCGGGGCCTGCTCGTCAGATCACGGCAACCGCGATCGCCCCGGCATCGTGGACCTGACCGCCGAGGGTTGACGCAGCCCTGTGGCGTTGAGATAGTGAGCGGATGAAGGAAGACCCTGCGGGACTGGAGGGCCGACACCTTTGGCGCGGGATGGCCTTCGCCCTGATCGCGACCCTGGCGATCACGGCGTTCGCCGCCGCTAGCACCGTCAAGCGGTTCGACTCCAAGGTCACGCTGTCTGGATCGGACCCGTTCCACGGCAGGGTCACCTCCGACAAGCACGCCTGCGAGGTGCAGCGCAAGGTCAAGGTCTTCAACGTTCGCCCCGGTCCCGACGGCCTCTTCGGAACCGACAAGACGAACAACCACGGCAGGTGGTCCCTCCCCGCGACGCCGAACGGCAACTTCTACGCTCGCGTCAAGCGCCGGGAGGAGGGGACGGCCGGGACGATCTTCGTCTGTCGCCCCGACCGCTCCAAGACGCGTCACTTCGGCTAGCGCCACTACCGCAGTTCAAGCTCGGCTGGGGCCGAAAGGTCGCGAGGTTCAAATCTCGCGGCGACTAGCGGTAGGCGGTCCGAACCAGGTGGCTAGCGCGTCAGGGAGCCCCAGGTGGGTTAGGTCTCCGACCCAGGCCACATATCCGTCGGGCCGAATCAACACGGCGGTGGGAGCAGTGACCGCCCCGAGTGCCGGAAGCTCCCACGCACCAACGTATTTGGCGTCGATCAACTGAACCCGGTCTGCCCATGGAGCGATGTCGAGGCCGCCGGGGTCGCCGAGGTTGAGGAGCACCGGCCGGGCATCGTGCAGCAGGGTGAAGACCCGCAGTGGGCCGTTGGCGGTGACCAGGTCGAGGTCGGGCATGCGGCGGCCGAGCAGCGGGTGTCCTTCGCCGAGTTCGTAGTGAATGTCCAGGCCAGACATCATCGCCGCGAATCGTGTGCGAGGTTCGTCCATGCTGAGGAGCTCGGAAATGGTGTCGCGCAATGCCTGGATGCGGTCGTCTTGGCGGAAAAGCGCGACTTGCGCGAGCGTGTTGCGCAGCACGCGGGCGGCGACCGGATGGCGCTCGGCATGGTAGGTATCCAGGAGGCTGTCTGGCGATGTCTGGTTGACAACCTGGGCCAGCTTCCATCCCAGATTCACCGCATCCTGCACACCGGTGTTGAGGCCCTGTCCACCCACCGGGTTATGCACATGTGCGGCGTCGCCGGCCAGCAGCACCCGTCGTTCGCGGTAGGCCGCGGCCTGCCGAGCCATATCCGTGAACCTGGAGATCCAGGTGGGACTGTGGACCCCGTAATCGGTACCCCATACGGCGATCAGCGCCTCACTCAGATCGTGCAGGGTGGCTTCGCCGGTGGGTCCGAGGTGGTCTTCGGTCACCATGACCCGCACCGGCCCCCCATCCATGTAGACCACCTCACCGTCGCGGACCTCGTACTCCACCCTGCCGAGGGAATGGATGCCCAGGGCGTCGCGGCGGATTCCCAATTCCGGCTCCTCGCTCATCTCGACCTCGGCGATCAGGCTGCTGGTCGTGGGATCCCATCCGGGGAACTCGATGCCGGCTGCCTTGCGAACCAGACTGCTTCCTCCGTCACACCCGACGAGATATTCCGCCCGCAGCGACGTGCCGTCCGACAGCTCGACGTCGACGCCGCTTTCGTGCTGCGCGATCCCCGTCACTTCAAGTTCGCGATGGATCGGCACCGCCAGCTCGTCGACCCAGCCGGCCAGGATGCGCTCGATGTGGTTTTGCCACAGGCCGAGCCCGTAGGGGTGCCTGGTGGGAAAGTCGCTGATTTCCAAAGGGGTCCCGGCGAAAGCTGCGACCTGCACCACCTGCCCCTCCGACAGGAACCGATCAGCGATGCCACGCTGATCGAGGACCTCGATGGTGCGTGAGTGCAGACCGCCTGCGCGCGAGCCGGGGAGGTCCTGGCTGGCGCGCCGCTCGACAATGGCGACGTCGACCCCCGCCAACGCCAACTCGCCCGCCAACATCAGCCCCGTCGGACCTCCTCCGGCGATCACCACCGCATGCTCGGTCATAGCCACACTCCGGCCGGCATCATGCCGCCCGGCACCAATTCGCGTCGTCCGTTCGCTGATCAGTCGCCGGCCGACTGTCCGCCGTCGATGTGCAGGATCTCACCGGTGACGAACGCGGCGCGTTCGAGGTAGAGGATGCCGTCGACGATGTCGTCGATCTCGCCGAGCCGTCCAAGCGGATGAAGACCGGCGAGGCCGTCGTAGGAAGCGGCGTCGTGTATCGGCGTCTTGATGATCCCGGGGGCGACTGCGTTGACCCGGACCCCACGTGAGGCGTACTCGATCGCCAGTGAGCGGGTCACGGCGGCCAAGCCGCCCTTGGTGAGGACCACCAGCGCGGACGGTCGCTTGCTGCTGGCGCGGTCGACGATGCTTGTGGTGATGTTGACCACGTGGCCGCTGCGCTGAGTGGCCATCTGCTGGAGGGCTACTTGCGTGATGTGGAAGAAGCCCGCGAGGTTGACTGCCGTGATCCTCGCGTAGTCGTCGGCCGTGTACTCGGTGAACGGCTTGCTGATGAAGATTCCAGCGTCATTGATCAGGCTGTCGATCCGCCCGAATCGGTCCAGCGCGCGATCGACCAGTCGCCGTGCGGTGTCGGCTTCTGCGATGTCGCCCTAGACGGTCACGTAGTCGGATTCGTCGACGGAACCGATCGAGCGCGAGTTGCCCACGACGGCGTACCCGGCACGACGGAACCCGGCTACCACGCCGGCGCCGATGCCCTGCGAGGCGCCGGTGACGATCGCGACCTTCTGCGTTGTCGTCATCCCACTAGGTACGTCTCGTATATCACGCCCCCGGGCTGGCGGCTGCCGACGCTGATGAAGACGCCCTTGTTCAGCCAGTCGAGCTCCGGTGCGGCGGTCTCGATCTCGGTCGCGGTACGGAACGTGTACTCGCTCGCGTCGACGTCCTCGCCGCGCGCGAGTCGTGCGAGGACCTCGGCACTGCCGTGGCGGACGCCTCGTGATCGGCCGTAAAGCAGCTCGCCTCCGTCTGTCCGCAGCGTGTAGCGGATGTCGGCGAGCGCAGTCCCGTCGGGCAGGACGATCTGCCAGTCGGCGCTGGCACCCGGAATCAGCTCACCGTTGAGCTCCGGCCCGGTGAACGCGCCGCCGCTTAAGGGCACGATCCGGCGGTGCCCCTGGGTGGTCTCGCCGAGATCGAGCGGTTGTCCAAGGGTCGCCTCCAGACGATAGATGCGGGTGAGGCGAGGATCGGGAAGCTGATCGCTCATGGCTGAATCTCAGTCTTGTCGGTCGAGATCTGCCTTGGCCTTGTAGCCGATCCAGCGAGAGTGGTGGGCACAGTACTATCGAATTCTCCACGAGGGGCATGGTCATGGAAAGCGATCTCAACCGGCATCATCGCGACACGCTCCAAAAGATCCTCAGCCATCCCGCGAGCGGCAACATCGAATGGCGTCGGGTCCTCGCCCTACTCGAGGCTGTCGGGACCGTGGATGAGGAGCACAACGGCAAGTTCAAGGTCACCCTGGGCCGCGAGACTGAGGTCTTCGAGCGGCCCCGAGGCAAGGACATCGACGTGCAGATGGTTGTCGACTTGCGGCGGATGCTGGGTTCAGCCGGGCTGGCGGCGGGCGCGCCGGCGATGGAGGACGAGCGCTCGCGCGACCACGGCGACAGCCGGTGGGGCAGCCCCACCTAGCCCCGACCTATTGCGGATGCTGGTCACCGGCGCTCGGGGCTGGAGGATCGAGCTCAGGGCTGGAGACGTCACCTACTTCAACCGGCACAGCTCGACGTCGTCGTCGAAGCCTTTGAGCTGGTGCTCGCCCAACGGCTCCGCCCGGATGCCCGCGGCCGCGGCGAGCGCCGCAGGGGCCACCACCTCGCCTGGTTCGGCGACCTTCACGACCCGAGCAGCAAGGTTGACGACCGGACCGAAGACGTCGCCGTCGCGCAGAAGCACGTCGCCACCCGCGACGCCAACACGAACGGTCGGGATGACCGGGTGCGCGGCGAACGTCGCGGCCAGGTCCAGGGCGATCGCACAGATCGACGCTTCGGTGTCGGCGGTATAGAGCACCTCATCCCCGATCAGCTTCACCACGCGACCGCCGGCTGCGGTCACGGAGTCGGCCGCTATGTGCTCGAACTCGGTGAGCACTGGACCCAGCTCGCGGACCGAAAGGCGCTGCGCCAGCGCAGTCGATCCAACGAGGTCCACGAAGCCCACGCATTTGCGTTGGGTCTCATACCCTGCAGCCGGGTCGTCGAGGATCGTGCGCCGCGCCGCGATGATGTGCTGGCGCAGCAGGATGTCGAGCGCGGCGTTCACGGTCGGCAGCAGCGTGGACGCTTCGGCGTTGGCGCGGGCCAGGCCCAGTCCGACGGGATCCTCGCCTCGCACGCCGGGCTCGACGTTGACAAGAAACGCCGAGACGACCGCATCCGCCAGGCGGGCCATCGCCGAACCCATCACCCGCACGAGCTGGAGAACGGCGTCTTCGCCGAAGACCTCCTCGGCCGCTTCCATGCCAGCGGCGAGACCGGCAATCTGCTCGCTGAGCACGCGGTCACCCGGCACCGGCTCCGGGAAGCCCGCCGCTCGCATGATCCGGAGAAACTTCTCCTCAGAAACGCCCGCGCGCTCCACCGTTTCGGACAGGGTCAGCACCCCGCCACCGCGGATCGTCACGACGGAGGCCAGACCTGGCAACTGGTCCCGGTGCCTGAGCAGGTCCTCGGCGGTGGCGCCGAGGCCAACGAGGTACTCGAGCAGCTCGAGTCGCTGCGCCGCGTGCGGCGCGTCGGGGTCGTAGATGCCGAGCGCCTCGAACTCGGCAGCGGTCAGCTTCGGCACCTCCGCCACGGCGTCCTAGCCCGGCAGATCCTCGGGCCGCTTCTTGGCGAGTTTGCCTTTGAGCAGTCCCGTCGACTGGCCGACCTCGATCAGGTAGCCGTCGGGGTCCCGCATGTAGCACCGAATCTCGGCACCGCGATCGATCGGCGGCGTCACGAACTCGGCCCCCCTTGAGCTCCACTGCTCATAGCACGCCTGAATGTCGGCGACGCGCAGGTTCATGAAGGTGGAGACCGTGTGGTCAAACTCGTAGTCGACGACCGAGATGTCGGGCTTGTCCGGGGTGGGGCCACCGCCCGGGTTCATGATCAGCCACGAGTTGGAGAGCTTGACCATGCACGGGTTCTCCTCCAGCACGACCTCGCCGCCGAGAACCTCGGAGTAGAAGGCGCGCGACCGAGCGACGCTTCGCACAGTGAGGAACAGCGTGACGAGGAAGCCCTCGCTCGGCGCGGGCAGGTTCTCGAAGTCGATGCTAGGCGTGTGCTCGGTCACGGTTACCTCCTTGTCGAAGCTGTGTCCGGTGCGCTGAATTGCGGTGGTCATGGTTGCATCGTTCGCCACGGCGAGATCGCCCGCCCGCGCGCGGAGAGCCTCGAACGTTCGCGGGCCAGTCGGAGCCAACGCAAGTACCGTGGGTCCGTGCGAATAGCGACGTGGAACGTGAACTCGGTCAAGCAGCGAGTGCCGCGACTGCTGCCGTGGTTGGACGAGCGGCGACCGGATGTGGTCTGTCTCCAGGAGACCAAGCTCGCGAACGAAGCGTTCGTCGAGTTGCTCGGCGACGAGCTCGCCGACCGTGGCTACGCCATCGCGCTTCATGGCGAAGCGACGTGGAATGGGGTGGCGATTCTGTCGCGAGTGGGGGTGGAGGACGCCGTGCCGGGTCTCGCCGACGGGCCGGGCTTCCCGCACCCGGAGGCACGGGCGGTATCGGCCACGTGTAGCGGGATTCGAGTGGTCTCGGTGTACGTACCGAACGGGCGCGAGCCGGGCTCGGAGCACTATGAGTACAAGCTCGCGTGGCTCGCCTCGCTGCGAAAGCTGGTCGCCGGCGGCCCGGAGGCGACGGTCGTCTGTGGCGACATGAACATCGCGCCGACCGACGACGACGTGTTCGATCCGGACGCCTACATCGGCCAAACGCATGTAACCGCTCCCGAGCGGGCGGCGTTGGCGGAGCTTCAGGGGCTCGGGTTCCGCGATGTCGTGCGTGATCACTGGCCGAAAGAGCGGGTTTTCACCTACTGGGACTACCGGGCGGGAATGTTCCATCAGGACCTCGGCATGCGGATCGACCTGGTGCTGGCCAGCGCGCCGGTCGCCGGACGCGTTCGGGCGGCGTGGGTGGACCGGCAAGCTCGGAAGGGAAGCGGCCCGAGCGATCACGCGCCGGTGATCGTCGACTTGGACGAGGCGCCGGACGGGGACATCGGGCCGGTCGTGCCGCCGCCATCCGCCCCGCTGACCACCCGCGGCGCGGCCAAGCTGCCGCAGTCGCCCTAACG
>JBOGZC010000001.1:0-114913 GCA_050697075.1 Solirubrobacterales bacterium | reverse complement strand
CGCTCGCTTCGCCACTCGCCCTGCGTCCTTGCCACGCTCGCTTCTCGCCCTCTCATCGGGTTTCCTGCGCTTGCGCTCCAGGACTTCGATCGCGATCACGCTGCCCAGCGGCCCGACCGGGGTGAGCGTCGCCGCGAGCAGGGTGTAGGGGGCCTCGTGGCGCAGGATCGTGAACCAGATCAGCAGACAGAGGGCAATGAAGCCGATCCCGTGGGCCCACCCGAACACGAGCGCCTGCTGATCGAAGCCGGGGGCGAGCCAGAAGAAGCACAGGGCGGCGAAGATCGCCAGCTCCACCCAGCTCGCCCGCTTCACCCACGGCCATAGCGTCCCGGGAACCGGCTTGCGCAACGCATCTCGAGATCCGCGCGCGGGGGCGGTCTGCTCGGCTGGCCCTGAGCTCACCGGCCCGAGGTTAGCGCCACGCCTCTGATTCCCGCAGGGACGAGACCGTGGCCCTCGCGTACAAGCTCGGGGTCGAGAGTCTGGACCTGGGTCCATAGGAAATGGCCTGCTACGCGTGCAACATTCGTGGCATGACAGCACCTCCGATCACATCCGCTGACATGGCCACAGGCGGTTCGGCCGCGAGGCAGCCGATGCGGCGTCTGGTCGGGTTCGAGCGCGAGTACCGCTGCTCGGCCGGCCACGAGCATCGCTCCTGGAGCCGGATTCGCTCCTGTCCCGAGTGCGGCGAGTCGCTCGCCGTCGCGGTGATCCGCCGCGTCGCGCTCGCCTGAGGCTGTTTCAGAAGTCCCGCGTGTGCGGCTGGCGGCGCCGGACCAAGTGGGGCAAGGACGCAGGGAGGCCAAATAGTCAGGGGCTATTTGGCCGACTGAGGACGCCGCATCCGCGCAGGTCCGACGCCGCGAGCCGTGTGCGCGGGGGTTCTTGAGACAGCCTCTAGGTCAGCGCCGTCAGCACGATCCGCTCCTGCTCCTTGCGGTGCGCGATCGGATAGCCCTCGCTCGGGCTGGCGCGCTGGGGACGCCCGACGTAGGAGAGGTCGACGCCCTCAGGCAGGAGCTCCGGCAGGCGTCGCCACATGACGCTCCAGGCGCCCATGTTCTTCGGCTCCTCCTGGGCCCAGACGACCTGCTTGAGGTTCGGGTAGCTGGCGATCAGCTCGGCTAGCTGGTCGCGGGCGAACGGGTAGAGGAGCTCCACCCGTGCGATCGCCACAGACTCTGCCTGCTCGCGCTTCTCGTGGCCCTCGAGGTCGTAGTACACCCTGCCGCTGCAGAGCACGAGCCGCTCGATTCGGTCCTTGCGGTCCTGGGCTCGCGGGTCGTCGAGGACGAACTGGAACGTGCCCGACGTCAGGTCCTCGAGTTCGGAGGAAGCCGCTTTCAGCCGCAGCAACCCCTTCGGCGTGAAGACGACGAGAGGCCGGGGCTTGCCGATCAGCGCCTGGCGCCGCAGCAGGTGGAAGTACTGGCCGGCGGTGGTGGGGTTGGCCAGCCTCATGTTGCCCTCGGCGGCGAGCTGGATAAAGCGCTCGATCCTGGCGCTCGAGTGCTCCGGCCCGCCCCCCTCGTATCCGTGCGGGAGCAGCAAGGTGAGGCGGGTGGTCTGGCCCCATTTGGACTCCCCGGAGGCGATGAAGCTGTCGATGATCACCTGGGCGGCGTTGGCGAAGTCGCCGAACTGCGCCTCCCACAGCACCAGGCTGCTCGGCGACGCGGCCGAGTAGCCGTACTCGAACCCGAGGCAGCCGGCCTCGGAGAGCGGGCTGTTGTAGAGCTCAAAGGGCGCCTCGGCATCCGGGAGGTTCTGGATGGGGACGTACTTGAGCCCGGTCTTCTCGTCCCAGTAGGCGAGATGCCGGTGGGAAAACGTCCCGCGGATGGTGTCCTGGCCGGTCAACCGGATGTGCATGCCCTCGGTCAGCAGCGAGGCGAAGGCGAGGGCCTCGGCGTGCCCGAACTCGATCCCCCCCTTCTCGAACGCCTCGATCCGCCTGGCCAGCGGCTTGCGGAGCTTGCGGTGGATGGCGAAGCTGTCGGGAACGTCGAGGAGAGCCTCGTTCAGGGAGCGCAATCGCTTGGCCGGGACGGCGGTGTCCACGTCCGGGCTCTTGGTTCGGTCGAGCTCGCCGGTCGCGACCTGGGTCGAGGTCTCGGCCACGTACTCGCCTCCCTCGATCTTTCGCTTCAGCTCGTGATGGATCTGCTGAAGCTCGGAGCTGCGTTCCTGGCCCAGCTCCTCGACGTCCTCCGGTGTCACCGCCCCCTCCTTGACCAGCTGCTCGGCGTAGATCTCCGACACCGGCGGGTGCGCCTTGATCTGGGCCGCCATCGTCGGCTGGGTGTAGGCGGGCTCATCCGTCTCGTTGTGCCCGTAGCGCCGGTAGCCGATCAGGTCGATGACGATGTCGCGCCCCCAGCGCTCGCGGTACGCCATCGCGAGGCGAATCGCCGAGATGCAGCCCTCGACATCGTCGGCGTTGACGTGGATGATCGGGACGTTGAATCCCTTCGCCATGTCGGAGGCGTATGGCGTCGAGCGAGCGTCTTCAGGGTCGGTCGTGAAGCCCACCTGGTTGTCGGTGATGATGTGGACGGTGCCGCCGGTCGAGTAGCCCTCCAGCGCTTGGAGGTTCAAAGTCTCTGCGACCACCCCCTGGCCCGGGAACGCCGCGTCGCCGTGCAGAAGCAGCGGGACGGCCAGCTCCGGCGCGTGATGGAGGCTCGATCCCGACCGCGAGCTCTGAGTGGCGCGAGCGCCCCCGGTGACGACGGGATCGACGAACTCCAGGTGACTCGGGTTGGGATAGAGGCGGACCTTGATCTGCTCGCCGTCGCGGGTCGTGAAGGTGCCCTCCGCGCCGTAGTGGTACTTGACGTCCCCGGTCCCTCCGTGCGGGATCGCCGCGACCGCCTTCACGCGCTCCAGGGCTTTCGCTCCCTCGAACTCGGCCATGATGGACTCCACCGGGCGGCTCAGGTTGTGGGCGAGCACGGCGAGGCGGCCCCGGTGCGCCATCCCGAGCACCACCTCCTGGGCTCCACCGCCCTGGGAGAGCGTGACGAGCTCGTCGATCATCGGGACCACCGCGTCGAGGCCCTCGATCGAGAACATCTTCTGGCCGAGGTAGGCGCGCTGAAGAAAGCGCTCGAACTGAAACACCTCGACCAGGCGGGAAAGCAGCGCGCGTTTCTCCTCCGCCGTGAGCGGGGTGCGGTGCGCCCCCGTCTCGATCATCTCCCGCAGCCACATCCGCTGTTGGTGGGACGACAGATGCTCGATCTGGTACGCGACCGTTCCGCAGTACGCGTCCCGCATCCTCGGCAGGGCCTCGAGCAGGGTCTCCCCTTCGACCCCAATCCGCAGGATGGAGGCTGGGATCTTCGACATCAGCTCGGGAGTCAGGTTGAGGTTCTTGGGCTCGATCGCGGGGTCACCCCTCGGCTCCTTGCCGAGCGGATCCAGATTGGCCGCCAGGTGACCGTGGGTCCGGTAGGCCTTGAGCAGGGAGGTCGCGGCCTGCACGGCCTGCAGGAGCTCGGTGTCCGCCGGAGCCGCGGCGGCGCCGGTGGAGGGGGCCGGAGCCGGCTGCGCCGAGGCCGAAGCCGGGTAGGCGTTGGCGACGACGGAGGTGGGAACGTCCAGCGCTTCGGCAACCGACTCATAGAACGCGTCCTCGCCTTGGAGCAGCTGGTCCATTCGGCGCAGGAACGAGCCGGACTCGGCCCCCTGGATGATCCGATGGTCGTAGGTCGAGGTCATCGTCATCACCTTCGAGACGCCGAGCGCCTTCAGCTTTTCCGCGGGCGCCTGGGCCCACTCGGCCGGGTACGCGATCGACCCGGTGGCGACGATCGTTCCCTGGCCGGCCAGCAGCCGCGGCACGGACGCGACCGTTCCCAGGCCCCCTGGGTTGGTGAGCGTGATGTTCGTTCCCTGAAAGTCGTCGGCGGTCAGCTTGTTCTCCCGCGTCTTTGAGATCAGGTCCTCGTAGTACGCGTGGAATGCCGCGAAGTCGAGGTGATCGGCCCCCTTGATGCAGGGAACCATGAGGCTGCGGGAGCCGTCCTTGCGCTCGACGTCGACCGCGATCCCGAGATTGACGCCGGTCGGTTCGATCACCTGCGGCTTTCCGTCGCTCTCGGCGTACGCCCGTCCCATCACGGCCCAGCGGCGAGCGGCCTCGACGATCGCCCAGGCGATCAGATGCGTGAACGAGACCTTCATCCCTCGCTCCGCGAGCGCACCGTTGAGTGCCTTTCGCTTGGCATCGAGGACGTCGACGGGCAGGGTCCGGAACGAGGTCGCGGTGGGAACGGAACGGCTCTCGTTCATCGCCTGCGCGAGCATCCCGGCGGGGCCGCGGAGGGGCTTTGCCTCGCCGGCAGGCGCAACCGCGGCAGGGCGCGAGGCCGTTGGTGCCACGGCGCCCTGCTCGCCGTTCGCCGCGGCGAGCACGTCGGCCTTCGTCACCTTGCCGCCGGGCCCCGAGCCCTGGACGGCGCTCAGGTCAACTCCACTCGCGGCCGCGACCCTGCGAGCGACCGGCGAGGCCCGGGTGCCGTCGGCGCCGTCGACCGGCGATTGCTGGGCGGCGATCCCTTCCTTCGCCCCCTGCGCATCGCCATCGGCGGGGGCGGCGGCAACCGAGCCGACGGTGAGCTCGGCGAGCACCTGGCCGACCTGCACGGTCTCGTCGGGCTGGGCCAGGATCTTCGCGATCGTCCCGCTGGCGGGCGCCGGCACCTCGGCGTCCACCTTGTCGGTTGAGACCTCGACGACGGTCTCGCCCTCCTCGACGGACTCCCCTTCGTGCTTGTGCCACTCCAGGATGGTTCCCTCGGTGACGGATTCCCCCATCTCCGGCATCACGAGTTGAATAACTCCGCCAGCATGCTCCGGAATAACTCCGCCGACATCCTCCGGAATAACTCCGCCGACATCCTCCGCTTCGCGTCCGGTGTCGGCGGGTTTGGGCGCCGACGTGGCGGCAGGCACCTCCGTATCTACCGCGGCTTCGCCGCTAGCTCCAGCGGTCCCACCTTGGGCTGCCTGGGATCCACCTTCAGCCGCTTCGGCTGCGCCTTCAGCCCCCTTACCTGCCTTTGGCGCGCCTCCGCCTGCACCGTCGGTGGACGGCTCGGCGCTCGGGTCGAGCTCGGCGAGCACGCCGCCGACCTCGATCGTCTCGTCCTGGCCCTTGAGGATCTTGGTGATCACGCCACTGGCGGGGGCTGGGACCTCGGCGTCCACCTTGTCGGTCGAGACCTCGACGACGGTCTCGCCCTCCTCGACGAAGTCCCCCTCTTGCTTGTGCCATTCGAGGACCGTGCCCTCGGTGACGGACTCACCCATCTGGGGCATTTGGATCTCGACCGCGTCAGGCATCTAGGTTCCGACTTTGAGTCTATGCCCTCGACCCAGGGTCGAGGGCCTGTTTGGCCGTCGCCGAAACGGCGGTATTCCGGTGCCCGCGCTCAGCTGACCCGGGCGACCAGATAGACCTCGTTCGCGACGGTGTCGTAGACGTCCTCGCGAACGAACTCCCGCGCCGGCGCGGCGTGGTCGCAGAAGCCGCACCGCACGGCGAGCCCGGCTCGCATCTGGCCGCCGATCGCCAGCGGCAGCGCGCACTCCGGGCACACGAGCGCGCCGTGGCTGATCACCTGCACGCCGTCGCGGACGAGCCGGCGCTCGGCCCCCGCCTCGGAGCCGTCCACCCGGCCGAGCTTGGTCTTGGGCTGACCGGGGTCTCCGTGGTCGGCAGGGAGATGAATGCTCACCCGTCAGAGTGTAGGGTCAGGTGGGACGCCGCAACCGGCGGCGTTCCGCGGAATCCTGACGTGGAGGAGTGGAGATGAGCTACTTCGTCACCGGCGCCACCGGGTTCATCGGCCGCAACCTGGTCGAGCGTCTGCTCGAGCGCCAGGGGACGGTCTACGTGCTCGTTCGCGAGGGGTCGAAGGGCAGGCTCGCGGAGCTTCGCAGCCGTTGGGGCGCGGACGAGGACCGCGTGGTCGGCGTCGTCGGTGACCTGTCCCAGCCGGGCTTGGGGGTCTCGGAGGACGAGATCTCAACCCTGAGGGGCAAGGTCGACCACCTCTTCCACCTGGCGGCGATCTACGACATGACCGCCGACGCGGAGAGCCAGCGGCTCGCCAACGTGGAGGGCACCCGCCACATGGTCGAGTTCGCGGAGGCGATCGAAGCCGGGCGGGTCCACATGGTCAGCTCGATCGCGGCGGCCGGCCTCTACAAGGGCACGTGGCGGGAGGACATGTTCGAGGAGGCCGAGGCCCTCGACACGCATCCGTACTTCCGCACCAAGCACGACTCCGAGGCAATCGTTCGGACGGAGTGCGGGCGGCCGTGGCGCGTTTACCGGCCGGGGATCGTCGTTGGGCATTCGGAGACCGGCGAGATGGACAAGATCGACGGGCCCTATTACTTCTTCAAGCTGATCCGCCGGATCCGCAACGCCGTGCCCCAGTGGGTGCCGATGATCGGAGTCGAGGGCAAGGAGATCAACTTGGTGCCGGTCGACTTCGTCGCCAGCGCGATGGATCACATCGCGCACCAGGACGGGCTCGATGGCCGCGCCTTCCATCTCACCGATCCGAATCCGCGGACCGCCGGCGAGGTGATCGACATCTTCGCGCGCGCTGCGCACGCTCCGCAGTCCTCAGCGCGCGTCCCCGCCGCGGCCGTAGAGGGACTGGCGCCGCTGCTCAAGGGGCTCGTGATGCTCCCGCCCGTGGGTCTGGCGGCGGACAGTGTCCTGGCAGACTTCGGGATTCCACGCTCGGTCCTCACATACATCAACTATCCGACCAGCTTCGATAGCCGGCAAGCTCAGGCGGCCCTCTCCGGCACGGACATCAGGGTGCCGCCGCTCGAGGCCTACGCGGACAAGCTGTGGGACTACTGGGAGCGCCACCTGGACCCCGACCTGTTCCGCGACCGGACCCTGGTGGGCGCCGTGAGGGGGAGAGCCGGAGCCGTCGGGGGCATCACGCAGATCGTCGAGCAGCAGATCCCCGACGAGCTGCTGCGGCGTGCGCGGCGGTTCCTCGGGACCGTCTCGCTCGAGCAGGCGGTGCGCGGCCGCGTCGTCATGGTCACGGGCGCGTCGTCCGGGATCGGGCGCTCGGCCGCGTTGAAGATCGCCGATGCCGGCGGCACCGTGCTGCTGGTCGCCCGCACCGCCGAGAAGCTCGAGGAGACGCAGGCGCAGATCGTGAACGGCGGAGGGACGGCGCACGTGCATGCGTGCGACCTGTCGGACATGGATGACATCGACCGGATGGCGGACGAGGCCCTCGCCCAGCACGGGCACGTGGACATCCTGGTGAACAACGCGGGGCGCTCGATCCGGCGCTCGGTCGCCCTCTCGTACGAGCGCTTCCACGATTACGAGCGCACCATGCAGCTGAACTACTTCGGGGCCGTGAAGCTGATCCTCAAGCTGCTGCCGATGATGCGCGAGCGGCGCTCGGGCCAGATCGTGGACATCAGCTCGATCGGGGTGCAGACCAACACCCCGCGCTTTTCGGCCTACGTCGCATCGAAGGCCGCCCTCGATGCCTTCTCCCGCTGCGTTGCCTCCGAGATCGTCGACGAGGGGGTCGCGATCACGACGATCCACATGCCGCTCGTCCGGACGCCGATGATCAAGCCGACGAAGATGTATGACCGCTTCCCCACCATCACCCCGGAGGAGGCGGCGGACATGATCTGTGAGGCGATCATCTACAGGCCGAAGCGGATCGCGACCCCGCTCGGGACCCTCGGGCAGATCCTCTACGCGATCAACCCCAAGTCGATGGACTACATCCTGAACAGCGCCTACAAGCTGTTCCCGGACTCGCGGGCGGCCCGCGGGGACAAGGCCGAACCGGCCGACAGGCCGACCGCGGACGAGGAGGCCTCACGCCAGCAGGTCGCCTTCGCGTACCTGATGAGGGGCGTTCACTGGTAGAGGCGGCCACCCGCCGGCGAAAGCACTGGGGCTGGGGGTTCGAGGACGGCCAGCCCTCCAGGTCCGAGCTCGAAGCGGCCGCGGCCGGAGTCCGGGAGCAACTCGGGTTCGGAGGCGAGGAGGTCGAGGAGCCCGTGCCCCTGGAGGCGATCGAGCTGGCGCCGCCGAGAGTCGACCCGCCGCCGTCGCTCGCTGGCCTGTTTCGCTCCGACCCGTACGAGCGCGTCTCCCACGGGCTCGGCAAGGCCTACCGCGACGTGGTGCGGGGCTTTCGCGGGCAGATCGACCATCCGCCGGACCTGGTTGCGCATCCGGGCGACGAGCGCGAGGTGGAACAGGTGCTCGGCTGGTGCTCCGAGGAGGGCCTCGCCGTGGTTCCCTTCGGCGGCGGGACCAGCGTGGTCGGGGGCGTCGAGCCGCGCCTCGGCGACGCCTATCCGGGGGTGGTGACGATCGACCTGCGCCGCCTGGACCGCGTGCTCGACATCGACCTCGCCTCGAACGCCGCGCGGATTCAGGCCGGCGCGCTCGGGCCGTATCTGGAGGATCAGCTCCGCAAGCATCAGCTCACCCTGCGCCACTTCCCCCAGTCGTTCGAGTTCTCCTCGCTCGGCGGCTGGATCGCGACCCGTGCGGGGGGACACTTCGCGACGCTGCACACCCACATCGACGACCTCGTCGAGTCGGTGCGCGCGCTGACGCCACGGGGCGCCTGGGAGAGCCGCCGGTTGCCCGGCTCGGGGGCCGGCCCAAGCCCCGACCGCCTGCTGCTGGGCTCGGAGGGAACCCTCGGGGTGATCACCGAGGCCTGGGTCCGGGTTCGGGAGCGCCCGCGGTGGAAGCTCTCCGTTGGCGTCGCCTTCGACTCGCTCGCGGCGGGGGCCGAGGCGGTGCGCGAGCTGTCGCAGTCGGGCCTGCATCCATCCAACTGTCGGCTGCTCGACCCCGCCGAGGCGGCGCTCATCCACGCCGGCCCGGCGGGCAGGGCGCTGTTGGTCCTGGGCTTCGAGTCGGCGCACCATCCGATGGACGGACCGATGGAGACGGCCCTCGAAGCAGCCAGGGCCCACGGGGGAGAGCCGGGGGAGGTGACCGGCAGCTCCGGCGCCGAGCCCGGGCGGGGCGCCGTCCGGGAGAATCCGCCGGCCGAAGGGGAGGCCGGTTCGGACCCGGTGGGCTCGTGGCGGCATGCCTTCCTCGCGGCCCCCTATCTGCGTGACACGTTCGTTTCCCTGGGCGTGCTCTCGGACACGTTCGAGACGGCGATCACGTGGGATCGCTTCGCCGAGTTTCACGACCAGGTGATGGACAGCGCCCGCCGGGCGATCGCGGAGGCCTGCGGGACCTCCCCCGACGGCCCCGGCTCGCCTCGCCTCTCCTGTCGCTTCACACACGTCTATCCGGACGGCCCGGCCCCGTACTACACCGTCCTGTGCCCGGCCAAGCGAGGCGGGGAGGTTGAGCAATGGGACGAGATCAAGGCGGCCGTATCGGAGACGGTGATCGAATCCGGGGGCACGATCACCCACCACCACGCCGTCGGCCGCGACCACCGTCCCTGGTACGACCGTCAGCGGCCGGATCCGTTCGCCAACGCGCTTCGGGGCGCCAAGGCGGCGGTCGACCCGTCGGGCGTGCTCAACCCAGGCGTCCTCGTCGACCCGTAACGCACGCACGCACCCGCCCGCTCCCCAGCTGGATACGCCCTAACCTTCCCGAGCATGGAGACGCTCACGGAGGAGCGGCCGGCCGCTCCGCGGTCAGCCGAGCAGCGGCCTCCCCGAAGGTCGACGCCGGTCGCGCTGCTGGTTGCGATGCGGCCGTCGGAGTGGATCAAGAACCTGCTGGTGTTCGCCGGCCTGCTGTTCTCGCAGAAGCTCAACCAGGGCCCTCAGGTGGTGGACGCGACGATCACCTTCGCGGCGTTCTGCGCCATCTCGAGCGCCGGCTACCTCTTCAACGACCTCCGCGACGTCGCTCACGACCGCCAGCATCCAAAGAAACGGCGCCGTCCCATCGCCAGCGGCGAGCTCAAGCCCGCTACCGCGATTGCCGCCGCGATCGGCCTGGCGGTGGCCGCGGTGGTGCTGGCGGTGGCCGCGGTGTCCGCCGAGGTTGCCGGGCTGGTGGCCCTCTACGGGGTGATCACTGTCGCGTACTCGGTGGAGCTCAAGAGCCTGGTGATCCTCGACGTGATGACCATCGCCTCTCTGTTCCTGCTTCGGGTGGTCGCCGGAGCGGTGGCCGTCGAGGCGCACGCCTCCGAGTGGCTCCTGTTGTGCACCGCGATGCTGGCCCTGTTCCTCGGCTTCACCAAGCGCCGCCAGGAGGCGATGTCGCTCCCACCTGAGGCCGTGGCTTCCGCCAACCCGGGACCCGAGGGAAATCGGACTACCCGGCCGGTGCTCGAGCACTACTCGCTCCCGTTCCTGGACCAGATGATCGCGATGGTGACCGCGGGGGCGATCATCAGCTACGCGATCTATGCCGTCAACAGCCCGTTCATCGGCAGCAAGATGCTCGCGACGGCGCCCTCGGTCCTGTACGGGATCTTCCGTTACCTGTACCTGATCTACGATCGCGGCGACACGCGCTCCACGGCGGCGATCCTGACCGAGGATCCAGGCATGGTCTTCGCGGGCGTCACATGGGTGGCGACGGCGCTGCTCATGCTGTACGCGTTCGACTAGGGCGGGCCGAAGGGTTCAGGCTGGGCAGGGCGACGGCGTCCCGGCGCTCCCTGGGTGAACCGTGTCCCGAGATGTCCGGAGGACGGACACAACCGGACGCAGTTCGCGAGGATCGTCGGATAGATTCCCGGTTGGCCGGTCGGCCAAAGCCGCATGGATCTGACGCTGACAACCGAGGAGCAGGCCTTCCGCGACGAGGTTCGCGCGTGGCTGGAGGACAACCACCCTGGGCCGGAGCCAGAGGGTGAGGAGGCGAAGTTCGAGTTTCGCCGCGCCTGGCAGCGCGAGATGCACGACGCCGGCTGGGCGGGAATCTCGTGGCCCAAGGAGTACGGAGGCCGCGGGGCCACCCTGATCGAGCAGGCGATCTTCTCCGAGGAGATGTCGCGCGCCAAGGCGCCGTCGCCGGCCAACGTGCTCGGGCTCGTGATGGGCGGGCCGGTGGTGATCGCGCACGGCTCGGAGGATCAGAAGGAGCGCTTCCTCGAGCCGATCCTGTCCGGGGCGGAGATCTGGTGCCAGGGCTTCTCCGAGCCCGAGTCTGGGTCCGATCTGGCGTCGCTCAAGACGCGGGCGGTCCGCGAGAACGGCGGTTGGCGCGTGACGGGGCAGAAGGTATGGACGACCTATGCCCACGAGGCGAAGTGGTGCATGCTGCTCGCCCGCTCCGAACCCGACGCCCCGAAGCACAAGGGGCTCACGTACTTCATCTGCGACATGGAGCAGGACGAGATCGAGGTCCGCCCCCTGCGGCAGATCACCGGCGAGGCAGAGTTCAACGAGATCTTCCTCGAGGGAGCGCAGGTGCCGGAGGAGAACTTGGTCGGCGGCGAGGGCAACGGCTGGAACGTCGCAATCACGACCCTGATGCACGAGCGCGCGGGACTCGGCGCGGCATCGGCGATCTCCGTGCGCCGCGACTTGGACGAGCTGATCGCGCTGATCAACGAGCGCGGGCTCGCGGACGACCCGGTGATCCGCCAGCGGATCGCCGAGCTGAGGATCGGCGTGGAGGCGCTGCGGCTCGGCGCGATGCGCGCGCTCACCCAGCAGATGAAGATCGGGATCCCAGGGCCGGAGGGGTCGCTCTCCAAGTGGGAGTGGGCGATGCTCAACCAGGGGCTCACGGAGTTGGCCGTGGACATTCTCGGGCCGGAGGCGCTCGAGCCGGACTCGGAGTGGGCGTACCGCTTCCTTCGCGCTCGCGCGAACTCCATCGAGGGCGGTACCACCGAGGTGATGAAGAACATCGTCGCCGAGCGGGTTCTCGGGTTGCCGAGGCTCAGGTAGATGGACTTCGGCTTCACCGACGAGCAGCAGGCGATCAAGGAGACGGCGCGAGAGATGCTCGCCGCCCGCTCGCCGCTCTCCAAGGTGCGCGAGGCCGCCGAGTCTCGCACCCCCGACGACGCCCTCTGGAAGCAGATCTGCGATCTCGGCTGGCCCGGCATCGCGATCCCCGAGGAGCACGGCGGTCAGGGGCTGGGAATGGTCGAGCTCGCGATCCTGTGCGAGGAGCTCGGCTACGCATGCGCCGCGGTCCCGTTCCTCTCCGATGCCACCGCCGCCCTGTTCGTCTCGGTCGCCGGATCCGACGAGCAGCGAGACCGATGGCTGCCCCCGCTCGCAAGCGGCGAGCAGCGCGGCGCGTCGGCCTTCGAGCCCGGCGAGGGCAACCTGGTGCTGGACCCGGCGGGGGCGGATCTCCTGGTGTTGGCGGAGGGACGAGACGGGGCGCGCCTCGTCGAGGCGAGCGATGCCTCGATCGAGGAGGTCAATCTCATCGACGCGACTCGCGGCCATGGCCGCGTCACGGCGTCGGGAGGCGATTCGCTGCCCGGCGACGCCGAGGCGGCCGCTGATCGGGCGGTGGTCGCGCTCGCCGCCGAGCTCACCGGCGTCGCGCAGCGGGCGATGGAGATGGCGGTCGAGTACGCGAAGGAGCGAGAGCAGTTCGACCGCCCCATCGGCGCCTACCAGGCGGTCTCCCACCGCTGCGCCGGCATGCTCTACGACACGGAGGAGGCGCGCTCGCTGACGTTGTACGCGGCGTGGTGCGCCGACGCGGAGCCCGAGTCGCTGCCGCTTGCCGCCTCGATGGCCAAGGCCCGCGCCTCGGACGCGGCCTGGCATGTGACGGCGGACGCGCTCCAGGTTCTCGGCGGCATCGGCTTCACCTGGGAGCACGACCTCCAGTTTCTGCTCAAGCGCGCCAAGGTCGGGGCCGAGCTCCTGGGCGATCCGCGCCTGCATCGCGAGCGCGTCGCCACGCTGGCGGGTCTCGGCTAGTCCGGGACGATCCTTACGTCCGAGGCAAGCTTGACCTCGCCACCCAGTCGGTACTCGACGTCCACCGTCTCGTGCTTGCGGTAGGTGCCGAACAGGCCGAGCACCATCGCCAGATAGCGCATCCCGCCCACCTGCTCCTTCACGATCGGCCGGGTGAAGACGATCTCAGTGCCCCGCAGCTCGTACTCGCCGCCCTCTTCCTGCTGGATCCCGTTCACGTAGACGGTGATCGGCGGCTCGGCTCCGCGCGGCAGCCGAACGCGGCGCCCGGCGGCGACGCTTCCCTTAGGGATCTCGGGCTCCGCTGCCATCGGCGAGAGCCTAGTCGCGGCCTCAGCTCAGCGCGTCTCGCACCGCGTCGAACGCCGTCTCGTCGTCAGCCGGCTCGAGCTCCCGCTTTCGCACCACCCCCGCGTACGGGACGAGCGCGCCGTCGCCCATCACGTCGATCCCCACGTCGCGGCCCCGAAGGACCCCGCCCGTCGAGAGCTCCAGGCGCGCGTGCACGCGCTGGCGCGGCTCGTAGTCGCGCAGGGCGTTGATGTCGTCCAGCGGCCCGTCGCGACGGATCTCGCGAACCCGGTCCTCCATCGCGCCGATGGCCAGGTCGAGGTCGTCGAACCGCTCCTTCGCCACCTTGGAGCCGTGCCTGACCGTGAGGTGGTAGTCGGCCATGCCGCGATGCTATCCGGGGCGTGGGGACGCCCCTCGGCGCCAAGCAGACGCCCGTCGGCACTAGCGACGAAGTCGCGGTAGGGGCGAGTACGACCTGCCGTCACGTAACAGGCCCTAACCCGCCGCCCCCGGACGCGGGAGCAGATGGGAAATCCCCGAGCCGTAGGCGAGGGGCAAGGTATTCAGGGCGAGAGCGGAGGAGGCGGCGGAGTTATTCCTAGGCGCCGCGGCGCTGGCGCTTGGGCCGGCGGGCGGGCGGGCCGGTGATCTTCTCCGGGCCCTCGCGATCGGCGATCTTCACGTAGTCGCGCTCGCGCTCGCCGACATAGATCTGGCGCGGGCGGGCGATCTTCTGCTCGGGATCGTCGTTCATCTCCATCCATTGCGAGACCCAGCCCGACGTCCGAGGGATGGCGAAGATCACCGTGAACATCTCGGTCGGGATCTGAAGCGCCTCGTAGATGATCCCGGAGTAGAAGTCGACGTTCGGGTAGAGCTTCCTGGAGGTGAAGAAGTCGTCGTCGAGCGCCCGCTTCTCGAGCTCGCGGGCGATCTCGACCAGCGGGTTGTACTCCGTCGCCTCAAGCACCTCGTCCATGTGGTGCTCGATGATCCGTGCGCGGGGGTCGTAGTTCTTGTAGACGCGGTGGCCGAACCCCATCAGCCGCTCCTCGCGCTTCTTCACGCCCTCGAGGAAGTCGGGGACGTTCTCAACCGTCTCGATCCGGCGCAACATCCGCAGCACCGCCTCGTTGGCCCCGCCGTGGAGCGGTCCGTAGAGCGCCGCGACGCCGGCCGCGACCGCCGAGTAGGGGTCCACCTGCGAGGAGCCCACTCCCCGGACGGCATTGGTGGAGCAGTTCTGCTCGTGATCGGCGTGGAGGATGAACAGCACGTCGAGGGCGCGCTCCAACCGCGGGTCCGGCTCGTACTTCGCCTCGGTCTTCCTGAACATCATCGCGAGGAAGTTGCCCGCGTAGCTCAGGTCGTTGTCCGGATAGACGTAGGGCAGCCCCATGTTGTGGCGATAGGCGAACGCCGCGAGCGTCGGGACCTTGGCGATCATCCTGATCGCCGCCATGTAGCGCTCCTCGGGGTCGTCGATGTGCTTGGCGTCGGGGTAGAAGGTCGACAGCGCTCCCACACCAGATAGGAGCATCCCCATCGGGTGCGCGTCGTAACGGAACGTCTCGAACAGGTTCTTGATGTCCTCGTGGACGAAGGTGTGGTGGGTGACGTCGAACACCCATCGCTCGAGCTGGGGCCGTGTTGGCAGCTCGCCGAAGACGAGCAGGTAGGCGACCTCGAGATAGCTGGAATTCTCGCTCAGCTGCTCGATCGGGTAGCCGCGGTGCTCGAGCACCCCCGCGTCGCCGTCGATATAGGTGATCGCCGAGCGGCACGACGCGGTGTTGGTGAAAGCCGGGTCGTAGGCCATCAGCCCAAAGTCGTCCTCGGCGACCTTGATCTGGCGCAGGTCCATCGCGCGAATCGTCCCGTTGTTGACCTCGAGTTCGTAGGTCTGGCCGGTGCGGTTGTCGGTGATCGTGAGCGTCTTCGCACCGGCGGCGGCCACGCTACCGTCGCCCTGCTGGTTCGTCTGCTGCTCGGTCGCCATCGCCTTCTCCTCCTCTAGTTCCTCAATCAACTCAATTCTCGCACTGCAGGCCCGGCGGCGGCCGTTTCTGGGAGGGTTCGCGCACGATGGCTGTCGAGCACATCGGCTCGGAGCGGAAGCGCGGCGCGCTGGCGTTGTTCTCGGGGCTCGGGCGCAGGTACGACCTTCTTTCCGCCGCGCTCAGCTTCGGACAGGATCCGCGGTGGCGCCGGGCGCTGGTGGACGCCGTGCAGGCTGCCCCCACCGACCGCATCCTCGACGTCGCGACCGGGACGGGCCTCGTGGCGCGGGAGCTGGTCCGCCGGTACGGGTGCGCAGTCGTCGGCTTGGACCAGAGCCCCGACATGCTCGAGGGGGCACGGCGCGCGCTCGACGGCCGGGCCGAGCTGGCCCGGCGGATCGAGCTGGTCGAGGGCCAGGCCGAGCGCCTGCCGTTCGCGGACGCCGAGTTCGACCACCTCACCTTCACCTATCTCATGCGGTACGTGGACGACCCGGGCGCCACCCTCGCCGAGCTGGCCCGCGTGGTGAAGCCAGGGGGTCGGGTCGCGTCGCTCGAGTTCGGCCTGCCTGACCCACCCCTCTGGCGGCCGCTTTGGTGGCTCTACACTCGCGTCGGTCTCCCGGCGCTCGGCAGGGCATTCGGCGGCGACTGGTACGAGGTGGGCCGCTTCCTCGGACCGAGCATCGAAGGCCTGTATCGGACCTGGCCGCTGGCGCGCCAGCTGGAGCTCTGGGAGGCGGCCGGGCTGTCGCGCGTTCGCGCCCGCCGCATGAGCCTCGGCGGCGGGGTGGTGATCTGGGGCACGCGGGATGGCTGACGTTGCCGATCGTCCGGCCTTCTACGCCCTGCGGCCGGGTGGCTGGCGGGACCTCGTCACGATCCTGCATCCGCCGTACACCGCCTGGCACCTGAGCTACGTGGCATTCGGCGCCGTGGCGGCGCCCGTGCTTCACACGGCGCGCCTGTGGGCGGCCCTGGGCGCCTTCTTCCTGGGAGTGGGGGTGGCCGCGCACGCGCTCGACGAGCTCAAGGGGCACCCGCTCGGGACCCGGCTGTCGGAACGGGACCTCGCCGCGCTCGCCGCGATCGCGCTCGCCGGGGCGGTCGGGATCGGCGTCGCCGGCGTGATCGTGGTGTCCGCCACGCTTGTCCCGTTCGTGGTCGTGGGGGCCTTCCTGGTTCTTGCGTACAACCTCGAGCTGTTCGGCGGGCGCTTCCACACGGACTTCTGGTTCGCCGCCGCCTGGGGCTCCTTCCCGGCCCTGACCAGCTTCTGGGCGAACGCGCTGGCCATCCACTCGGCAGGCGTGGCGGTGGCCGGCGTCGCGGTGACCCTGGGCTGCTTCTGGCTCAGCGTGGCGCAGCGCCGGCTCTCGACCCCGGTCCGCGAGCTGCGGCGCCGCACCGTGTCGGTGAGCGGTCAGCAGCGTCTCGACGACGGGACCACCCGGGAGCTGACGGCGGCGAGGATCGCGGCGCCGCTGGACGCGGCGCTCAGGGCGATCTCGGTCGGCCTGGTCCTGCTCGCCGCCGCGCTGGTGGCGATCCGGCTCTGAGCCGCGGACCTCGACGCGTTTGTCTCGCTATCCGAGACTAAGGCGTCGACGCTCGGTGGGGGCCCTGGTTAGCCGGGAAGCTCGAAGTGGGTCATCGCCCGAAGGGCGTCGTAGCGGTCCGAGATCTCGCCCTCGGTGAGGTTCGCCATTCGCTCGATCCCGAACTGCTCGACGTTGAACGACGCGAGCACCGTCCCGTAGGCGAGCGCTCGGCGCAGGGCCTGGTCGGTGGGATGGGTCCCCTGCATGTCGAGATAGCCGAGAAAGCCTCCGGCGAAGCTGTCTCCGGCTCCGGTGGGATCGCGCACGTCCTCGAGCAGGAACCCGGGGAGCGCGAAGAACCCATCCGGTGTGAACATGACGGCTCCGTACTCGCCCCGCTTGGCAACCACGATCCGCGGTCCCAGATCCATCACCTTGCGCGCGGCACGGGAGAGGTTCGACTCCTTGGTCAGCATCCGGATCTCCGAGTCGTTCAGGAGCACGCAGTCGACCTCGCCGATCGCGGCCAGCAGCGCGTCGCGGGTGGTTTCGATCCAGAGGTTCATCGAGTCCAGGGCCGCCAGGCGCGGGGTGCACTGGGCGCGCACCTGTCGCTGCAGGTCGGGCTGGATGTTTCCAAGGAAGAGCACGTCGGCCTGGCTCGAGGCCGGCGACAGCTTGGGTTCGAAGTCGGCGAAGACGCCCAACTCCGTCTCGTCGGTGTGGGCGAGGTTCATGTCGACCTCGTAGTGCCCTCGCCAGCGAAAGGTCTCCCCGCCGTTGACGCGCTCGATGTCGTCCACGTCCACCCCCCGCGAGCGCAGCAGCTCGACGTGCTCGTCCGCGAAGTCCTCCCCGACCGGCCCGACGACGTGGACGTCGGCGAAGAAGCACGCCGCCAGCGCGAAGTGGACCGCGGACCCTCCGAGCATGCCCTCGCGCTCCCCGAACGGGGTCCGCACGGAGTCGAGCGCAATCGAGCCGACGACGGTCAGGGACACGGCCGTGCATCCTAAGAGTTAGCGTTCCGATCGAGATGGCCGTTGCGGCAAAGGAGCATGGGCGTTGGGCAAGCGCCGCCGGGGAGCAGTTCCACGGGATCGGCGACTACGGCTTCCTGTCCGACTGCCACACGGGGGCGCTCGTGGCCTCCGACGGAACGGTCGAATGGCTTTGCCTGCCCCGTTTCGACTCGCCGAGCGTGTTCGGGGCCCTGCTGGACCGCCGAGCGGGCGCCTTCCGTCTCGGCCCCACGGCGCTGCGGGCGCCGGTCGCGCGCCGGTACGTGCCGGGCTCGAACGTGCTCGAGACGAGCTGGATGACGGCCACCGGCTGGATGGTCGTGCACGATGCGCTCGTGCTGGCTCCCCGGAGCGACGAGGACGGAGAGGGTGTGCGCGCCCGGGGGCTGGGCGCACAGGACGCCCAGCACATGCTCCTCCGCACGGTCGAGTGCGTTCACGGGACGATCGAGGTGGAGGCCGTCTGCGAGCCCGCCTTCGACTACGCGACCGAGGAAGCGAGCTGGAAGCTGGTCGACAAGGACGGGTTCGCCGCGGACGCGAGCGGCGGCGGGGAGACGCTGCGATTGCTCGGGGACATCCCGCTGCAGCTCGACGGCCGACTCGCCCGCGGCGTGCGCACGCTCGACACCGGCGAGCGCGGCTTCCTGTGCCTCACTTGGCGGGAGGAGCTCAGCGGGCCAACCGATGCCGCGCACGCGGTCCGGCTCGTCCAAGGAACCGTGAACATCTGGCGGCGCTGGCTGGAGCGTGGAGCCTTCCCGGACCACCCGTGGCGCTGGACCCTGCAGCGCTCGGCGCTGGCGCTCAAGGGGCTCACCTACGAGCCAACCGGCGCGTTGGTCGCCGCCCTCACGACCTCGCTCCCGGAGACGCCGGGCGGGGAGCGGAACTGGGACTATCGCTACACCTGGATCAGGGACGCGAGCTTCACGCTCTGGAGCCTGCACGTGATCGGCTTCGATGAGGAGGCGCGCGAGTTCATGGAGTTCGTCTCGCATCTCTGCCACGGTCGCGGTCCCGAGACGCAGATCATGTTCGGGATCGGGGGCGAGACGGAGCTGACCGAGCGGACGCTCGACCATCTGGACGGCTACGTGGGCTCGAAGCCGGTCCGGGTGGGGAATGCCGCCTACAAGCAGCGCCAGAACGACGTCTATGGCGCCCTTCTCGACTCGATCTACATCCACACGAAGACCCGGGAGGGGGTGCCGGAGGAGATGCGCCGGATCGTCCTCGAGCAGGCGGAGGCGGCCGCGGGCGCCTGGCGGGCGCCCGATCAGGGGATCTGGGAGGCTCGCGGCGAACCGAAGCATTACGTCTCCTCCAAGCTGATGTGCTGGGTGGCACTGGATCGTGCGGCCCGGCTGGCGGCCGACCAGGGGCGCCCGGAGCTGGCCGACCACTGGAGCCCCGAGGCCGACGCCATCCGGGCCGACGTGCTGGAGCACGGCGTCAGCGAACGGGGCGTGTTTCGCCAGCACTACGACACCGACGCGCTGGACGCCTCGGTGCTGCTGGTCCCGCTGTTTCGCTTTCTCCCGTCCGATGACGAACGTGTTCGAGCCACGGTGCTGGCGATCGCGGACGAGCTCACCGAGCATGGATTGGTGCTCCGCTATCACGTTGACGAGACCGAGGATGGCCTCACGGGCAAGGAGGGGACGTTCACGATCTGCTCCTTCTGGCTCGTCTCAGCGCTGTCGGAGATCGGCGAGCCCAAGCGGGCGCGGAAGCTCTGCGAGCAGGTGCTGACCCATAGCACCCCGCTGGGCCTCTTCGGCGAGGAGATCGAGGCCATGAGCGGCGCCCAGCTGGGGAATTACCCGCAGGCGTTCACGCATCTGGCGCTGATCAACGCGGTCTCCCACGTGATCGCCGACGAGCAGATGGGCGCGCGCGAAGAGTCGAGCGGCGTGTTCACCGAGCTGCGTTCCGCGGGCGCGGCCGGATAGCTCGCAACCTGTTTGGGCGCGCGTCGGGCGGGATCGCCCGCCACCTGCCCCCTCCGTACACTGCGGCGGCCATGCGTGCGATCCAACTCGAGGAGTTCGGTGGGCCTGAGGCGATGCAGCTCGTCGAGCTGCCAGATCCCGCGCCCGGCGAGGGGGAGGTCGTCGTCGAGGTCACCCGCGCGGGGATCAACTTCGCCGACACGCACGTCACGAGGAACGACTACCTCGCCAAGCAGGAGCTGCCGCTGATTCCCGGCGGCGAGTTCGCGGGTCGCACGCCGGATGGCCGGCGGGTGGCCGCGCTCGTGGCGAGCGGCGGGTACGCGGAGAGGATCGCCGTTCCCGAGGCCGTCCTCGTCCCCGTGCCGGACGAGGTTTCCGACGACGAGGCCGCCGGCCTGTTGCTCCAGGGCCTCACCGCCCGCAGCCTGCTGCGAGTCTCGGCGCGGCTCGAGCAGGGTGACTCGGTGGTCGTTCAGGCGGCCGGCGGAGGGACCGGCTCACTGGCGGTGCAGCTCGCCAAGCGCATGGGGGCGGGCCGGGTGATCGCCCTTGCGTCGTCCGAGGAGAAGCGGGAGCTGGCCCGCCGGCTGGGGGCCGATGTCGCGGTGGACTCACGCTCCGACGACCTGGAGGCGGCGATTATCGAGGCCAACGGGGGCGAGCCCGTCGACGTGGTGCTCGAGATGAGCGGGGGGGCGGCGTTCGAGGCATGTCTGGCGGCGCTGGCGCCGTTCGGACGCCTGGTCACCTACGGCCTCGCCTCGCGCGAGCCCGTGGAGATCCGGAACGTCGACCTGATGCGGACCAGCCGCGCCGTGGTCGGTTTCTGGCTCATGCATCTGTTCCGCCGCCCGCGGGAGCTCCGCACCGGGATCGCGGAGCTCCTGGAGGCGGTGGCCAAACGCGAGCTCGAGGTGGTGATCGGCGGCACGTACCCCATTTCGGAGGTCCGCAGTGCCCACGAGGACATCGCCGCTCGGACCACTCACGGCAAGCTGCTCCTGGACCCCACTCGGTGACCCCATTCCGCGAGCTCGGGCTGTCCGAGGAGATCCTGCGCACGCTCGACGAGCTCGGCTACGTCGATCCGACGCCGATCCAGGAGCAGGCCATCCCGGAGCTGCTCGCGGGCCGAGACGTGATCGGCCAGGCGCAGACCGGGACCGGAAAGACTGCCGCGTTCGGATTGCCGATGCTCCAGTACCTCGACCTGGAGTCCGACGATACCCAGGCGCTGGTGCTCACGCCGACCCGCGAGCTCTGCATCCAGGTCACTCAGGCCCTGCGCGCCTACGCCGAGCACCTGCCGGTCGAGGTGATCGCGGTGTTTGGCGGCCAGGCGGTCTCGACCCAGCAGTCGCGGCTGCGGGAGGCGGCGCAGGTCGTGGTGGCCACGGTCGGGCGCACGCTCGACCTCATCTCGCGGGGGTCGCTGGACCTGGCATCCGCTCGCTACGTGGTGCTGGACGAGGCCGACGAGATGCTCGATCTGGGCTTCATCGAGGACGTCGAGCGAATCCTGCGGATCTGTCCGGACGGTCGGCAGACGTCGCTGTTCTCCGCCACGATCCCGCCCCCGATTGAGCGGCTCGCCGACCGCTACATGTACGAGCCGATCACGATCAGGGTGACGCCGAAGCAGCTCACGGTGGACGCGATCGAGCAGGCGTACGTGGAGGTGGCCCCGCGCGCCAAGGTTGACCGGCTGATCGAAGTGCTGCGAGCCGAGGAGCCAGAGCAGGCGATCATCTTCTGCCGCACCAAGCTCGGCACCGCGCGGCTCGATGAGGCGCTGCGTTCCCGCGGCCTCCAGGTGAAGGCGCTGCACGGCGACCTGAGCCAGGGGCAGCGCGATGGGGTGATGCTCGCCTTCAAGGACCACCGTCTGAGGCTGTTGGCCGCGACCGACGTCGCGGCCCGCGGCCTGGACATCGAGCACGTCACCCATGTGATCAACTACGACGTCCCCGACACCACGGAGGCGTACATCCATCGGATCGGGCGCACCGGTCGGGTGGGCCGCACGGGCCGCGCGATCACCTTCGTGACCCCCAAGCAGAGCGCCGAGATCCCGCGCATCGAACGCGAGGCCAAGACGAGAATCGGCGTGTGGGAGCCGCCCGAGGAGCGACTCGAGCATGCGCCGCGGCCGCGACGGCGCGAGCACGACGCGGAGGGCCAGGCGGTGAAGCTGTTCGTCAACCGGGGCAAGCGGAGTGGGATCGACGAGGAGGACGTCAGGTGGGCGCTCACCGAGGGTGCCGTGATCCCCGAGGACGCGATCGGCTCGATCCGTGTGATGGACCGGTTCTCGTTCGTCGAGCTCGACGCCGGTCGCGCCGAGCAGGCGCTTGAGCGACTCGAGGGGACGAAGCTCAAGGGCAAGCAGATCCGGGTCGAGTACGCCCGCGGCTGACGGCCTGAGGACCGGGCATATGGTGGCCCTGGGGATGGTCGCGGCCGCACTGCTCGCCCTCCTCTACCTGGTCTTCGAGCCGTCGAGCGCGGACCTGGCTGCCCAGGCGTTCCGGTCGGACCTGTTCTCCGCCCACGGCTTCCTGATCTGGAACGACTATTGGTACGGGGGCCACTATCTGCCGGGCTACAGCGTCCTGTTTCCACCGCTCGGGGCGGCGCTCGGGCCGCGGCTGGTCGGGGCGGTCTCGGCCGTGGCGGCGGCGGGGCTCTTCGGCGCGTTGGCGAGGTACCGGTTCGGCTCCCAGGCCTGGCTCGCCACCCTGTGGTTCGGCCTCGCCACCGGCAGCCTGCTGATCGCCGGACAGCTCACCTTCGCCCTGGGAGTGGCGATCGGGCTCGGCGCCCTCCTCGCCCTTCAGCGGGGGCGCCCGGCGCTCGCCGTTGCCATGGGTGCGCTCACCGCCTGCGCGAGCCCCGTGGCGGGCCTCTTCGTGGCGCTCGCCGGCGTCGCGGTGGCGCTGACCGGCCGGCGCCGGGCGGGGATCGCGGTCGCGGCTGGGGCTCTTGCGCCCATCGCGGCCCTGGCGCTCGCGTTTCCAACCGACGGCTACTTTCCCTTCGTTGCGACGGCGTTCCTTCCGGTGCCGTTGCTGGCCGCGGCAGCACTGATTCTGCTTCCGGCGGAGGAGCGAACGTTGCGCCTCGGCGTGGTCCTCTATGTGGGCTTGTGCCTGGTCCTGGCGATCGTGCACACGCCGGTCGGGGCGAACGCGGCTCGGCTCGGCTCGCTGTTCGGCGGCCCGGTCCTGGCGCTCGGCCTCGCCGGTCGCAGGCCCGTGGCGCTGGCGCTGCTCGCGGTGCCGCTGCTCTACTGGCAGTGGGCGGCGCCGATTCGCGACCTCACGAACGCCGCCGGTGAGCCCTCCGTCGAAAAGGCCTACTACGCGCCGCTGCTGGCCGAGCTCGAGCGCCGCACCGGCGGCGCCCAGGTGCGAGTCGAGGTCCCACCCACCCAGAATCGCTGGGAGGCCGACTACGTGGCGCCGCGCTTCCCGCTCGCTCGGGGCTGGCTGCGGCAGCTCGAGTCCGGCGACTTCGACCTGTTCACCGGCGGGCATCTGACGCCCGCCGCCTATCGGACCTGGCTCTACGACAACGGCGTGAGCTACGTCGCCCTCCCGGACGCGGAGCCGGACTACCTGGCGGAGGACGAGGACGCGCTGATCCGGGATGGGCCGCCCTATCTGCGCCCGGTTTGGGCGAATCGACACTGGCGCCTCTACGCGGTGCGGGGGACGCCGGGCCTCGTGTCGCCTGCCAATGACGCGTCCGTTGCGGCTGGACCGGCGACTCGCCTCGCGACCATCGGTCCCGCCGGTTTCACGCTGTCGACCCGGCACGTCGGCCCGTTCATGATTCGCATCCACCACACGCGCTACTGGACGGTCACCGCCGGTGAGGCGTGCGTCGAGGGCGATGGAGAGTGGACCCGGGTCGACGCCCGCAGCAGCGGGGTCGTGAGCGTCGCGGCGCGGTTCAGCCTCGGCGCCCTGCTGGGGCGGGATCGAGAATGCTCGGGATAGCGCTGGGGCTCGGTTCGAGCGTCGCCTGGGGAGTCTCCGACTTCCTGGGCGGGCTGCAGAGTCGCCGGATCTCGGCGCTCACGGTGCTGTTGGTCAGCCAGCCGGTTGGGCTCGTCCTGGCGCTCGCGGTCGCGTTCGCCTTCGGCGGTGACTCGCTGAGTGCCCGGGACGCCGCGATCGCGGCTGCGGCCGGCGCGGCGGCCGTGCTCGCGCTCTGGGCCTTCTACAGGGCCATGGCGCTCGGCTCGGTGACCGTCGTGGCGACGATCGGCGCGCTGGGCGTCCTGGTTCCCGTGGCGGCGGGCCTGGTGCAGGGCGATCGGCCGGCGCCGGTTCAGGCCGTAGGGGCGGCGGCCGGTCTGGTGGGAGTTGTGCTCGTCGCTCGCGAGCCGGATCCCGAGTGGCGCGCGGCCGGGCGAACCGCGGTCGGGCTCGCGGCCCTCGCGGCGCTGGGCTTCGGCCTCTTCTTCCTGGGGATCGACGCCGCCTCCGTCGCCCGGCCCACTTGGACCATCGTTGCCGCGCGGGTGGGGGGCGTCGCCACGCTCCTCGTAGCGGCGGCGTTCGCCCGGCCCTCGATGCGGATCGAGCAATCGATGCTTCCGGCCCTGCTCGCGATCGGCTTCTTCGACGTCCTCGCGAACTCGCTGTTCGCCGTCGCCACGAACCACGCGCTCCTCTCGCTCGTGGCTGTGGCCGGCTCCCTGTATTCGGCGGTCACTGTGCTGCTCGCCCGGTTCGTGCTCGGCGAGCGCCTCGCGCGGGTCCAGCTCTGCGGCGTGGTCGCAGCGCTGACCGGTGTGGCGCTGATCGCGGCCGGGTCGTGAGGCGGGTTACCCGGCCGCCGAGGCGACCCGGAACCCGAGCAGCTCCTGCATCCGGGAGATCGTGTCCGCGGGATCCCGATGGAGGATCGCCGTCATCCCCGCAGCCTCGGCGCCGGCGCAGTTCTCGCGCAGGTCGTCGACGAAGACGCAGCTCGACGGGCGCTGGCCGAGCCGCTCGGCCGCGAGCAGGTAGATCTCCGGCTGTGGCTTGTGCATGCCGACCTCGGCGGAGATCACGACGGCGTCGAACAGCTCCCGCAGCAGATCGCGGTCGTAGTGCGACGTGCTCCACGAGTTCGACACGAGCCCGGTGCGGATCCCGGCCGCCCGCGCGTCGCGCACCGCGGCCACCATCGGCTCGGAGGGCCGCATGCCCCGGAACATGCTGTCGATCAGGTTCGATGCCTCTCCGAGCCCGAGGCGCTTTGCGAAGCGGAGCTCGAACTCGTCCTCCGAGAGGCTCCCTGTCTCGAGGCCTCGGAGCTCGGCAAGCGCTTCGGGATCGTCCCGGAACAGGCGCTTGACGGCGTCTTCCTTGAGTCCCTTCTCGCGGCAGAAGTCGGCGAAGGTGTCCCAAACGGAGGTGGTCAAAACGCCGCCGAAATCGATCAGGAGGCCTGTGCGCTCCCCCTCCCCCCGCATAGGATCTGCCGCCATGGGCGACGAGGCTATCGATCGGCCGAGCCTGGAGGCCTGGTTCGCGGGCAGCGTTCCGAGCGTCGACCCCCCGTTGAGCTTCGAGCGCATCTCGGGCGGGCGCTCCAACCTCACGTACGCCGTTAGCGACACAGCCGGCCGCCGATGGGCCCTTCGCCGGCCGCCGATGGGCAAGCGGCTCGCCTCCGCCCACGACATGGCCCGCGAGCACCGGATCATCGCGGCGCTCCAGGACACCGACGTGCCGGTCCCGCCGGTGGTCGCCCTCTGCGAGGACGACTCGGTCAACGGCGCGCCGTTCTACGTCATGGAGTTCGTGGAGGGCCCTGTCCTTCGGTCCCGAACCGAGGCCGTGGCGAGCTTCGACGATGCCGAGCGCCGGGCGATCGGCGAGCGCGTCGTCGACACGCTGGTCGCGATCCACGCGATCGACCCGGACCGGGTCGGCCTCGGCGAGCTTGGGCGCAAGCAGGACTACGTCGCCCGCCAGCTCCGTCGCTGGCACGAGCAGTGGGAGAAGTCGAAGACGTCGGAGCTGCCGGTGGTCGACGACGTCCACCGGCGCCTCTCGCAGCGAATCCCCGAGCAGGGGCCGGCGACGATCGTCCACGGCGACTACCGCCTGGACAACATGATCCTCTCGCCCGCCGGGCAGGTGGCAGCGGTCGTCGACTGGGAGCTCTGCACGCTCGGCGATCCCCTCGCCGACGTCGGCCTGCTGCTGGTCTACTGGTCCGAGCCGGGCGATGAGCTGATGCCGCTGTTCGAGGCTCCGACCACGGCGGCCGGCTTCCCCACGCGCCAGGACGTGCGGGAGCGATACGCCAGCGCAACCGGGCGAGACCTCTCCGGAATCGACTTCTACGTCGCGCTCGCGTCGTGGAAGCTCGCCATCGTCCTCCAGGGCGTCTACGCGCGCTATGCGGCTGGCCAGTATGGGGAGTCCGATGAGGGCTTCGAGGAGTTCGCCAGGATCGTGGCGCGGCTCGCCGAGGCCGCAGACGAGGCGGAGAGCCGGCTGGGCTGACGCCGCCGGCGCGCTCGATTTGCATCCCCGGCCCACCACGCACGCAATCCGCCAGCATTCCGCGCGCCAGACGGCGTCAAGCTTCAGCAATGAGCCACGAGGGGCCCTCGCCGAAGGGCGGGTCGAGAGATGCGGCCGAGGAGGCTGGTAGCGACGGGTATCGAGTGGGTAGCGAGGGGTACCAGGCGGGTGGCGAAGACCCTGATGGTGGCCGGCTGGAGAGCGAGGTTGGTGCCGCATCCGGTCCCGGCGAAACCGGTCGACCGACGCACCCGTTCGCCTGGGCCTCGGAGGACTATCCATCGCTCGAGGCCTTCCTCGACCGGATCGTCGAGGAGCGGGCCAAGGTGCAAGGCGGGCTGGAGGGCCCCAGGCCACGATCCAGGCTCCCGACCCCCTCGCTGCCCGGAGCCGAGCTCGGGGACCTACGTCGGCCGTCGGGCAGGCCGCCTGCTACGCGCCAGGTGGGAGTCAGGCTGACGCCCCCCGACTATGAGCTCTTGACCCAAGCTGCCGAGCTCTACGGCGTGGCGCCATCGACTCTGGCGCGGATGCTCGTGCGGCGGGGAGCCCAGGCGATCGTCGCTCGCGAGGACGAACCCAGGTCGGATTAGGCCTTGGCGGGTTCGGCCGGCGCGGCCGGCGCGGGAGCCCCCGCGCCGTCGGCGCTCGCCTCCGCGGCCTTGGCCCAACGGTGCAGCTCGCGGCGGGCGATGACCACCTTGTGGACCTCGTCGGGGCCGTCGGCCACCCGGAGCATGCGCGAGAAGCGCCACATCCACGCGAGGGGCGTGTCGTCGGACATGCCGAGCGCGCCGTGGACCTGGATCGCGCGGTCGAGCACGTCCATGACCACGTTGGCGGCCACGACCTTGATCATCGAGATTTCCTGCCGCGCCGCCCGCTTGCCCGCGGTGTCCATCTTCCAGGCCGCGTAGAGGGTGAACAGGCGCGCCTGGTCGACCTCCATCCGCGAGCGCGCGATGAAGTCCTGAACGAACTGCTTGTCGGCGAGCTTCCCGCCGAACGTCTCGCGCTCATTGGCGCGCCGGCTCATCAGCTCGATGGCGCGCTCCGCGGTTCCGATTGCCCGCATGCAGTGATGGATGCGCCCGGGCCCGAGCCGGTCCTGGGCGATCACGAAGCCGGCGCCGCGCTCGCCCAGCAGGTTGGCGGCGGGCACCCGGCAATCCTCGTAGCGGATCTCGCAGTGGCCGGGCCCGCCGGCGTGACCCATCACCGAGACGGGTCGAACCAGGTCGAACCCTGGGTTGTCGGTCGGGACGAGGATCATGCTGGCCCGTGCGTAGGGGTGCGCGTCGGGGTCCGTCACGCACATCACGATCGCCAACTCCGCCCCGACGGCGCCGGAGGTGAACCACTTGTGCCCGTTGATCACCCACCCGTCGTCGTCGAGCTTCGCGAGCGTCCGCAGCGTGGTGGGATCCGAGCCCGAAACCTCGGGCTCCGTCATCGAGAAGCAGCTGCGGATCTCGCCCTCGAGCAGCGAACGAAGCCATCGGTTCCGCTGCTCATCGGTTCCGTGCTCCGCGAGGATCTCCATGTTGCCCGTGTCCGGGGCCGAGCAGTTGAACGCCATCGGAGCGATGGCAGGGCTGCGGCCCATCTCCTCGCAGAGAACGCCGTACTCCCAGTTGCCGAGTCCGGCGCCGTAGCGCTCGTCGGGCATGAACAGGTTCCAGAGACCCTCCGCACGGGCGCGATTGCGGATCTCGACCAGGACCTCCGGGTACGGGGTGCCGGGCCTGACCTCGGCGTCGAGCGCCCGCATCGCCTCCAGCTCGACCGGATAGACGTGCTCGTCCATGAAGGCGCGTATCCGATCCCGCAGCTCCTCCACCTGAGGCGTGAGGCCGAAGTCCATCACCCGCAGCCTAATGGAGCGGGCCTACGCGGCCGTCGCCGGCGCGTGATCGCCCGCTGCTAACGGACTTCCCAGGCGTCCGGGTCCGAGGTCAGCTGGCGAACCTCGCGGGGGAGCGTGCCGCTCGTCAGGTCCGCGAGCGTCACGTGCTCCAGGACGGCCCGCAGGTTGGCGCGGACGGCCACCCACACGTCTCGGAGGTGCTCCGCCGGCCCCGGGTACTTCGTCGCCTCCGGGGCCGAATCCTGGATGTTGGCGAGCGGGCCCTCCACGGCCCGGATCACGTCCGCCAGGGTGATCTCCTCGGGCGGCCGCGCGAGCCAGTAGCCGCCCCGCGCCCCGCGTCTGGCGCGGACCAGGCGCGCGTGCTTGAGCTCGAGCAGGATGTGCTCCAGGAACTGAAGTGGGATCTCCTGCGCTTCGGCGAGATGCTCGCCCTTGATCGGCTGGCCGGCGGAGGACGCGGCCAGCTCCACTGCGGCGCGGACGGCGTAGTCGGCTTTGGCGGTAATTCTCATCTCAGCTCGGTTTGCGGCCCGGTTTCGACACAATGGCCCGCCCAATGATCGATCTGCAGGCGCACTCGACCGTATCGGATGGACAGCTCGAGCCGTCGGCGGTGGCCGAAGCGGCCGCCGAGGCGGGGGTGAGCGTGATGTCCCTGACCGACCACGACGCGGTCGCGGGTGTTCCCGCCGCGGTCGCGGCGGCCGCAGGGGCGGGAATCGAGTGCGTTCCCGCGGTGGAGCTGTCCTGCGTGCACAGGTACTCGGACGACCTGCACATGCTCGGCTACTGGGTCGAGCCCGGGGCGATCGGCCCCGCGTGCGAGCGAGCTCAGGGGGAGCGCGTCGACCGCGCCAAGGAGATCATCGAGCGGCTCAACTCGTTCGGCGTCGACGTCAGCTTCGACGCGGCAGTCGCGGAGGCGGGCGCCGCGGACTCGATCGGACGCCCGCACATCGCCCGGGCCGCCGGCGCCGGCCCGGACCTCGGCCCATTCTTCGAGGAGTATCTGGTCCCGGGGGCCAAGGCCTTCGTGCCCAGGCGCTGGCCGACAGCGGAGGAGGCCGTCGAGCTGATTCACGGCGCCGGAGGCGTCGCCGTCGTCGCCCATCCGTACTGGGACGTCTCCGAGCCCTCGCAGGTGCGCGACCTCGTCGAGAGCCTGCGCCGCGACGTGGGGCTCGAGGGCATCGAGACCTTCTATCCGCCGCACACGAGGGAGCAGACCGCTCACTGCCTTGAGCTCTGCGAGGAGCTCGACCTCGCCCCGACGGCGTCCTCGGATTTCCACGGTCCGACGCACAAGACGTTCTCGCGGTTTCTCGCCTATGACACCTATGGCCTGGGCGAGCCGCAGGTGCCACCCCGGCCGAGCTGACACCCGACCGAAAGCTGACCGGTCGGCGCGCTGCGAAGCGTCAGCTATTGCCCTGCGGAGGGTATGAGCCCTTGATCCTCGAGGTAGTCAAGGATCTGCCGAGCGGACTCCTCGGGAGTCTGCTCCTCGGTTTCAATCACCAGCTCCGCGCTCTCGGGAGCCTCATAGGGATCCGAGACCCCGGTGAACTCCTTGATCTCGCCCGACCGGGCCTTGGCGTAGAGCCCCTTGACGTCGCGCTCCTCGCAGGTCTCCACCGAGGCCTTCACGTAGGCCTCGATGAAGCGCCCGTCCATCTTCGCGCGCGCCTCGTCGCGAAGCTGGCGGTACGGAGAGATCGCGGCGGTGATCACCGGGACCTCGTTGCGCGACAAAAGGTCGGCCACGAAGGCGACGCGGCGGATGTTCGTGTCGCGGTCCTCCTTGGAGAAACCGAGGCCCTTCGAGAGGTTCTGGCGCACGATGTCGCCGTCGAGAACCTCGAGCTTGGCGCCGCGCTTGCGCATTTCCTTGACCAGGAGGTTCGTGATCGTGGTCTTGCCCGATCCGGAGAGCCCGGTGAACCAGAGGCAGAAGCCTTTCTCAGTTGCCATCGGTCGCCGACTCCTTTCTGTATGCGTCGATCAGGATCGCGGCAACCTCTTCCCTCGTGAACTCGTGCGGCGGCGTTTCGCCGCGAGAGAGCATCTCTCGTACCTTGGTCCCCGACAGGAAGAGATGCGACTCCTGGGGGTGAGGGCAGGTCTTGTCGGAGGCCATTCCCTCGCAGTCGTTGCACCAGAAGGTGTGCTCGAAGAACAGCGGCTCGATCCCGAGCTCGCCGATGTCGATGTCGTCGAAGATCCGCTGCGCGTCGTAGGTGCCGTAGTAATCGCCCACGCCGGCGTGGTCGCGGCCGACGATGAAGTGGGTACAGCCGTAGTTGCGCCGGATGATCGCGTGGAGCACCGCCTCGCGCGGCCCCGCGTAGTGCATCTTCGCCGGGTTGACGCCGAGGATCACCCGCTCCGGGTGGTAATAGCGCTCCATCAGGACCTCGTAGCAGCGCATCCGCACATCGGCGGGGATGTCGCCCTTCTTGGTCTCGCCGATCAGGGGGTGGAGGAAGAGCCCGTCGGAGACCTCCAGCGCCGCCTTGGTCAGGTACTCGTGGGCGCGGTGGATCGGGTTGCGGGTCTGAAAGGCGACAATTCGCTTCCAGCCACGATCTGCGAACGCCTTCCTCGACTCCTCGGGGCTGAGGTAGCGGCGCATGAACGCCTCGTCGTGGTCGGGAAGCGCAGCTGCCTCAATCGATCCGGCGAGGCAGCGCGAGCCCTCACGCCGGATGGCGGCGACCCCCGGGTGCTCGTCGTCGGTCGTCCGGTAGACGAGCTCGGCCTCCGTGTCGACGTCGCGATCGAATACCTCGCTCACCTCCAGGCGGCCGAGGCGCTTGCCGTTCGGAGCGCTCAGCTCCACCACGTCGCCCGCGGACGCCTCGAGGTCGGTGGCAAGCGTGATCGGGATCGGCCAGATGTCGCCGCTTTGGAGGCGCATTCCCTCGCAGACCGAGCGCCAATCGTCAGCGCCCATGAAGCCCTCGAGCGGTGCGAAGCCGCCGTTCGCGATCAACTCGAAGTCGGAGGCCTGGCGCGCGCTCAGCGTCAGCGCCAGGGCCGTCTCGGAGCTACCCATTAATGCCGCACTCGGTCCGGTCGGTTCCAGCCCAGCGGCCAGCGCGATCGCCTTCGCCTTCGCCTGGCTTCGAGGTGCAGGGGATGCACCCGATGGACGGGTACCCCTGGTCGTGAAGTGGGTTGTACGGCACGTGATGCTCCTTGATGTGGTTCCAGACTCGCTTGTCGTCCCAGTCCGCCAGCGGGTTGAGCTTCCAGAGCCCGAACCGCTTGTCCCAGCCGAACTTCGCGGCCGTCGCCCGAGTCTCCGAATCGACCCTGCGGATTCCAGAAACCCAGCACTCGGCGCCGTCTAGGGCCATGCGCATCGCCTCGACCTTGCGTACTCCGCAGCAGGCGTCCGGATCGCGGCGCCAGAGGTTAGCGCCATGGCGCTCCTCCTGCTCGGCGAGAGTGATGCCGGCGTAGCGGTCGAACTCGATGCTGAAGTGCTCGGCGAGGGCGTCCCGCGTCTCGTAGGTCTCGGGGAACAGGAGCTCGGTGTCGAGGTAGAAGAACCTCGCGCCGGGTTCGATCCGATGCGCGATGTCCATCATCACCGAGCTCGTCTTCTGGAAGGAGACGGCAAAGCGCATGCGGGGATGGAAGTTCTCGATCGCCCAGGCGACGGCCTCATCGGCGCTCATCGCCTCGATCTGCGCCGAGATCTCCTCCGGGTCCACCACGCGACCGTTGATCGTAGGGAGCTTGCTCGGACGGCCGTTTCCGTTGTCGTTCGCCGGCACCGCGTCGCCCTCGTGCAGCGGGCGGGGCCGCTCGAGGGGCGGGGTGCGGGTTATGAGGGGCGAATCCGTCAAACCGCGCACTCCCCTTCGCCACGCTCGACCTTGTAGGGCTCCGAGCGGCTCCAATCGATGAACTGGTTCATCGTCTCGAGGCTGAACTCGACCGGCATCGCGAGGTCCTTGACCTGCGCTTCGAAGGGATCGGTGCCGACTCGCTCGACGAACGGGTTGAACTCCTCGCCTTCGGCGCGTTCGTCCTCGTAGAAGCGAACCCAGCGCTCAACCGCTTCGGGGACGCGCTTGGCCGGCAGCCGCGCCTTGAGCCGGTGGCCGTACACGATCTCGCCCGCCTCGTAGTTGCCGCCCAGATGCGCGATGTAGGCGGGGACGGCGCGGTCGCCGACCTTGATCGAGGCGCCGTAGAAGCCGATGTTCGCGATGTGGTGCTGGGCGCAGCCGTTTGGGCAGCCGCTCATCTTGACGTGGATGCGCCGGGTCAGCGGGTCGCTGAGCTGCATCGCCTCGAGTCGCTCCTGGACCGCCTGGTTGAGGCCCATCGAGCTGGTGATCCCGAGCTTGCAGCTGTCGGTGCCCGGGCAGCTGACCACGTCGGTGATCTCGCGCGGTCCCGCGTCGGCCAGGCCCAGCTCACCAAGCCGCTGCCAGACGTCGTACACGGACTCGTCGCGCACCCAGCGGAGGACGAAGTTCTGCTGTGCCGAAACGCGCGCGTAGCCGCCCGTGAACTCGCGCATCAGGGAAGCCAGGCCGCGGAGCTGCTCCGGGGTGAGGTCGCCGCGGGTCACCTTGACCTCCACGGAGCTGAATCCCTGCTGGCGTTGGGGCTTCACGTTCGCCTCGTGGTAGCGGTCGAACTCCGACCGGTCGCCATTCGGGCTCCCGTGGGCGGGCGGGGGTGGGGGAGCGTTCGCCTCCTCGTCGTCGATCAGCTTCAGCCGCTCCACGTCGAAGTCGCGCTCGGCGACCCAGTCGCCCTCGAGCTCCTCTTCGACCATCTCCCTGAACTTGTCGATGCCGACCTTGTCGACCAGCACCTTGATCCGGGCGCGGGCGCGGTTCTCCCGCAGCCACTCCTGGCGGTCGAAGATCCGCCAGCAGGCCTCCGCGACCTTCAGGTAGTCGCCGTTTTCGAGCTCGACGAACTCGTACAGCGTCGGTGCGATCCGGGGCATGATCGAGGTGCCGCCGCCGACCTTGATCTCGACGCCCCGGACGCCGTCGCGGACCTTGGGGATGAAGCCGATGTCGTGGATGCCGGTCATCGCCACGTCCTCGTCCGTCGCCGTGAAGGCCGTCTTCACCTTCCGGGGCATCAGCTGCGTCACGGGGTGGCGGACGAAGTAGCGGACGTAGGCCATCGCGTAGGGCGTGATGTCGAAGAGCTCGCCCTCCGAGATCCCGGCCCACGGATCGCCCGTGACGTTGCGGATCGTGTTACCGCAGCCCTCGCGGGAGGAGAGCCCCGCGTCGCTGATCATCCGGATGAACTTGGCCGCGTCGGGCAGCGGCACGTGGTGGATCTGGATGTTCTCGCGGGTCGTGATGTGGCCCTTGCGAAGCGGAGCCCACTGCTCGATCGCCTCGGCGAAGGCGTCGAGCTGGTCGGGGGTCACACCACCCAGCGGCAGCTTCACGCGGATCATCTGGACGTCCGGCTGGCGCTGGCCGTAGACGCCCTGCTTGAGCCGGAAGCCGATGAACTTGTCCTCCGGGGTCTCGTCCCGCATGAACTTGGCGGCCTCGGTGTCGAAGTCGTCGAACTCCCGCTCGATGACCGGGATCACGTGGCCGGGAACGTTCTCGTAGCGCTCAGGGTTCTCGAGCGAGCCGACCCGCCGCTTGCCGGGCTGGTCCTTCTCACTCACCTTGAGCTCGTGCTCGGCGGCGACCTCCTCGGCCACCGACCGGCGCTCAACCGCCGTCGGTTCCATGCGACGGCATATTACACAAATCCCGACCGGCTTTAGGGCATTTAACTACGCCTCAGTCGATGTCGGTGCCCTCGATCAGGAACGCGACGCGCACGTGGGCGCGGTACTCGTCGAGGTTCTCGCCCCGGATGCCCGTGCTCACGATGTCGACGGCGCGGATGTTTCGCAGCGAGGTCTGCGCCTGCTTCAGCGCCTGCGTCGCGGCATCGTCGCTCGACGTCTTGGAGCTTCCGACCAACTCGATGATCTTGACTACGGCCACTCTTCCCTCCTGTTAGTCGCTTGACGCAATCTTTTATTCGGGTCGCGGACCCCAGGCGAGTGTCGACGACCTGGAGACTCCCTCCTGAAGCGCCGCTCGCTGCCATGGGCTCTGAGTCGGGCAGGCGGGCGTGTGGGCGGGTGCGGTCTCCGCCAGGAACTGCTCTACCGCGGCGACCACCGCCGCGGCCTCGCTGTCGGAGGCCGGCTCCGTGAGCAGCTCGATGCTGGGCCTGGGCGGGCGGCGCTCGCCGTTCGTTCCCATCGCGTCAATCTAACCTCATGCGGACACCGCCGTGTGTAGGTTGACGGCGGTGCTGAAAAGGAAGCGCGCGACGCGAAATCGACCGGCCGATCGCCCGATGGACGACTCGCCCGACTCTCCGTGGCTGTCGCCGATCCTCGTCGACAGCACCGGCCGCGATGGCAGCACGCTGATGATGCGCCTGCTCGCGTCCTCGCCGGGAATCGCCGTGCCCGGGCCCTACCCGTACGAGAGGAGGTACTTCGCCTATCTGTGGCGCTGGGCCCGAATGCTGGAGCGGACCGACCGGAGCGATTTCTGGACGGCGGGGGACCTCGGGTCGATGAAGTGGGACGCCGGCAAGCCGCTGATCGGGCCGCCGCCCTGGGCATCAGAGCTTCTGCCAGGAGAGGGCGATGCCGAGCCGCCGATGTCGCGCTACGCGTTCGACCTGACCTGGCGCGAGTTCTCCCGGCGCGCGGCCAGGCGGGTGCGGGCCGAACGCGACGATCCCGGCGTGGACGTCCGCTACTACGCCGAAAAGCACCAGGACACCTGGCTGGTGGACCTCGGCCAGCTGCCTCCGCTGCATGTCCTGGTGCTCCTTCGGGACCCGCGCGACACCTTCGTCTCGTTCCACGCCTTCGACGCCAAGCGCAGGCGGGAGGGGACGGGCACCTTCGTGGGCGCGGAGCCGGCGCCCGGTGAGACGGAGGCCGAGAAGGTCAATCGCTTCATCGCCCACGAGCGTGAGCGGATGCGCTGGATCACAGGCCTGGCGGAAGGCGCGATGTTCCCCGTCTTTCGGTACGAGGACCTGGTGACGGACCTCCCCATGCAGGCACGCCGGCTCGAGGACCTGCTCTCCGTTGAGCTCGATCTCGGGGCTGTAACCGCCGACCGGACGCTCCAGGACAGGCACGTCAGCGCCGACTCCCCGGCTGCCTCGATCGGTCGATGGAAGCGGGAGCTGGAGCCCGAGCTCGCTGAGCGGTTCTACACGGAGCTTCGAGACGAGCTCGTGGCCCTCGGCTACGAGCCGACCGCTTAACCTCACCGCGTGGCGGATGTCCCCGTGCTCGACGCCGAGGCCGTCCTGGCGGCCGTCAGCCCGGCGCAGGCAATCGAACGAACCCGCCTGGCGTTCGAGCGTCACGCCCGCGGCGAGTGGGAGATGCCCGCCAAGATCTACTTGGAGGCGCCCCCCAACGGCGACTTTCGCGCCATGCCAGCGAGGGGCCAGGGCTTTGCCCTGCTCAAGTGGGTGACCTCGTTTCCGGGGAACTCAGAGCGCGGCTTGCCGGTGGTCACGGGGGCGCTGCTCCTCTCGAGCGCCGACACCGGCGAGCTGCTGGCGATCATCGACTGCGCCTCGGTCACCTCGCTTCGGACCGGCGCCGGGGCGGCCCTCTCCGCGCAGGTTCTTGCTGCCGACGCGGCGCGCTCGGTGGGGATCATCGGGTGCGGCGTCAACGGCGCCTGGGCCGCACGCTGCCTCGTCGCGGCCGGATACGGACCCGGCGTCTGCGCCGATCTGCGCGCCGAAGCGGCCGCCGCGCTGGCGGATGAGCTCGGCTGGACGGTGGGCGAGCGTTCGGAGGCCGCGAAGCAGGACATCGTGGTCAGCGTGACGCCGGGCGGCCAGCCCGTGATCATGGCCTCGGATCTGCGCCCCGGCCAGCATCTGGCCGCGCTCGGGGCGGACGCAGCCGGCAAAGCGGAGGTCGAGCTCGCCGCGGTTCGCCGCTGCCGTCTCTACTGCGACGAGCGTGACCAGGCGGCTCGGGGTGGCGAGCTCGCCAATGGGATCAAGGAGGGAGTCCTCTCCGCTGACCAGCTGACGCAGCTCGGGGACGTTCTGATCGGTCGGGCCGGCGGCCGTGCCTCCTCCGAGGAGATCACGCTGTTCGACTCCACCGGGCTGGCGATCCAGGACCTGGCGATCGCCCTCTCGGTCTACGAGGCGTGGCGTCGCGGAGAGGTCGAGGCGCAGGACGTGACCCTCTAGGTCGATCGCCCCGCGCCGAATCCGCAGACCGTGACCGGCTGATTCGAGGCCACGGTCACCCGCCAGGGCAGCGCGACCCCGCTGGCGGGAAGGCGAAGCACTCCCGCGCGGCCGCCGCCGGGGCGGTCCAGCTGCGCGATTGGCGGCTCCGCGAACCGCCCCAGCAGGACGCCGGTCCTGCTGATGTCGGGCGTGTAGAGCCGCACCTCTCCCGGAGGGACGGTCAGCTCGGCGAGCTGCGCCAGGGTCTCGGTGGGCCGTGGGGGAAGGCCCCGAACGACGCGGCCGAGGATCGCACGCCGGGAGAGCTCCGGGTCGAGCGGCACCCTGGGCACGACGGGCGTCGCCCCCGGCGGGCTCGGCTCCAGTCGAACGCATCCCTGCCGGCGAGTGACCTTGCCTGACCAAACGCGAGTCACCTTTGGCGCCGCCGTGCCACCGGCGTGGGTCGAGAACACCGGTTGCACCGCCAACCCGAGCGATCCGGGGAGCGCCGCGTCGACGCTCGCCCGCTCGAGCGCTGAAGCCGTTTGCAACTCCGCGGGGGAATCCGCAACGGATCCGTAGGCCCTCGCGGCCTGCACGTACTCCCGCGCGGACGGAGCGAAGTCGCCGGGCTTGTAGCTCTCGTCGAGCGCGGGTCCGGCGATCTCATACGCGCTGTAGTTGCCGAGCGCCTCCTGGGATGTCGCCCTTGCCAGGCCGCCGCCATCCCTCAGCTGCCCGATGTTGTAGACGAGCCCGAGGAGGAGCACGACCGTGAAACCGAGCGCCGCCCAGGCCCTGAGCCGCGCAATCGCCGCCGTCTCCATCACGACCAGGAGGAGGAGCACGGCCTCCGGATACAGGTAGCGGACCTCGTCCGGCGAGCGTAGGAACCCGCCCGGTGAGAGACGGGTGGACGAAACGAGCACCACGAGCGCTGCCAACGCGGCCCAGAAGGTCGCCGGAACCCGGCGCCACCAGATCGCCACCGCCGCGATGATCAGCGCGACCAGCGCCACGGCCGCGACCTGAGCGATGGTCTGATCGAAGGTCGGCTGGTCGATGAGCCCGGCTAGGCCTGACACGTGCGCCGTGATCGAGGTCCAGGAGTCGGCCGCGAAGCGAATGATGTCGATCGGCCTCGTCGAAGAGAAGGATTCGGTGTTGGGCGCGCGCAGGAACAGCCACCAGGTCGCGAAGACCGCGGCAGGGATCGCGACGACCCAGGCGGTCCTCCACCGCTCCGGGGACGGCCGTGCGACTATCAGCACCCCCGCGGCAGCCAGGAAGCAGAGCCCGATCGGGTGCGAGGCGATCGAGACGCTGAGCAGCACGGCCGCGGCGATGTCGCCCCGACGATCGCGCCGCTCCAGCACGAGCAGGGTGCCGAGCCCGGCCGCGACCGCGATCAGAGACGGGATGCGGATCGCCGTGATCGTCGTCTCCCAACCGGAGCCGAAGAAGAGCAGCAGAAAGGTGGGCGGGAGCGCCATCAGATCGCCGACGCGGCGGCGCACGAGGGCGAAGAAGAGGCCGCCGCAGAGCAGCACCAGCGCAGTGACGACGATCCGGTAGGGAACGTCGGCGACCAGGCCAAAGACGTTGAACATCGCGTCGTAGAGGGCGAGTGGGACGGGTAGGAAGTACTTGTTGGGCGGCGAGTTGAAGAGCGCTTCACCGAACGGCTTGCTCGCCAGGCGCGCGGCGTAGCCCAACTCGTCGCCCCTGATCGTCTGTCCGCGGCTCTCGTAGATGAGGACGATCGCCGAGACGACCATCGCGCCGGCCAGCGCCGCCAGGGCAATGGTTCGCGATCCCGGCCGCGGCTGGGGCCCCGACGAGCGCGGCGGGCTCACAACGGGATGTTGCCGTGCTTTCGCTTCGGCTGGTCGACGCGCTTGGTTTGCAGGGTGCGCAGGGCGCGGATCAACTTCGGGCGCGTCTCGTGCGGGACGATCACGTCGTCGATGTAGCCTCGCTCGGCCGCCGAGTAGGGGTTGGCGAACCGGGCCTTGTAGTCGGTGATGAGCTTGTCGCGTCGCTCGTCGGGAGTCGGCGAGCCCTGGATGTCACGGCGGAAGATGATGTTCACCGCCCCCTCCGGCCCCATCACCGCAATCTCGGAGGTCGGCCAGGCGAAGTTGAAGTCGGCGAGCATGTGCTTGGAGGCCATGACGTCGTACGCGCCGCCGTATGCCTTCCGCGTGACCACCGTCAGCTTCGGCACCGTCGCCTCGGTGAACGCGTACAGGAGCTTCGCGCCGTGGCGAATGATCCCGCCCCACTCCTGGGACGTGCCCGGCATGAAGCCCGGCACGTCGGTGAAGGTGATGAGCGGGATGTTGAAGGCATCGCAGAAGCGCACGAAGCGGGCGCCCTTCACCGAGGAGTCGATGTCGAGCACTCCCGCCAGGTGGCGCGGCTGGTTCCCCACCACGCCGACGGGATAGCCGTCCAGGCGCGCCAGGCCGACGACGATGTTCTGCGCCCAGTGCTCGTGGACCTCGAAGAAGTCGCCGTCGTCCACGACCAGGGAGATCACGTCGCGCATGTCATAGGGCTTCGAGGGATCGTCCGGCACGATCGTGTCGAGCGCCTCGTCCGCGCGATCCGGGTCGTCGTAGGGTTCCACCCGGGGAGGCATCTCGAGGTTGTTCAGCGGCAGGAAGGACATCAGGTAGCGGACGTCCTCTAGGCACTGGTCCTCGTTGTCGGCGGCGAACTGCGCCACACCTGACTTGGTGTTGTGGGTCATCGCCCCGCCCAGCTCCTCGAATGTCGGCTCCTCGCCGGTGACCGTCTTGATCACATCGGGCCCGGTGATGAACATGTGGGAGGTCTCCTTGACCATGAAGATGAAGTCCGTCATCGCCGGCGAATACACGGCGCCGCCCGCGCACGGTCCCATGATCAAGCTGATCTGAGGTATCACCCCCGAGCACTGCACGTTGCGCACGAACACGTCCCCGTAGGCGCCGAGCGAGACGACACCCTCCTGGATCCGTGCCCCGCCGGAGTCGTTGATGCCGATCACCGGCGCGCCGATCTTGGCCGCGAGATCCATGATCTTGCACATCTTCTCCGCCATCACCTCGCCGAGCGAGCCGCCGAAGACCGTGAAGTCCTGGGAGAAGACGGCGACCGGTCGGCCCTCGATCGTCCCCCAGCCGGTGACCACCGCGTCGCCCCAGGGGCGTCGCTTCTGCATGTCGAACTCGTAGGTGCGATGGCGCACGAAGGTGTCGAGCTCTTCGAACGAGCCGGGATCGAGAAGCTTCTCGATCCGCTCCCGGGCGGTGAGCTTCCCTTTCTCGTGCTGCTTCTCAACCGCCTCGGGCGACGCCGAGTGGACCGCCTGCTCGCGCAATTCCCTTAGGTAGGCGAGTTTCTCCTCGTGGGTCTCGGGAAACTTCTCGCGCACGGACGGCCGATTCTATGCCCGCCCGCCCGGGGAACGATCGCGCCCTTCTACCCGGTCGCCGGCGCAGCGCGACCGAGGACGGCGGCCATCGCCTCGACCGCCAGGGGGTCGAGCTCGTGGCCGGAGCTCGTGCGGAGCCCGGCGATCGCGATCCAGTGCAGGGCCTCACCCACGGCCGGGCGCCTGCTGAGCAGCGCGTCGCACGCACAGCCAACCCGGATAACCCGCGCCTCGACCGGGATGCGCTCACCGGCGAGGCCCAGCCCGCCGGAGCCGTCGAAGCGCTCGCCGGCCGAACCGATCCACTCGCAGGCCTGCTCGGGAATGCCGGCGCCGATTGCCAGCGTCGCCCCGTAGGCGGGGTGTGAGTCAACCAGCGCTTCCTCGGTCATGTCGAGCTCCTCGCGGGGTTTGGCGAGCAACGTCGTGGGCAGGTAGACCTTGCCGACGTCGTGCAGCCTCGCGGCCTCTCGCACCAGCTCGGCGCGGGCGCGGTCGGCGCCGAGCTCGACGGCGACGGCAAAGGCATAGGACGCGGTCCCATCGGCGTGGCGGCGTGACCCGGGCAGATGGCGCTCGAGCCCCTCGAGCAGGGTCTCACCGCGCGCCTTGGCAACGAGCGCGAGGCTCGGGTCGGCGTCCGGCGAGGCCGGCTCGTCAGTCCCTGGCGAAGGGGCGCCGGCCTGAGGATCCGAGCTCATCGAGGACATGCTCCAGTAGTGCGTCGGCGCTGGCCCTGTCCGGTTTCGAGTGCTGTGCGGTGATCGAGACGGAGGTCCCGAAGCCCTTTTCGGCCAGCTCGACCGCGATCCGGGTATCCCCGCCGCCAGTGTCCGTCGCGCGCCAGGCGAGGATTCGCTCCGGTTCGCGATCGGTCACCTCGATCGGGACCGGTCCCGGAGCGCCCACCAGGCCGGCGGTCCACGCCTCCATGCGCGCGAGATCGTCGGCCAGCTCCCACAGCTCCGGAGCCGACTTCACGAGCGTTCGCTTCGCCTTCGATTCCATTCCCGGGGGCTTCGGCCATCCGCTGCCGAGTCCTCCCCGCAACGAGCAAATCGCGCCGGGCTAGAAGAACGCCCCGCCCTTGTATTCGCCGAACACGTCGCGCATCGCGCCGCACACCTCGCCGATCGATGCACGGTCGCGCAGCGCGTCCTTGATCGGGTAGAGCAGGTTGCCCTCCCCGTTCGCGACCTCGCGAAGCTTCTCGAGCCGGGCCTCGACGGCACGAGAGTCGCGAGCCGCCTTGAACTCGGTCAACCGGTCCACCTGCCGGCGTTCGGTCTCGGGGTCGATCTTCAGGATCTCGACGTCGTCCACCTGGTCGGTCACGTACTTGTTGACGCCCACGATCACGTCCTGGCCGCTCCGGTAACGCTCGTGGTAGGAGGCGGCCGACTCCTCGATCTCGCGCTGGATGAACTCGAGCGCCTCGACCGAGCCGCCGAGCTGCTCCACCTTGTCGATCAGCTCCCACGCTCGCGCTTCGATCTCGTCGGTGAGCGACTCGATGAAGTAGGAGCCGGCGAAGGGATCGACCGTGTCAGCGACCCCCGACTCGTGGGCGAGCACCTGCTGCGTTCGCAGCGCGATCCGAGCCGACCGCTCGGTTGGTAGCGCGAGCGCCTCGTCGAAGCCGTTCGTGTGCAGCGACTGGGTGCCCCCGGCCACCGCGGCGAACCCCTGGAGGGCGACCCGGACGATGTTGACCTCGGGCTGCTGCGCCTGGAGCGTCACCCCGCCGGTTTGCGTGTGGAAGCGGATCGTCTGCGAGCGCGTGTCCGTGGCGCCGAACCGCTCCCGCATGATCCTGGCCCACATCCGGCGAACAGCGCGGAACTTGGCGATCTCCTGGAAGACGTTGTTGTGGCAGTTGAAGAAGAAGGCGAGCCGGGGCCCGAACTCGTCGATCCCCAGGCCGCGCTCCAGGGCCGCGTTCACGTAGGCGATCGCGTTCGAGAGCGTGAAGGCGACCTCCTGCACCGCCGAGCAGCCCTTCTCGCGGATGTGGTAGCCGGAGATCGAGATCGTGTTCCACTTGGGCACGTGCTTGCGGCAGTATTCGAAGATGTCCGTCGTCAGCCGCATCATCGCCTCGGGCGGATAGATGTAGTTCCCGCGCGCTAGGTACTCCTTCAGCACGTCGTTTTGGACCGTGCCACGGAGCTCCTCCGCCGGCACGCCCTTCTCCTCGCCGACCAGCTCGTACAGGAGCAGCAGGATCGCGGCTGGGGCATTGATGGTCATCGAGGTGGAGACCTCGTCGAGCGGGATCTGGTCGAAGCAGATCCGCATGTCCTCGATCGTGTCGATCGCGACGCCGGTGCGACCGACCTCGCCGGCGCACAGCGGATCGTCCGAGTCGCGACCCAGCTGCGTCGGGAGGTCGAACGCCATCGAGAGCCCGGTCGAGCCGTGCTCGATCAGGTAGCGGTAGCGGCGGTTCGTCTCCTCCGCGGTCGCATAGCCGGCGTACTGGCGCATCGTCCAGAGCCGGTCGCGGTACATGCCGGGATGTATGCCGCGGGTGAACGGATACTCGCCAGGTTCGCCGAGCCGCTCTTCGAGCCCGGGGCCGACGTCGTCGGCGTCATAGAGGCGTTCGACCTCGATCCCGGAGTCGGTGAACCGGCTATCGGTGTCCGGGCCGACCGCCGGAGCGATGTAACGGTGGAGGTCCCCCTCCAGGCTTCGCACCGGCTCCTCGGCCTCGCCATCCCCCTCCGCGCGGCCATTCGACGATTCGCGTGCGGACTTCTCGGTTGGACGAGTCGCCATCGACCGCCAAGGATACGGAGAGAGGGCTGGGCAGGGGGCTCGACGCGTTGCTCATCGCCTGCCGAGACAAACGCGTCAGTGGGCTCGCGTGTGGCTCCTTCCCGGGCCAACTCAGGCGGTACTCGACGCCGGGCCGCGGCGCGGCGCGACGACCCGTTCGGCGAGTTCGGCCATCCGTTCCGCCGGTCCAGGGTATGAGTAGGTGGCGGCCGCGTCGGGATCGGGCGGGCGAAGCTCGCCCGCGGCTGCCTTGCGGAGGGCGTCGACGATCGCGGGCACGTCGTCGGCGGGGACCGTCTCGCCGCCGAGCTCAGCTACCACTCGCCCCGCCTCGGTGCCGGCGGCGAGCGCCAGGATCGGCCTCTCCGCGCTCAGGTACTCGAACAGCTTGAAGTTGAGGAGCTGGGAGCGCTGGGGAGAGGCGAGGAGGAGCAGGGCGTCGGCGGAGCGCTGGAGCGCGAGCGCCGTCGAACGGGGGAGGCTGCCAACGACGACGATTCGGGCGGGCGAGACGTCCGTTCGCATCAGGTCGGCCTCCGCCTCGGTCAGCGGGCCCGCGAGCACGAGCTCGAGGCGCGCCGCGGCTTCCGGCTCGGAGCGCGCAAGCTCCGCGAGCGCCCGGAGCAACGGCCCCGGGTCGCGACCGTAGCTGCCGAAGCGGCCGGTGTAGACGAGCGAGACCCGCTCGGGGTCCAGGAGGCGCGTCGCATCATCGTCCTGCACGGTCTCGACCAGGTCGGGGTCCGAGCCGTTCGGGATGAGGTGGGCTTCGAGCCCAAGCCGCCGTTCCAGGTCAGCGGCCACCGGACGGCTGACGCAGACCACCTCGTCGGCCGCGGTCAGCCACCGGCGCTCCAGTCTCTCGTCGAGGCGGCGCTGCGCTCCGGTGGGGAAGGGAGGGCGGATGGGCTCGAACGTCCATGCGTCGCGCAGGTCGGCGATCCAGGCGACCCCCCGCCGCGACAGGGCGCGCCCGACGGCGTGAACGGACTCCGGTGGAGAGCTCGTGATCAGGCAGTCGAACCGCTCGCGGCGATTCAGGCGCACCGCGCGGGCCAAGGCGAATGGAGCCCAGGCGGCGATCAGCGGCTCGGGCACCAGGACCCTGCTGAGCGGGTGGGGCCGCCCCGAATAGGTGTCGGAGTCGAACAGCGCGTCGACGCTCTGCGCGCCGTGCAGGCGCGCCCGTAAGCGCTGGAGGTCGGCCGTGCGGACCACGCCCTCCTCGGCGACCCCCTCGCTGGCGCCGTAGGCGGAGGTGGTCAGGACGGTCACCCGATGGCCAAGCCGCCGAAGCCACTTCGCCATCGCCGCGGGGCGGTGGGCCCCGGTGTCGCGGCAGGGCGGATAGAAGTAGGCGACCAGGAGGAGGTTCATGACGTGCGGGCGTGACGCTCGCCGATCGCCTCGGCGTAGGCCTCGTCCATCCGGTCTAGCAACCGCGGCCAGCTCCAAACCCGCGCTGCCTTCTCCCTGCCCGCTTGGCCCATCCGGACGCGGTCGGCGCGCCCGTTGGCGACGCGCTGAATCGCCTCGGCTACCGCGGCGGGGCTGCCGGCCTCGATCACAAGTCCCGTTTCCCCGTCGTCGACCACGGCGCGGACGCCCGGATACTCGGTGACGATCGTCGCCAGACCGCAGGCCATCGCCTCGATCAGGACGATCCCGAACGACTCGGGCGGCTCGGTCGTCAGCAGGAAGAGGTCGGCGGCGCGCAACACGTCGGGCAGCTCGGCGTGGGCCACTGCTCCGAGGAAGTGGACGCGATCGTTGATGCCGGCGTCCGCGGCCAGGGCGCGGAAGTCGTCGAGCAGCTCGCCGCCGCCGGCGACGACCAGATGGACGTCCTCATCCTCGAGCCGGGCCAGCGCCGCCAGCGCCAGGTCCAGCCGTTTGAAGTGGTGGGCGCGGTCGAGCGTCGCCACGAATGCCACCACGGTCGCCCCGTCGTCGATCCCGAGCGAGGCTCGAAGGCCGGTCTCGTCTTCGCCCGGCGCGAACTGCTCGGTGTCGACGCCGTTCGGCATCTCGATCAGCTTGTCCGGACGTCGCTCGCCGATCCCGCGGAGATAGGGAACCGAGTCGGCATGGTCCGCAGAGAGAACGCAGACGCGGTCCGCGGCGCGCACCAGAAGCGGCGCGACCGTGTGCTCGTAGGCGGCAAACGCGCCGCCACGCGACCCCTTCCCCACCAGACGGTTCTTGTAGTGGACGAGCAGCGCCTGATCGCGACGCCGCGAGCTCAACCGGCCCAGCAGGGTGAGCTCGGCCCCGAAGATGAACGGGTAGTGGAGGTGGACGACGTCGAATCCCTCGATTCGGGCAAGCCGTGGGATCAGCGGCGCGTTGCCGAACGCGAGCGTCGGCTTGATCCTGTGGATCACCGCCGCGCCCGGATCCGGGCGCTCTCCCTCCGCCGGAGCCGTGAAGACCTCGACGTGGTGGCCGCGCGCCGCCTGGCCCGTGGCGAACCGGTAGCAGGTGTTCCCGGCGCCGCCGGGGTAGGGCGGGAAGGTCGCCGTCAGGTGGGCGATGCGCAGGCGATCGCGCGACACCGGAGCACCGTATCCGCGCGCCGGCGGGGCGATCAGTCGGAGGCGCCGACCAGGCGCTCGACGCCCGCCTGCTCGATCGTGCGCCGAAGTCCCTCGACGAGGTCGACCTGTGGCTCCCAGTTGAGGAGCTGCTTGGCCCGGGTGATATCGGGTTGGCGCACCTGGGGGTCGTCTATGGGCAGGGCCTCGAAGACGATCTCCGATCGCGACTCGGTCGCCTGGATCACGGCCTCGGCCAGCTCGAGCAGGGTCATCTCCTTCGGGTTGCCGACGTTGACGGGCAGGTGCACGTCGGACTCGGCGAGCAGGATCAGGCCACGGACCAGGTCGTCGACGTAGCAGAAGCTCCGCGTCTGGCTGCCGTCGCCGAACACCGTCATCGGCTTGTCCTGGAGGGCTTGGCGCAGGAAGGTGGGGATCGCCCGGCCGTCGTGCGGCCTCATCCTGGCCCCGAAGGTGTTGAAGATCCGCACTATGGACGTGTCAACGCCCTGCTGGCGGTGGTAGGCCATCGTCAGCGCCTCGGCGTACCGCTTCGCCTCGTCGTAGACGCCCCTCGGCCCGATCGGATTCACGTGCCCCCAGTAGTCCTCCGACTGGGGATGTACCTGCGGGTCCCCGTAGACCTCCGACGTCGAGGCAAGTAGGAACCTGGCCCGCTTCTCCTTCGCCACGCCGAGCATGTGGTGCGTCCCGTAGGAGCCGACCTTGAGGGTGTGCAGGGGCAGCCGCGCGTAGTCGATCGGGCTGGCCGGCGAGGCGAGGTGGTACACGAAATCGACCTCGTCCTCCAAGAAAACAGGCTCCGTCAAGTCCCGGTTCAAGAACAGGAACCGCGGATCCCGAATGTGCTCGATGTTCTGCAGCGAGCCCGTGTCGAGGTTGTCGATGCAGATCACCCGATGACCGTCGGCGAGCAGTTGCTCGCACAGGTGCGATCCCAGGAATCCCGCCCCTCCGCTTACAAGGCATGTACTCATCGGCGTGGCCAGGATAGCGCCGGCTCGCTTCGCGCCCGCGGGTTCGACCGCGTGTGCACGCCGGCTGGCAGGGCGGGGAACCTCGCGGCGGGCTTCACGGAACGTGGGCGCTGTCACCAATCAGGCCACGGCGCCGATCCGGAGGACGCCGCCGGAGGGCCCCGGCGCCCACGCGGTCGCCCTGCTTGATGCGGGCGAGGTGGCCCTTCGCCGCACCGCGCGCCGCTACTCGCTCTGCCTTGACGACGCCGAGGATGCCTTTCAGCGCGCGGTCGAGATCCTGCTGACCAAGGCACCCGATCGGCGCCCCTCGGAGCTCGCGGCCTGGATGCAGGTCGTGACCCGGCGCGAGGCACTCGCGGTCCGTCGGTCCCGGGAGCGGTTGCTGGCCGGCAGCGGCTCGGAGGGCGACCCGGTCGAACGCCTCGCATGCGGCCGGCCCGGGCCGGCCGACCAGGCCGAGCTTCGGGAGCGGATCACGGCGGCCGCCCGAGCGCTCGCGGCCCTGAAGCCGGATGAGCGCCTCGCGATCGTCCTCCAGGCCCACGGGTACTCCTATGCGGAGATCGGCGAGCAGTGCGGCTGGACCTACACGAAGGTCTGCGTCCCACTTTCGTCCGCCTGGTTCTGCCGGATCAGCTCCAACGGCTCCGGCTCCATCCCGTCGTCCAGAAGGCGCGGCGGCAACTGCGGCCTCTGCCGGAACTCGGGCCGGATCGGGATGCCACCAGGCAACGTGTCCTTGTCCCAGTCGTGGCCGACCAGCTCAAACTCGACCAGCAGCCGCTCGTCCCCGACCTCGGTCCACAGCCCGGCCACCACCTGGCGCAGCGCCATGTTCAGCTCCGTCGCGCCCTCGGCCTTCTGGATGCGGCCCTGAACCTGGTCCACGAGGCGGTTGTAGAAGTCGAGCGCGGCGTCCACGTCGGGCGGCCCAGCCCACTCGCTGACGATCGCCTCGGCCTCCTCGATCATCCGCACCTGCTCGGCCTGCTCGCGCTCGACCCGCTCCACTTCGTCGAGCGCGATGCTGGCGGTCGTCTTGCCCTCGTCCACAAGCCTTCGCCACTCGGCCCGGAACCGCTCGGCCCGGCGATCAAGATCACGAAGCTGTTGCCGCTGGCGCTCCAGGGCGGCTTCACGGACCTGCCGCTCGTCGTCGCGCTCCTCGACCCGACCCGCGATCCACTCCTCGACCGAGCCGACGAAGCTGTTCATGTGGCGGACGACGTGGCTCTCGATCAGGTCAGCCGGGATCGGCGCGGCAGAGCAGAGGCCGGAGCCGTCCCGCCCGTGGCGGCAGACGTAGACGCGTCCGGCCGCGTATCGGCGCGTGTAAAGCGTTCCGCCGCACGAGAGGCAGTTGCCGATCCCGCGCAGGAAGAAACTCTCGTCGCGCGGCTTGCGCCCGCCCCTGCGCTTGGTGACCTGGACCTGATCAAGGCGGTCCAGGCTGGCGTGGATCGCGTCGAACCGGCCCGGCTCGATGATTGTCGGGTAGCCCTTCTCGCCGACGTAGGCCCGGTTGTGGACGATGCCCCGGACGGTGCGGCTGACCCAGGTGTGGCCGTCAGGATGATCCTTTCGCGGGCGGGTTCGGATGCCGTCCGTGTTCAGGGTCCGGGCAACGTCGCCGAACGTCGCGCCCGACTCGACCAGCTCAAAGATGCGCTCGACCGTGGAGGCGGCGGCCGGGTCGATCACCCTGTTCGTGATCACCTTGTCCTCGCTGATCGACTCCTTGACCTTGTAGCCGAGGGGCACCGGCCCGACCGGCGATCCCCGCTCCTTTCGCCGCGTGAGGCCCGCTGTAACGGCCTCGGACTTGCGGCGGGAGTCCTCGTGATCCCGCTTCGCGGCCACCGCCACCAGCACGGGATCGGACAGCTCGGAGTCGTTCTGAACCGAGCGAAGGTGAACCCGCTGCCGCCGCATGGCGTGCCAAATCTCGACCAGGCTGTCAGCGGCCCCCGGCGCATCACCCGCACCTCGGGCCAGGCGGTCAGAGTGCTGGGCGCAGAGCATCACCGTCACACCCCGCTCGGCGGCGACCTCGGTGGCACGGCGCTTGGCTTCGCCGAGGCCCCGGCCACGGTTGCCGCTGTAGGCGCTGAAGCCCTCGTCCTGGTACTCACCGACGACCTCCCATCCCTCGCGCTCGGCCATGTTCCTGGCGTCGGCGAGCTGCGTCGGGATGCTGCCGTGCGTGTCCTCGGTGGACTTGGCGGCGTAGAGGACGGCTGGTCTAGCCTGCTCCTGGGTCAAGGCTTACCTCCTTGGCTCCGGGCCGGGGCCGGTTGCGCGGTGCCCGGCCGTATTTGTGGGCGCCCCTGGAGTATGCCCGAGCAGCCGCGTGGCGGGCTGGACCTCCCATCGGCGGGACAGGCGGTACCGAATCTTCCGCGAGGCGGCGCACGTCGTGCAGAGAATCTCCCTGGGCTTGAAGCGGTAGACACACTCGCGGCCGGGTCGAAGCGACCCGCCGCAGTCGTTGCAGCAGGCAGCTCGCGAGACGATCGTCAGGTAGTGCCTCCCCGCGATCTTCTCTCGGTGCTGGCCTCGTGCGGTTTCGATTCCGATCTTCCGGCGGCGCTTCTTCTCTCTGCTCTTGAAGCTCATCGGTCCCCTTGTCAGCGGTCGGGTAGCTGCCCTTACCGGGTGGTTTGCACGACTCATCTCGCACCGGCCGCAGAGCGGTGGACTACTCCGCTCGCGTCTCCGTTCCCATACCGAGGGCTTCGGGGTATCGCGCCTTCGCATGTGCTGGCTGTCCGAATCCGTTGACCTCGGCGGCGGCTTCGTCTTCAACTGCCTGTTGATCCGCCTGCTGGTCCATGGCACCCACGGGGCTTGTGCGGCCGGGAGCGAGTTCACCCGGGCTACCGGGCGTGCGCGCCTCAGGCGATCGCGCCCTCCTTCCTTAGCCGCGCCAGCGGGGTCGAGCGCCGGACTCCACGCGCCTGGACACCGCCGTGGGCCGGGCGGGCAACCTCTCTCCGCCGATCTGAGCGGGGTCGGGGTCCGCCGGGTGTCTTACCCCTCACCTCGTGGTCGATTCCGCTCAGAGCCGGTGCAAGAACGTCTCCTGCCCCTCCCCGACGCCGGTTGCCGCACTTACGGCAGCACGGCACCAGGTTCTCGATCCGGTTGTTGGCCCGGTTGAGGTCGAGGTGATCGACCTCCAGGGTCGATCCCCATACGAGCTGTATGGGGCAGTAGTGGCAAGTTGCCGGACCCGGCCCAAGGCGGTCGAACAGCACGGCCCGGTGTTCGCGGACCCAACCGGCTTTGGCGAGCGGGTGGTCCGGCAGCTTGAGGCGGACGTAGCCGCCTGACTCCACGCGACGGGCACCGGTCGGTGCTGGCGGTCGCCCCGTCACCGGGACCGCCTCCCCGCTGCCTCGCGGGCCGAGCAGACGCGCTTCCTTGGCGGAGCGGCCCCGTCAGAAAGCGAGACCATCGGAACAAGCAGTAGCGATCAATAGAAGTCCTTCCTAGTTGAACTACTGCTGCTCCTACTGCGGCACTCTAGGGCCATGGTCGGCCGGAACCGCCCCTGAAACTCCGACGGCACCCCGGAGGGTGCCGACGCGGAGTAACTGGAAGGACCTCAGGCTCGCTACAAACCCGATGGTGCGGTCAAGGCTAGCTGCGGAAGCGGCTGGACTCGCCCGAGGCCTCGTGGAGCCGCCAGGCTATGAGTCGCCGTTGGCCTCGCGGTCGCTTTCCACCAGCTGATCAGCGGAAGGCCGGGCATCTGTCCCTCGGGCCGGGGGCAACGGGGTTTCCTCAGGTATGAGCGTCCCCGTCTCGGGCGTCACAAGATCGGGTACATCTTCAAGGAGGCCTGCGACCTCTATGAGCTTGATTTCGACGCCCTTGGCAGCCTTTGCGCGAGCTGCCTCCTCGTGCGCTCCGCGAGTGAAGCTGAAGGCGACGATGTAGCCCTTTTCTTTCCCGCTCCGTTCCACGGCGGTCTCGAAGTTGTCAACGACGTTTCGACCCACGCTCTCGGATTGCTTCACCTGGATCGGGTTGTGCTCCATGAACGAGTAGCCGTCAATCCCCATGTCACCCGACTTGCGCGGCGAGTGGGTGCCGTTGAACCGCTGAATGACCCAGTTCTGGAACTCGAAGGGTTTTAGCTCGTGTAGCTGCTCCTCACTAACTGGCATCCCGACGAGCTTCACGGTTTGGGCCCCGACCTTCTCCACCCGGCGCTTCATAAGGCCGACTGCCGTGGGGCTGATGTCAATGCCGACCCATTGCCGCTTCAGCCGTTGTGCAACCGCAATGGTCGTCCCGCAGCCGCAGAAAGGGTCAAGCACCACCTCCCCCTCATTGCTGCTCGCCTGAATGACCCGCTCTAGGAGCGCCTCCGGCTTCTGCGTCGGGTAGCCGAGCCGCTCCGTCTTGTCAGATGGCATCAGCGGCTGGATTGGCCAAACGTCGTCTGGATGCTTCCCCTTCGGATTGGGGCGATAGCCCTCGTAGACCTTGTTGGTTCGATAGGACTTGTCGTAGCGGCTCGTCGGACTCTCCATGACCGACTCGGAGTAGGGCGTCCTCACGGGATCGACGTTGAAGGTCCACTCGTCGCCCTTTGTGTAGAAGAAGATCGTGTCGTGGCGACGGGCCCATCGGCTCGGCGATACGCCTCCACCCCGGTAGTACCAGACCACCTCGTTCTGGAAGTGGGACTCCCCGAACACCTCGTCCAGCATTTGCTTCAGATAGTGGGCGGCATGCCAGTCGCAATGCAGATAGAAGGAGCCGCTCGACTTCAGAATGCGGTGCATCTCAAGGACCCGCTCCCGCATCCACGCCGTATAGACCTGGACTCCGCCCTCCCAACGATCCTGGAAGGATCGGACCTCGGCCTCGTCGCCCCAAATCACCTCGTAGTTCCGGTTGGAGAAGAACGGTGGATCGAGGTAGATGAGGTCAATGCACTCCTCGGGAAACTGCGCGAGCCGGTGCAGGTTGTCGTCGCAGTAGAGGACGCTCGTTTCGAGGTAGCCAACCGGTGCCACCGCCGGAACGCTAGCCCGTGCGTCCGACGGCCCTTGTCTCAGGCTTCACCCGGCAGCGCCTACGGCTTGAGCGAGGGCGGGTTGACCAGTGGGAAGGCCCTAGGGAGCGCCCGTTAGACGGCCTCTCAGCGCCGCCGAGACAGCCACCACCCGCACCGAAAGCACCTCGGGTAGGGGTCGTCCACGAGCGGGATCGGCTCCTCGCAGCGGCAGGGGTGCCGCTCTACCGGAGGCTCGCGCCAGGGAGAGCTGGCACCCATCGGGGAGGACAACCGGCCCGGCGAAAGTTCGGCGCCGCGCCGCCCGAGTGTGGTGCCCATCCAGCGGTCAGACACTCAGGCTGCACTCCAAAAATCCGGCGAAATTACGCCGGATCGTGAGGTGGACACCAGAGGTGTGAGAGGTGCAGGCGGACGGCTTGTCCTGCCGAAGCCCCCCTCCGCGCGAGATACTGCGCGGGCGATGTCGCAGGAGAACGTCGAAGTGGTCCGCCTCGCCTATAACGCGTTCGCCGAAGCAGGGCTCGATCGGTTCATGGAGCACTTCACCGATGACGTCGAATACCGCGCCCTGGGGCCCGACGGCGACCTCAGTCCGCTCCGAGGCCAGGATGCCGTTCGGGCATGGCTTCAGGACTGGATCGACATGTTCGACGGGTTCTGGCAGCGGCTGGTGGAGCTGATCGACGCGGGTGGGGACACCGTGTTCACGGCCGAGCGATTCGGCGGACGCGCTCGGCTGAGCGGCGTTGAGGCCGAGTCGCCCAACTGGACGATCTTCACGATCCGTGACGGGAAGATCGCGAGCGGCCACGAATACGCGAGCCGCGCCGAAGCCCTCGAAGCCGCCGGGCTGCGGGAGTAGCCCCAGGACCGCACCCGAGACGGAAAGCAGGCAACGCCTCGGGGCGGTCTGGGGTCGGCGGGCTGTGCAAGGCACGGAGGCGCTGCCCGCCGAGTTCGTGACGAGCATCTACGAAATCTGGAACGCGCCCACGGAGATGTCGCGGGTGTGCCAGACCATTTCCGCTTCGACTCGCACCCTCACCTGGTTGACCTTCAGCCCGGTGTAGGGGTCCGCGACGACGCTGGCCTGGCCGTAATAGCTCAAGCCGACGGCCACAGCATCAACGAGCAGAGGTGCTTCGACTTCGGCTTCACGGACTTCCAGATTCCAGATCGGAGAGCCGGAGTTGACGCTCCGCACGGAGAACACGAGGTTCCCCGCCGAGTCCTCGAACAGGTCCAGCGAGGCGGAGTCGGCACTCGACAACGCGAGGACCGAAGGCTCGCCTCCGAGGTCGCGCATGTCGGCCACAGCCCGGCGAATGCGTTCGGGCAGAGTTGCCCCAGTCGAGCCGTTCGGCAGGCCGCTATCGCTTTCGAGCTTGCCGATCAGGTGCGCGTCGTAGCTATCCGAGAGCTGCCGCCCGATCCTGTTCGCCAGGGCCGCGCGCAGGGCATCTCGGTTATCCCAGAGCTGAGCCGGGAGAGCCTCTGCGACCAGGGCGAAAGTCTCGGCAATCGGCACAGCCAACTCGATTGGCGGGGCGATCACTGCCTTCGTGGTGTCGCTCGCCGTCTCGACCTCGACCTGCCCGCTGACGGCGGCCTCCTGCATGGAGAGGGCCACTTTGAAATCCGTGCTTGCCAAATCGCCGCTCTGAGCGAACGGGCTGGATGCCAGCGCGGGGTACAGATGCCGATTGGACGTGACGGGAGCCACGCCGCCTGCCGCACCCTGGGCGGGCGACGTGACGGCCTGCCTCGGAGTCGGCGCGAGGATCGGCTGGAGCAACGCTGCGGCGCTCACATCGACGCGCAGATCGCCGCGCTCCAGATTGAGACGGCGGGCAGCCTCGGCCCATCCGTCACCGCCGAAGTGGTGACCGAATCCGGCACCGACCTCCCGATCGCCCAACTGCTTGAGCAACTGGGTCTGGCGCTCGGCCTCCTGAGCGAGCTGCTGGTCCACCTGCTCGCACGCCTCCTTGGCGGCGAGGGCGGCGTTGACGGCCGCGTCGGACTTGTTCTCCTGGGCTGCGCTCTTCGCAGCCGAGAGCAACTTGTTCATCCGACCGCGTTCCTCGCGGAGCCTCCGCAAGCGATCCTCTACGGCGGCCAAGTCTTCTCGAAGCATCTCGTTCCTCCTGTCGCCCGGCCTTCGGCTGGGCACTCGTCACGGTGGTTGAACGCTGCTCCGACTCGGCGAATCCTGGACCGGGAATCGGACGGCTTAGTTGAAGGTGGCGCGGCTCTTGGGCGGTGCCACGACGTGCCACGGCTGCTCGACTGTCCCGTCACTCAGCACCCGCGCCCACTCAAGCGCGCCGCCATGCTCGCGCTGGACGATTAGGTCGCTGCCGAACTCGTAGTAGGCGCACTCGCCAACCACCAAGGCGGCGGCGAGCTTCCCGCTGTCGCCGACCACGATGGTCCAGTCGATCAGCTCGTCGTGGACCGTCTGGATCGCCTGGTCGAAGCCGGGGAGCGCCAGGAGCCGGTCGGCCACGATCACGAGCTGGCTGGTGACCGCCTCCGGGAGCGATCCAAGCTGGTGGCGGATCAGCCCGTCGAGAACCGCGTCCATGCGCTTCTCGTGTCGGGCTTCCTGCTCCGCCTGCTGGGCCTCGAACTCGGCGAGGCGTTCTTCCCTGGTGCTCATCCGTCCTCCTTCGGGTCGAGTGGAAGCTGCCCCTGCTCTGGGAGCGGCTCGTGCTGGCGATGTCTCGATCGACAGATTTGCTTCGGCGGCACGGTCCAGTAGTAGAAGTTCTCGCCGCTCTCGCTCGGGATCACCAGGTAGTGGTTGACCAGCGGGCGGGGGTCAACCCTGTTCGGAGACACGTACTGGCCGCGATAGCCCTCCCGCTTCACAAGCTCCACGAAAGCCCAGTACCGATCGGCCGGAACCTCGGCCCAGCCGGAAATGACGTACTCATGCACGTCCGGCATCTCGTCGTTGTAGACCTCGCCGATCTGCTTCCGAATCTGGATTTGGCGCCACGGGAGCGTCGTCACCCACACCCTGGCCTCGTCCAGGGTCATCTCTTGGCGGTTCATGCCGCCTCCTTGGCTACGCCGCTCTGCGGAGCCTGCCCTGGTACCGGCTGGCGATCGCCTGCCGCACCGCCTCCTCGGCCTCGTGGCGCCGAAGCAGGTCCAGCTCCAGCGTCTCGTAGATCACCCGACGCTGCACCGGGTTCAGCGTCGAGAGCTTCCTGATGTCGAGCGTGATCCCCATGCCGTCGATTCTGTAGGCGCCCTCGGCCTGCTTTTCTCGCAAGCTCGACCCGGAGCGGCGGGATCGGGATACCCAGCGAAACCGGGATGTTGAGGAACGTCTCGGCGCTTTTCTTTTCCAGCGGCAGCACGACCCGGCTCGGCGGGTCGGTCGCGAACGTCGGGTTGTCCGGGTCCGTGACGTCGTACTCGACCGTCCGTGTTCGGCGCTGCGGAGTCAGCGTTGCGCGACCGTCCTCCGGGACGGAGACGACGACCTCCCGGAAGAGACGCATCAGCGCCGCGCGAACGGCGTCTAGGTCGCGGCCTTTCTTCCCGCCCTCGATCGCCTCCCGAATCTCCGCCAACCGTTCCAAGACCTCGGCCTCGGCGTCGGCAACGTCGCTCGTCTCGACCTCCTCGACCCGTTCGCGCTGTCGCTCCGCTTGGGCCTCCGCCGCCTTCCGCTCGGCGGTCAACTCCTTCTTGAACTCGCGCCAGTCGTCAGCGTCGAGCTTCCCGTCGGCGTAGTCGCGCTTGACCCGCGCTAGCCGCTCGCTCGCTCGCGCAACTTCGGCCTCGGCGTCCGCCAGCGCGGTGCGGACCTCCGCGAGCTTCCGGTCCTGCGTCTCCCGAAGTTGCTCGCGCGTCGCCTCGATGTTGAGCCAGCGCCCTTGGAGCTTGTCGAAGACCTCCTCGTCGAGCCAGCGCCGCTCAAGATTCGGCATCGAGCAGCTTCCGGGTCCTCGGCGGAAGTTCTTAGCGCAGACGTAGTTGTCGTTGCGCGGCATCATCGACTCGCCGCACGCGGCGCACTTGAGAACCCCGCCGAAGAACAGGTGCGGACCCTTCGGGCGCCGACCTCGCCCCTTACCGGGGCGCCTCGCGTTCGCTGCCAGCAGGGTTTGAACCCGGTCCCACTGCTCGCGCTCGATGATCGGCTCGTGGGCGTCCTCGACCTCCCCCGCGTGGCCCAAGTAGACCGCGTTGAGCAGAATCTTCCGGACCGACCCCGGATGCCAGCGCTTGCCCCGCGCCGTCCGTACGCCATCGTCTTCCAGGCCTCGCGCGATCTCCATCGTGGACGTATTCGCTTCGCGCTCGTCAAACATGCGGCGGACGATCGCCGCCTCCGTCTCGATGATGGTGAGGTCGCCTTCCCTCTTCCGGTAGCCGAGTGGCCGCGCGCCCTGGAACTTCCCTTTGGCCGCGTTCCGCGCCAGCCCCTTGCGGACCGCCGCCGACTTCCGAGCGCTGTCCTCCGAGTTGCGCATCCCCATCAGCGCGGCCATGACCGCCCCCGTCCGCGAGTCCGCGAAGAGGTCGTCTTGGACGGTCCGGATCGTCACCCCTTGCCGAGCCAGCCGCGAGTAGACCTCCGCGAGGTTGTCCGCTGCCTCCGGCGCGAACCCTGCACCCCTCGCCAGCCGGTCGGAGTGCTGGACGACAAGGACCGCCCCGCCGCCCGCCTGTGCCGACTCGACCGCTGCCGCCTCCGCGTCCTTCAACCCCGGACCCCGGTTGCCGGAGAAGGCGGAGAAGCCCTCGTCGTGAAACTCGCCGACGACCTCCCAACCTTCCCGATCGGCCATCGCCCGCACGTCCTTCAGTTGAGTGCCGATCGACCCCTTCTTGTCCTCCGTTGACTTCGCGCCGTAGAGGACGGCTGCCGGTCGGTCGCTAGCCTTCGCATCGCTCATGGAGGTCACTCTCCTGGGGCCACGCCCCCGGCTGGTTGCGCAGCGCGGGGGCTTCTTTGTGCAGATCGTCACGAATCCTACCTCCGGCCACAGGCGATCCGGGGCGGGAGCGCCCCGCCAGCGCTCCGCCCCCAGCACCCGCGCCCAACTAGGCGTACGCCTTCATCGCTTCGTCGGGGCGGCCAGCGAGCGCCACCGCCGCCAGTAGCCCGTTGGCATCGAGAGTCCCCAACAGGCCCGCTAGGGACTCGTCGGGGAACACGTTGGACGGCTCCCGAATTGCCATGACCGCCCTCCAAATGTGCTCCGGGGAATCCCCGGTGCGGATCGCCTTGCACAGGAGAACGGCGCACCGCCAGCGTCGTCGCTGAGCGCCGTCCACTCCAACAGGTCGCTCATCGCATCGGGCCACGGGCGCTCGTGGGTCGTGTCCTCAACCCGGCTCGGCTCGTCGTTGAGCTTCGCCTCGTGTTGTTCCGTTGCGTCCATCTCGGCTCCTCTCGTTGAGGTTTCTTCCAGTAGCCGAGCGGTCGCCTCGCTCCGGAGGTTGGCTGCCTCCCTCTAGGACGCTCCGGCGGTGGAGTCCAAGCCCGCTTGTCCTGGCCGGGGCCGCTGCCGTGAAGGTTGCCAACCCGTCGAGACTCCTGGCGAATAAGGAGCGTCGCCGCCAACTTAGCATTCGGAACGAGAAACGCCCCGGCGGTCAACCGGGGCGCTCCCTTCCCACCAATTCAGGCGTGGACGCTAGGCGTGACGACCGACCTCCTCGACGAGCCGGAAGAGGTCGGCGTACTCGATCAGCCCGCCGTACTCGGCGTCCCAACTGGCCGGCTCGATCAACACGCGGAGGTCAACTGTCGCCGTTGCGCTGGCGGCCAGCCAGAGCCGGTCGTCCTCGCGCCAGACGTAAAACGGGCGGAGGTCGCCGGACTCGTCGGTGACCCGGTAGACCAGCTGGCCCCCGTTGGCGCCGCGCTCGACGCGAACCCGGATCGAGTCGATGCCGATGAGTTGGAGGTCGCCTTCGCGCCAGATGAACCGCTCGCGGTCGTCCTCGACCTCCGCCGTCCCGCGCTCGATCGCGTCGAGCCAGTCCCGGTAGTCCCGGTGGCCCGGACCGATCCGCTCAACGCCGTCGCCCTTGACCCCGCCAGCACCGAGCATCGCTCGCGGAACGGTGAGGTCGCCGTTGGCGTGTCGGCGGACTTTCATCGGTCGAGAAGTGAGGGGCCGAACGCGGTCGCCTTGGATGCGCCCTGACCGCCCTTCCGTCCGGCCCGGTCGTACCCCGACTCGGCGAGCAGGTGGGCGAACCCGGTTGACTTCAACTTGAGCCCGGTCGCCTCGACGACCTCCGCCCAGGTCGCGCCCTTCCGCCGCATCTCGGCGATCTTCGCGACGCTGATCTTGGACTTCCGCTTCGGCCTCCCAACCGGCTTCGCGGCGAGCGCTGCTGCGCTGCCGTCAACCTTCTTCGCGGCGGGCCTCTTCGGCTTGGTCATTTGCGACTCCCTTCGGTAGTGACAATTGCAACTAACGAGGGAGGAGGCTACTGGAAAGGTGACCATTCCTGTCAAGAAGTCCAGCGCCAGCGGATGCGAGGCACGCAAAAGTCCAGAGCGCCCACGAGCCGCTGGGACCCCGGCGGTGGACTAGGCGCCCGGATCGACCCATGGAAGCCAGGGAGGAGCCACGAGACGTGGCCGTTTTTCGGTCTGAGCGCGCGATCGAGCGCCCACAGGCGGGTCGGGCTACTCCGCTCTCAGCGGCCCGACTGCAACTGCGACTCGATGTGATCGTGCACCTGTTGCTCCGGGCTCGGGAGCGACCAGATTCCTATGGCGTCCAAGCCCTCCCGGAGTGGCGTGTTGCGCACGCAGCGGCCGGCAGGATCAGCAGCGGCGAAAAAGAGCGGGGGCCAGAGGATGTAGGTCCAGTGAGAATCCACGACGACCTGCCCGCTCGCCTGGGACGCGTTGGAGTCCAAGCAGTGCTCGTGAACCACGCCCAGCGAGGTCCCGCCCCAGAAAATGATCTGCACGAGCAGGAAAAGGAATAAGAGGATGCTGCCCAAGAAACCGAGTGCATGTCGCCCGCTACCCACGCGCGACCCCGAGCCTGTCCCTAGCCGCTATTGAGCGCCGCATTCCATCGTTAGAGGGCGGAGGACGGCGGCAGCAGCGGCCCGGCTGTTGGCGACCTTCACCATCGTCTGATCGGGCAGCGCATCGATCTTCTGAGTCACGCAGTCGATCTGAGCCTGGGACGCCCCTCGACTCTGGAGTAGAGGCGGGAGGAGTTGCTCTAGCTGTTTCCGGGCGGCGTCGATTTGCGCGCTGGAAGCATTCGGATCGAACACCGATGTGCCTGGTGGCACGCAGTCCTGGCGGGCTCGAACGTTCAGGGCAAGCAGTGCCTTGGTCTGCTCAGCCTTGGGAAGGCCCTGCAGCCTTTGGAAGAACGAGTTCGGCAGCGCAGCGAGTTTCTTCTCGTAGCACTTGGCAACTGGAGGGTTGGCGCCGGAACTCTTAAGCAGCTTGGAATAGGCATCGAGGGCCTGGGCCTTGAAGTCATTGGCGGGGACAGTTCCATTGCCGGGAGTAGTTGGGAGCGGGACGGATGACTCCGAACCACCCGACGATCCGCAGGCCCCGACGGCAATGGAGACGCAGGCCACGCCGACGCCGAGCCAGATTCCTTCCCTTCCCAACACCGATTACGACCCTAACCGAATGCGGCGCGGACTCGCGCTACTCGCCAGGTGGAGAGGGCGCCAGCCGCCATTGGTCGGCGGGCGGCTCGACGTTCCGCTCCAACTCGCGGAACCGCTTCCATCGTCTCGCTCAAAAACCGCTCTCCCCTCCGTGGCCGGAGCAGGCGCCCTGCAATCCGCCTGAGTGACTCCACATGCCGTCCTCGCATTGGACGATCGAGCCGTTGCCCTCGTCGAAGTTATCGATGCAGTCATGCTTCGCACAGAAGCCGGACGCGCTGCCGGTCGTCTCGCAGCTACTCGCGCCGAGAGCGCTCAACGCGAAGACCGCAACGAGCAGGGCCACGACGATCGTCCTCCCCTTCACTGCCCCGACTCTCTCACGAAGCCGAGCGCCGCGTCAAGACTTCCCTGTCGGTTAGGCTCACGTCCGATGGCGACCTGTTTTTGTGGTTGCGGGGAGAGCATCGGACTCACTGATCGCGGGGTCAATAAGCAGGGTCACCGCACCCTCGAACTTCTCGCCAAGCTCGAACACATCAACGACGCCGTTGGCGAACTCGACTACCTCCACGTCCTCGATTCGCTTATTGAGGAAGGTGAGGGTTACGGAGTGGAATGGACTGGCATACGGCATGGACAAGTCGTCCTGCCGCGCGGTGAAGCGCGAGCGTTCAAGCGGCAGTGGGAGAACTGGGGCAAGCGCGGGATGATGCTCACTGCTGCCGTCCAGAAAGACGCAGACGGTAAAAGTGCCCGGAAGGGACTTACTCGCATCCTCATGCTCAAAGAGGCTGTGGAAAAACGGCTAGATGCGATCGACGACGGGGAGGAGCGCGAGGCCGGTCGAAGCATCCTTGAAGGCCTAGAGCCGCTGTCGAGGATGGAGCTACCTGAGAATCCCGAGCCGGGATTCATCCAGCGGCAGCTAGTCGAAGCGGACCTTTGGCTAGCGGCGACCGCCGATCCGGGAAGCTGGCGCTTCGCAAAAACCTGATCTGACTGACGCGCTTAGACGGCGACCAAGCGGTAGTCGCGAAGCGCCGGGTTGGCCCGGAGTCGGCGCAACCGGCGGGTGTACTCCCGGAGCGGACCGGCGATCGAGCGCGCGGCCTCCGGGTCCGCCTTCCGGAAGCGCTCGACCTCCGCCAGCCCGTCCGCCGCGAAGCTCCGGACGATCGCCGGGGCGCCGTAGGTCCGGAGCGCGCGGCCCTCGATGCCGTCGAAGCTCGCGGCCACAGGCGGCCAGTCGTTGCGGGCGTCGCGGACCGGCTCCTCAACCCGGCGCTCCTGGGCTTCGGTCGGGATGGTGCCGCGCTCGATCGAGTCCTGCACTAGGGCTTGGCGCTTCGCGGCTAGGTCGGGGTCCGGCGGCTCGCCGACGAGCTTCAGCCAGCGGTCCCAAGTCTTCTCGCGGAGCTTCGGCCACTCCTCCGGGGTGACGGCTCCGGTAGTTGTCCCCAACGCGACCTCGACTCGGCTCGGCGGTCGGTTAGCGTGGACGACGACGCCGGGGTCGCGCTTCGCCCGGTTGCGGCTGCCCGGTTTGGGCCCTTTAGCCGCCATAAATTCGTCCGTACGGAATCACCGCGCGGTCTTCTAGCCGGTTGCCCAGTTTCGGTTGAACCCTCCCCTCCCGGCGCGGGATACTGCGCGGGCGATGTCGCAGGAGAACGTGGAGATCGTGCGCGAGCTTTATGCGGGCTGGGTCCGCGGGGACTTCAGCGTGGGGAGGGAGCATTTCGACCCCGACATTGAGTACGCCCTCCTCTGGGTGCCCGAGCGAGTGACCGTCCGGGGGGTCGAGGCGATGCGGGACACGTGGCGGGAGTTCCTGGGCGGCTGGCACGATTGGCGGACGGGAGACATCGAGCGCTTGGTTGATGCAGAGGATCGCGTCACCGTTTACCACCAGGTTTTCGGGCGGCTCAAGCCCGGCCAAGCTGAGGTCGAACGCCCCGGTGCGGTCGTCTTCACGTTTCGGAACGCCAGAATCGTGGGCCTGCTCCTGACTGACCCCGACGGCCTCGAAGCCGCCGGCCTCTCGGAGTAGGCGATGTCGCAGGAGAACGTGGAGCTGTCCCTGCTCGCGGTTGACGCGTGGGACCGGCGCGACGTGGAAGCGATGATCGGATTCTTGGACCCCGAATTCGTGTGGCATCCCGCGCTCGGGATTACGGAGGGACCCAGCACGTACCGCGGCCATGCCGGGGTGCGGCGATACTTCGAAGACCTGGCGGAGTTCTCCGACCAGAGTCACTCCGAGTACCCTGAGGTTCACGACCTCGGCGACCAAGTGCTCGGCCTGGGTCGCTTCTCGATGAGGTTTGCCAGCGGCGTCGAGCTTGATCAGGGGGTCGCGTTCCTCCTCACATGGCGCAACGGAAAGTGCGTCGAAGCGCGGACCTGGCTCAGTTACGCTGAAGCCCTCGAAGCCGCCGGGCTGCGGGAGTAGGCCAGAGTCCACAGCCATGGCCCACTCAGTCGATCGCGTACTCGGCAACCCGGACCGGCGCGCTCGACTTGCGTCGCGCCGCCAGCTCATCGAGCGACCGGAGTCGGCAGCGGTCCGGCAGATCGTCCATGCTCTTGACCGCCAGGGTCCGGGCTTCGCGGTTCGCGCCCCGAAGCGTCGGCCCGACCTCGATCAGGTCGATCCGGTGAAGGTCGTTCGCGCCGTCCTCGGCGATCGTCTCGCCGCCAGCCGGGACCGTGTAGCCGTAGCTCCACCCCTTGAGGTTCCCGCGCTTCATCAGCTTGGCGACCTGTCGAGCGGTCGGGTTGTCGGTGACGTCGAGCTTCCCGTTCACGACCAACCCTTGCGCCGTCTCGCGGATGTCGTTCGGGTCCGCCGTCCCGATCCAAGCGAAGAGGTCCTGCGCCTGGTGCGAGAAGATCACGGGAATCTCGTCGCCGGAGTCGCGCCACTTCCGAAGCGTCTCGCTGAAAGCTCCGGGCATCACGCGATCGCCTTGGTTGTCGATGTTGCCGAAGACGGCAGCCAACGCCGTGAACTGGCCGGCATCGTCCGCCTTCGCCTCGACAAGCTCGATGTTCTTTGACCTCACGCGGCCTCCTCGTCTAGGTAGCTCGCGACGAGCTTTGGTCCGAGCAGGTCGCGCAGTTGTTTGCCGGTAATGAACGGCGCGCGAGTCAGCGCGTCGGCGATCAGCGCGTGCAGCGCCTTGAAGTTCGCGTCGTCAGCAACGTGGAGCGCGATGCCGACAAAAGCGTCATAGCGCTCCTCGTTCATCCGCTTCCGCTTCTTGAGCCAGCGGACGAGCGACGAGAGTCGGCCCAGGTCGCCGGTCGCCTCCGGCCACGGGCTCAGGTCCAACTCCTTCCAGGTCGGCGGCCAACCGGCGTCGCCCGCACAGAGCGGTCCGAGCAAGACGCAGAGCATCAGGTCGCCCGCCAGCGCTTCGCCGTCAGCGTCCGGGGTCAGCCCCTTGCCCAGGTCGGGTTGAACGTCGCCGTTCCAGGTTTCGGGTCCGGAGTTGTCAGCCCGGACAACCCTCGGCAACCTTCCAGTCCAGATCAGACCGGCAGCGTGGCCCGCCTCTTCCGAGACGATCTTGGGGTGAGTGGTCATGCGGCCTCCTTTGCTTTGGCTCGCTTCCAGCGGCGGCGCTGGCCTCGACCGATCGCCGCTCGATGCTCCGGCGACTTCGGTTGTTGCGCCGCGCACATATGGCATCGCCCGGTCTTCGACCAAGCGGTGATCCTCCGTCCGCAGTCCTTACAAGTCATCCGTCTCCTCCTCCCGAACGCGCGGCCCGAACCCCGCCGGTGGCCGCAGGCCGCTCCGGTAGTCGGCCTCCAAGTTCGCCAGCCGCTCCTGCTCGTCGTCGCGAGCCTCCGCGTCGCCGCGCAGTTGCTCCTCCGCGTCGGCGTACTGCCGCGCGTAATGCTCTTGAACCTCCTCGCGCATCACCGGGAACCCGAAGCGATCAACTCGAATGACCTCTTCGTAAGGCTCCATGTCCCCGGCAGCGGCCTCCCCAACGTGGATCGCGCACCACCAGCGCTTCGCGGCGACCGGTTGAAGCGCGCCCTCCTTCGTCGTCGAGACGACCTCGCACCCGTCCGCGTGGCAAGTCTGGATCGCCTCGCCGTTGGCATCTCGGCGAAGCGGAGCCGGGGGAGGGGAGGGGAACCGCGAAGCTCGGATGCTCGCTAGCCGCTTGTCCTCCTCGTCCAGGGTTGGCGCCCCGGTCGCCAGCCGCGCCGCTTCTGCGTAGGCCCGCCGCTCGGCGGCGGTCGCCCGCCCGAAGAGGTCGAGCGCGTCGCCGACCGTCTCGGCTCCGGCTCCGCGAGCTTCAACGAGCAGTTGCCTCGCCACAGGCCGCTCGCTGTCCGGGAGCGCGCGGGGCAACTCCTCGATCGCCTGGCCGTCTAGCGGCTCGTCTCGCGAGCGCCAGGGAATGCGGATTGGCGGGGCCATCTCACTCCCCGGCCTCCGCCGCCTCGATCGCTTCGCGGCGGTCATACGTCCTGCCGTACTTGGTGAAGAGCGTTGACTCCGGCGCGTCCGACAGTCCGGCGTACTCCATCCGCTTGAAGCCTCGGCGCTCCAACTCCTTCGTCTCGGCGTCGGTCGCCTTCGTCCGCATCTCGTCGGCGCCGCGCGATCGGTCGGCCAGCACCCGTTGAAGCTCGGCGGTCGTCACGACCTCCTTGCCGTCTAGCTCGATCCAGTTGATCTGCCCGGCAAGCTCGGCGTCGAAGGCATTGGCCGATAGCCCTAGCGCCTGGGCCGCTTCGCTCGGGGTGAAGGCCAGCGGCGGCGTCATGAAAGCTCCCGCCGGTCGGAAAGGAGGTCGCAACCGGCGGTCGAGCGGCCAAGAGGGGCCAACCTCTGGCCGCGCTCGGCGGCGCCACCGGGGATGTGAGCCGGGGCGCCGGAGTCGTTGTGGGCTAGTAGAAGCATCCCGCCGAAGTTAGCTAGCGGCCTCTGAGTTCTGCCGCGCCGACCGCCGCTCCCGCTCCGGTGGGGCAGGCAGCCGGAAACCGGAAAGCGGAAAGACCCCCTAAAGAGGGGGGCGCCTTTCCGGATTCCTTTCCGGGTTGTTTCCCAGGGAGGCTGCCGGGGTGCGGTGCGCTTTCCGGAAAACCGGAAAATCTGGGCACGGAAAGGCGTCTAGGGGTCACTTTTCCGCCTTTCCGGGTTGAAGCTCCTTCAGATAGTTTCGGACGGTCCGATCGGTCACGCCTAGCTCGGCGGCGAACTGGCTCTCGGTCCAGTCGGCGTGCTTCTCCAAGAGCGCCCGCAGCCGGTCCAGCCGAGTGGCCTTCTCCGCCTTTACCGGCGACGCCTTCCCCTCCTTATCGGTCGCGCCCTGGGCGCTGCCGGTGTACTGCCACCGACCGATGCCCAACCCCTGGGCGTAGATTCGGTGCTCCTCGCCAATCTCGCGGAGGTTGTCGCAGGTGAAGGTGAAGAAGTCGGTCGGGGTGCGATTGGTGAAGATCGCGGCCTCATACCAACCGTGTAGGAACGTCGAGCCGAGCAGCCGCGATGCTCCGTCGCCGTCGCTGTGCTTCTCGGTTTCCTGGTGGGTGATGATGACCGCGCAGTCAGCATCCTTTTGAATCGTGACCAAGCGGCTGTTTAGCTCCAGAACGGAGCCGGTGTCGTTCGGGTTGAAGGCCGCCAGCAGATAGCCGGGGTCCAGGATCAGGTAGTCGCGGCCCATCGCATAGTCGAGTGCCCACGGGTAGTGATCGTTGTCCAGGAGATTCATGCCGGGGTGCGAGAGGATTTGAATATCCGGTTCCCGCTCCGGGTCCCATTGCGGCTCAAACTGGTAGCCGAGTACATCGCCCCAGCCATCCAGAACCGGCACCGTGAGTCCGAGTCCACGGTCCTCTAGGGTGCGGTTGATGTCGCGCTCGACCCGGTGCTCGGAGTTTTCGGCGTGAACGTAGGTGACCTTGCCGGCGCCGCTCGCCTTGAACTCGGGAACGCCTAAGAACGGCGTCCCGGCGCCCAATGAGATCGCCAGCTCAACGGCAGTAGTGGACTTGGCCTTCTTGGGGGCGCCGCCGATGATGCCGGAAGCGCCCTCCGCCCAGACTCTGTTGACCGCGTACTTGGGCGGCGGCAGATGCCTAGTGCTGAACTCCTCCAGCCCAAGAGGCGGCTTCCGAGGCTCCCACACCCACTCTCGCTTTCGCGCCTCCTCGTGGCTGCCGGTGCCGTTACTCGACGGCTTCGCCCGCTTGGGCCTGGCCCGCCGACTCACGAGGACTCCCCCGGCAGGAGCTTGTGCAGCCGCTCCGACAGCACCTTGTCCGTCGGGAACTGTCCGCCCTTGACCCCGGCCATTCGGAGGAGGTCCGCGAAGCTCGCCTCCGGGTTGAGGTCGTGGAGCTTGTCGAGCCTCCAGAGGATTCGCGCGATGCGTACTTCCGGCGCACCGCCGTTGTTACCGTTACTTGGAGCCTTGCTCCGGGTTGTTGAGGTACTCATTCAAACGTCTCCATTCCGTTCTCTTCGTCGGGGTCAACCCCGCTGTCGATCGTATCGACGCCGATGGGGTAGAAACCTCAGAAGTGAGGAGACGCGGCGTACTGGTAAGGATCGTACTAAATGCGGTTGTGATTCTGGGCATTCCGGCAGAACCGGTGGGTGTGTTCGGTACTCTCCGGGGCAGGTTCGGATTCGACCATTGGGCACTCTGGTACGTTCGACCCGCCGCGTCCTCCATTCGCGGTTTTCTTCCAGATGAAGCCCCGCCCTCCGTGGCGGGGTTTCGTCGTTCGGTGGTCCACCACCCTGCCAGCCCGCCGCCAGCGCCCGCCAGCGACCGGCCTGTGGCTTCCCCTGGCCCGCTACCGGCCACCGCCCGTCCCGATCGGGATGGGCGCGAACAAAAGCGCCGTAACTAAGGTGAATCGATGTCTGGCGGAGGGGCGCGCGCAGCTTCGACAGCAGGCGCAGCCCGGCAACTAGACCGTTGCGCGCGGTTCGCGGTTACGGAGGTGGCGCATACACTTGGCCAATGGGGTGCCGGCGAGGATTTGGAGCACCACCGATGGTGCGCAGTCAAACGAGGCAGCGTCAGCGGCGTGGCCCAGGGTCACGTCGACCTGCATTGCTCGTCGCCGGCGGCCTTGCGACGTTCCTCATCGCAGTCGCACCGGCCCAGGCCACGCCGTTCGCGTACGTGACGAACGGGGTGGACGACACAGTGTCCCAGTACGACGTCGGTCCTGGCGGGCTCCTCGCGCCGCTGACTCCGCCGACGGTCGCCTCGCATATTCCGCTGTCGATAGCCGTGAGTCCTGACGGCGCGAGCGTCTACGCCAGCAACGCCGACAGCGTCTCGCAATACGACGTGGGGCCAGCCGGAGCACTCACGCCGAAGAGTCCCGCCGCGTTTGCCGCAGGAAACAACCTCCGCGGAGTGGCGGTGAGTCCGAACGGCAGAAGCGTGTACGTCGTCGACTCCGGCCAGTACCCGTTCACCAGCCCCGGCAGCGTCCTGCAGTACGACGTGGGCCCGGGCGGAGTTCTCACGCCAAAGAGCCCTCCCGCCGTGGTTGCCGGCCTTTCCCCTGATGCGGTCGCAGTGGGTCCCGGCGGGCACAGCGTCTACGTCACCAACTTCGACGGCCACACGGTGTCCCAGTACGGAGTCCAGCCCACCGGGGCGCTGTCGGCGAAGAGTCCCTCAGCGGTGGCCGCCGGGGATCAGCCGGAAGGGGTGGCGGTGAGCCCGGACGGCCGGAGCGTCTACGTCGCCAATACGGCCGACGACAACATCTCCGAGTACGACGTCCGCGGCGGCGGAGGCCTGACGCCCAAGAGCTCCGCCACCATCGGCGCGGGCGATTACCCGAATCACCTGGCGGTGAGCCCGGACGGCCGGAGTCTCTATGCGACCAACCTGTTCAGCAACAACGTCTCCCAGTACAACGTCCGCCCAGGTGGGGCTCTGTCGCCGAAGAGCCACGCGACCGTGGCCGCCGGCCATTACCCGGAAGGAATCACGGTCAGCCCCGACGACCGCAGCGTCTACGTCGTCAACTGGATCAGCGACAACGTCTCCCAGTACGACGTCGGCCCGCGCGGGGCGCTGTCGCCGAAGAGCCCCGCCAAGGTCGCCACGGGGGAGTCGTCGCTGTCGATCGCGGTGAGCCCCGCGGGGCAGCTCGAAACGACCATCACCGGCGGTCCGAGCGGCGTCACCAACGACCCGACTCCGACTTTCTGGTTCTTCTCTTCGAAGCCGGGGTCGAGCTTCCAATGCAGGCTTGACTCCGGGCCCTATTCGCCCTGCAGCTCGCCGCGCACGACCAAGCACCTCGCGGATGGCCAGCACACGTTCTATGTGCGGGCCAAGGGCCCTGCGGGTCAGGTGGACCCCACACCGGCCCGCCGGACCTTCACCGTGCGCCCCTAGGCGGCGGGAGCAAAGAAGTGAGAGCCTTGCCAGGTGTCACCCGGGCCGACGACGGATGCCCAAGCGCTGCGCGAGCTCGAGCGTGTCCCGCTCGACCTACCCCGGGGACTCGAGGTCGCGTGGCTGGGTGTCTCGGGCTATCGCCTCACCTACCAGGGCGTCTCGCTCTTCATCGATCCGTACGTGTCACGGGTGCCGCTTCGCGCGCTGCTCCTGCGCCGAAGGGCACTGCCGGATGAATCGTTGATCGGCCGCTATCTCGGGGCGCCGGGGGAGGTGGCTGGGGTCCTGGTCGGCCACACGCACTTCGACCACGCGATCGACGCACCGGCTCTCGCGCGGCGCTTCAACACGAAGGCGTACGGCTCGGCGTCCCTGGTTCATCTCATGCGCCTCCACCGGCTCGCCGAGCTCGCCGTTGAGGTCGCGCCCCACCGGGCTTACGAGCTCGGGCCCTTCTTGGTCCGCTTCGTTCCAAGTCGCCACTCCAAGCTCCTCTTTGGGCGCAAGGTGCCGATGGACGGCGAGCTCACCTGCGACTACCTGGACGGGTTGGCGCCCACCGCCTACAAGTGCGGGACGGTGTGGGGCATCCGCATCGAGGTCGCCGGGATCAGCCTCTACCACCAGGGCAGCGCGAACCTCGATGACGAACAGCTGCGTGACGAGCCGGTGGACGTCTTCCTCGCCGGGGTCGCCGGCCGGAGCGTCACGCCGCGCTACTGGGAGCGCATCTTGCCGCGTCTCGATCCGAGCCTCGTCGTCCCGACCCACTACGACAATTTCTTCGTGCCCCTGGGAGGGGATGAGAAATTCCTGCGCGGGGTCAAGCTCACCGAGCTACCGGGCGAGGTGGCCCGGGTCTCGCGCGATGCCCGGGTCGCTGCTCTGACGCGGATCGACATCCCGCCGCTCTCCCCCTAGCTCGACTTCGCACCGCTGAGCCGAGCTACGACGAGGTTCCGCCGTGATGATGGCGGTGGTGGTGGTGCCGGTGGTGGTGGCGCCGATGGCGACGGGGGAGGTTGGGAGCGAACGACGCGAAGCGACGCTTGTTGAGCTGGTGTCGCAGGACCTTGCGCGCCTTCGGCCACCGGTCGATGTCATAGGCCGTGTTGGGGGCGACGCTTCGGTAGTAGATGAGCATCCGCACCCGATGGTGTCGCTCGGCCCAATGGAACAGCTTGTGGGTGAAGCGCCCGCGGTAGTCGTTGTCCCACGGCGAGTACTCACCGACCACGAACGGAAAATGGCCCCACTGGTGGTAGAAGTGCTTGAACGCCGACCAGATCCCCGGCGTTGCGAACTTCGAGTAGATGTCGGCGCCCACCCAGTCGACGAATCGCTTGCCGGGCCAATAGGCGCCCGGCCGGTTGCCGTAGACGGCCGGTGAGCCGATCGTCTGGGGTGTCCACATGAAGGCGACCTTCGGGCGTGGAAGGTGCCCGTGGACATCCTCGGGCTTGTAGACCGGGTCGTTGTTGGAGGACGCGCGGAGGATCCTCGGCATGTCTCGGTGGCGCAGGGCGTTGTTGATCTTCGACCGCTTTCCGCCCCGCACGATCAGGACGATCCGCTGCCAGGCCCGGCGGAAGTTCTTCGTCGAGTGGCCCCTGTCGCGGGGCGTCCCGTTGGCGTTGTAGGCGCTGTAGGGGTTCCAGTGACCGTTCATCTCCGGCATCGGGCGGATGTAGACGACTTGGTTGGTCGAGGCGATCGAGTGGTTGAGTCGGATCAGATAGTGGTCGTCCCTTCCCTTGGCGATCTGGCGGGGGCTGATTCGCTCCGGGCCGCCGCCGGGCGCGGTCGACAGGCTCAGCACTCCGCGCGCTCGCGTCTTTCTCCACCGCTGCAGCGCGCCCGTCGACAGCGGCGTGTCCCAGTGGTAGAAGTCCTCGAGCACCGCCGGGTGAGCGCGTACCTGCTTCGCGAACTTGTGGAAGTCGCGGACGTGGCCCGTGTCCGAGACGCCGTGGAAGATCTTGTGGTGGTGCGGGATGAAGGTCCTGGCCGATGCCGAGCCGGCCGCGAGGAGCGTCAGCGACGCAACCACGACGGCCAGAACCGGCGCGCGTCCCGAACGCGCAGATGTGGAGTTGACGGCGAGCACGACCTGAGGGAGCCCATACCTCAGCAGATGCCGCGCTCGCGTGCCTGCCCACCGGCCTGAGCGCAGGGATTCGTGTGTTGCATACTGCGCGAATGGAGATCGGCCCGGCGACGGAGCAGGACCTCGAGGTGGTGCTTCCGCTGATGCGTGCCTACTGCGACTTCTACGAGGTCGCCCCCTCCGACGAGGGCCTCGAGGAGATGGCTCGAGCGCTGGTCGCCGTTGAGGACCGGGACGGCATGCTGCTGGTGGCCCGCGACGGCGGCGGCACCCCGGTTGGCTTCGCCACCGTGGGCTGGAAGTGGGCGAGCACCCGTGGCGCGCGCATCGCCGTGATGGAGGACCTGTTCGTTGCCCCGGAGTCCCGGGGACACGGAGCCGCGGGCGCCCTGATCGAGGCCTGTGCCGACCGCGCCCGCGGCCTGGGCGCCCCCGTGCTGACCTGGGTCACGGCGCCCGACAACCACCGCGCCCAGGCCGTGTACAACCGGGCCGGCGCGACCCCCGGCACCTGGCTCGAGTACGAGCTCGAGCTGACCTGAGTCACAGATCCGCTACTAACTGAGCGCCCCGCACGCGTCCGCCTTCGATGCGATCCCAGTTGTGCATGGCATGGATGCACAAATGGGCTCGGCCCCGGGGGATGCGCGGATCGCGGCACTTGCCGGCCGCCAGTACGGCGTGGTGAGCATCGAGCAGCTGCGTCGGCTTGGAGTCCGCCGTGGCGCGGTCGCCCACCGGGTCGCCGCTGGGCGACTGCACCGGATCCATCGCGGCGTCTACGCGGTGGGACATCGTGTCGTGGGGAGAGAGGGAAGGTGGATCGCCGCGGTCCTGGCTGTGGGCCAGGGCGCGGCGCTGAGTCATCGATCCGCGGCTGCGCTTTGGGACCTTCGCCCTACAGGTCGAACCAGGATCGATGTCACCACCCGCCCGCGCCCAGGATCGCGCGGGCATCCAGGTTCACAGGGTCCGAGCTCTCCCCGGGTGCGAGGTGACCTCCGTGCAGGCGATTCCTTGCACGACGGTGGCGCGGACCCTCGTCGATGTCGCCGAGGTTCTTCCGCGCCGAGATCTCGAGCGCGCGGTGGACCAGGCGGAGATCAGCGGGCTGTTCGATCTGGGCAGCCTCGAGCGAACCCTCCGTGATCATCCGACCCGCAGGGGCACGGTCGTGCTACGTGCCCTCCTTGACGAGTACGAGGTCGGCGAGAATCTCACCCGCAGTGAGCTGGAGCACCGGTTCCTCGAGATTTGCGAGCGGTTCGGACTACCTCTCCCTCGAGTAAATGTGCCGCTTCGGCTGCCTCACGGAGGCACGGCTGTGGTGGATGCGCTGTGGCGGCGTGATGGATTGGTGGTGGAGACCGATGGGCGGGCCAGCCACGCGACCTCAGCTGCCATCGAGCGTGATCGGCGCCGCGATGCGCAGTTACAGCTCGCAGGGTTCAGAGTGGTCAGGTTCACTTGGCGGCAAGTGGCCTCGGATCCCGCGGGGGTGGCGGCGATTCTCGGTGGGCTGCTCGAGCCTGGGCAGGTCGCCAGGACGGGGAGGAAGCCGCCGGTGAGGGGACGAGGTGCAACTGCGGGCCGAGGAGCCGTACGCCGGCTGACGGGAGCAACTGGAGCGGAGCGGGAGGGATTCGAACCCCCGGGCCCTTGCGGGCCGGCTGCTTTCAAGGCAGCTGCAATAAACCGGACTCTGCCACCGCTCCGATGGCGCAATGAGCGTAGCCGCCCGGCCCGCCGAAATCCCCCGAAATAGGCTTGAGGCTGCGATGGCGGCCGAGTGGCGCAACTGGACCGGTGACCAGCGATGCGTGCCGGCGGCGATCTATCGCCCGCGCACCCTCGACGGCCTGACCCACGCGGTGCGGCGCGCCGCCGAGAGCGGCCTCGCGATTCACGCCGCGGGCTCCGGCCATTCGTTCACGGACGCAGCGCTCACCGATGGCGCGCTGGTTCGGATCGAGGCGCTCGACCGCGTGCTCCACGTCGATCGCGGCACCGGGCTGGTCAAGGTCGAGGCCGGGATCACGCTCGCCGACCTGAGCGCCGCGCTCTGGGAGCTTGGCCTGGCGCTCGAGAACCTCGGCGACATCGACAAGCAGACGCTCGCCGGCGCGATCTCGACCGCGACCCACGGCACGGGGTCCCGCTTCCGCAACCTCTCGGCCCAGGTCGAGGCTCTCGAGCTGGTGCTGGCGGACGGGAGCCTGATCGAGGTCTCCAACGGTGCGGACCGCGCCGCCTACCGCGCGGCCCGCGTGGGGCTCGGCGCGCTCGGCGTCGTCTACTCGGCCACCGTTCGGGCCGTTCCGGCATTCGTCATGCGTCGCCTGGACTCGCCGCGGCCCCTCGAGGCAACCCTGGCCGCCATCGACGAGCTGGCGGCGCGCAACGAGCACTTCGAGTTCTTCGTCTTCCCCCACACCGACACAGCGCTCGTCATCGAGCGGAACCGGTTCGAGGGCCCGCCCAGGCTCCGGGGCCGGGTGGACGCCTACGTCAACGAGATCCTGGTCGAGAACTACGGGATGGACGCCCTCTCCCGCGTCGCCCGGCGCTTTCCCGACTCCATACCTCGCATCGCGGGCTTCGCCGCCCGCCAGTTCTCGCGCACGGAGAGGACGGACCGCAGCTACCGGATCTTCGCCTCCGAGCGGCGGGTCCGCTTCACCGAGATGGAGTACGCGATCCCGCGGGAGCACGGCGCCGAGGTCGTCCGGCGGGTGCTAGCGCTCGTCCGCGAGCGCGGCTTCCCGGTCGGGTTTCCGATCGAATTCCGCCTCGTCGCTCCGGACGACGCCTTCCTCAGCCCAGCGCACGAACGCGAGACGGCGTACGTGGCCGTCCACCAGTACCAGGGGGCGCCCTGGGAGCCCTATTTCCGCGCCGTCGAGGAGATCATGGACTCCTACGGCGGCCGACCGCACTGGGGAAAGCGCCACTTCCAGACCGCGGAGACGCTTGCCGGACGCTACCCGCGCTGGCGCGACTTCCAGAAGGTGCGCGCTCGCCTGGATCCCGAGGGCCGCTTCTCGAACGCCTACACGGACCGCGTGCTGGGTCCCGTGAGTCGGCGGTAGCGCGAGCCCCTACAGAAAGTCCTTCCCCTCGCCGCGATAGGTGGGGACCTGGTCGACGATCCGATCGCCCTCCACGAGGTAGAGGGACCCGAACCGCTCGCAAAGCTCCCCCGCCTTCGCGTGACGAAGGTAGACGCGATCGCCGACCCGAAGCCGCCGCGAGCCGACGCCGCGAAGCGGCGTCTGCACCTCGCCCGCGCCCTCCTGCCTGTCGAAGTGAAGGCCCTCCGGCAGATACGGAGTCGGCAGGCGGTCCGGCGTGGCGGCGCCCGAGGCCGGATACCCGCCCCCCAGCGCCGTGACCAGGGTCGGGCTCGGCCTCCGCACCACCGGGAGCACGAAGAACGCGGCGGGGATCAGCTCCAGCGAGCGATAGTTGTCGAACAGCGCCGGCGCGTAGAACCCCGAGCCTGCGGTGAGCTCGGTGACCGCCCCCGCCGCGGCCGTGCGCGCCAGGCTTCCGGTCCCCCCGCCGTTCACGAACTCGAGCTCGGCCAGCTCGCGGACGGCCGCCGCGATCCGGGGCAGGCGGCGACGGATGTCGCGCTCGGAGGCGGCCTGCATCCAGCGGATTGCCGCGCTGCGAAGCGGGCGCCCAGGGATCCGGTCGCCGACCCCGGCGATGTGCCCCTCGTAGGCCATCAGGCCGGCCAGTCGGGTGCCCGGCCGCTCGGTGATCTCCGCCGCCATGCGGCGGGCCGCCTCGGGGGTCCTGATGGGCGAGCGCTTGGGGCCGATCCGCACCAGGCTGCCTCCGGCCGGCCACCAGCCGACGTCGAGATCCAGGCAGACGCGAACCTCCGCGGCTCCCCCGTGGATCGCCGCCTCGATCAGGTCCAGGTGGGGTGGCGCGTCCACCATTGGCACCGGCGCCCGCCCGGGATCCTCGGCCGTCGCCTCGACCAGCTGGGCGAGCGCCTCACGGTCGGCCGTCGGATAGGCCACCACGATGTCCTCGAACCCCTGGCCCGCCAGCCACAGCGCCTCAGGGAGGGTGTAGGCGAGGATTCCCCGAAAGCCGGGGTCCAGGTCGAGGATCCGGCGCAGGAGCTCGACCGAGCGCACCGACTTCGATGCGATCCGGATTGGCTTGCCCGCCGCCTGGGCCAGCATCAAGCGCCCGTTCGCGCCCAGCGCGTCCAGGTCCACGAACGCGAAGGGGGGCGAGATCGATTCGAAGATCGCCTCGTACCGGGCGAGGAGCGCCCCGCGATCGATCTTCTCGGGGGCGCTCGGGGCGATGGTCTCGGTAGCGCTCACGCGCGCCGAGCGTACCTCCTGACCCGCGGGGCCGGTCGCGGATCGCGGGGGACGGCGGTAATTCCTAGAATCGTGCCCCTGCCCCGGAGAGGTGGCCGAGTGGCTGAAGGCACTCGCCTGCTAAGCGAGTAGGGGGCGCAAGCTCTCTCGAGGGTTCGAATCCCTCCCTCTCCGCTTCCGGGGTCGCCGACCCGGGGACGCCACGGATGAAACGCCGTTTCTGGATGGTCGGGGCAGTTGCCCTGCTGGCCCTGGCCTGCGTCGGGGCCGGGATCGCGCTGCTCGCGCCGGGCGGCTCGGACTCGGGATCGCAACCCGCGACGGCCACGAGCGCGCCGGCCCCGCGAGCGACCTCCCAGCCCCGGCTGACGCTCGCCCATCGCGGCCAGCCGATCGTCTGGCTTCGGCACGGCGAGCGGATCCCGCTGCGCGCGGCGCCCGGCGGGAAGGTCGTCAAGCGGATCGCCTGGCGTACGGAGTTCGGGTCGCCAACGGTGTTCGCGGTCTTTGCCCGCCACGGCCGGTGGGCGGGGGTGCCGACGCCGCTGCTTCCCGACGGGAGGCTCGGGTGGGTGAAGCTCGACCCGTCGCGGCTGCGAGCGGGTTGGACCCGGTACGCGATCGACGTGGACCTCTCGTCGAGGGCGGCCACCCTTCGGGTCGGCAAGCGGGTGGTCCGCTCGTTCACCGTCACCGTGGGCTCGGCAACCTCGCCGACGCCCACCGGCCGCTTCGCGATCACGGACATGTTCCGAGGCCACCTGAATCCCGCCTACGGCTGCTGCGCGCTGGCGACCACTGCCACCCAGCCGGACCTGCCATCGGGATGGCTCGGCGGGGCCCGGATCGCGATCCATGGCACGACGGGGCCGGTGGGAGTCGCGATCTCGCACGGCTGCATCCGGGCCGACAACCACGATGTCAGCGCCCTCGTGAGCCGGGTCGGGCTCGGGACGCCGGTCGTGATTCGTCAGTAGGGCCGGGGAGGCTACCCCCGCGCCTGCGGCTCCCACCTGAAGTTGCGGGCGGCGGCGACTCCGCCGCCAATCGTCCACAGGGCAAGCACCGCGACGTTGTCGGCGCTCAGCCCGGTCCCGGAGCTGGTCCCGAACGAGATCTGAAGCCCCGTGGCCAGGTGGTAGAGGGGGAACACCTTCCCCACCTCCTGAAGCCAATGCGGCAGCTGGTCGATCGGGATGAAGACGCTCGAGATGAAGGACAGGATCACCGCGCTGAACGGCCCGATCGTGCCGGCGGCGTCGGCCGTCGGGCAGAAGGCGCTGACGGCGATTCCCAAAGCGCACATGGTCGCGGTGCCGAGCACGGCGTAGACGACGAGCCCGACCACCGCCGTCCCATGGATGTCGACGCCGTAGGCGGCGGAGCCGATCGCGACCATCACGACCACCATCACCGCCACCAGGAGGATCGATCGCAGGACGAGGGAGGCGATGAAGGTCCAGGAGGGAACAGGCGTACCGCGGTAGCGCTTCAGCTGCCCGCTCTCGCGTTGGGTGGTCAGCGAGACGATCAGGGTGCTGTAGCAGTTGAGCATGATCGCGTACGCGATCAGCCCGGCGGTGAAGTACGTGTTCAGGTCGAGGGTGGTTCCGTTGACGTCCACCGTATTGTCGTTGTTCCCGGAGGAGGCGAAGATCGAGTTGAACAGGAACAGGAAGATGATCGGGAACAGGAGGGCGAAGACGACGGCACGGGGGTTGCGCCGGGTGCTCAAGAGCCCGTAGTACGTCTGGCGAAGGACGAGGGTCAGATCACCCATTGCCGGCTCCTCTGGGCCGCTCGGCTTGCCCGCTCGCCTGGTCCCCGGATCCGGTCAGCTCGAGGAAGACGTCCTCGAGCGTGGGGTGGACCGCCTCGAGGCCGTCGAGGACGAGCCCGCGCTCCTCGGCCCACCCCGTGAGCTTGTGGAGCGGGCGCTGCGGGCTCTCGACCCTGAGCGACGCCACGTCGCCGGAGATCTCGACGGGCGCGTCCACCACGGAGCCGAGCTCGTCCGCCGTCACACCAGCCGGCATCCGGAAGCGGATCACGGTTTCCGCCCCGACCCCGGCGCCGATCTCCGCCAGGTCGCCCACGGCGACCAGCTCACCGCGCCGCAGGATCGCCACCCGATCCGCCAGGTGCTGGGCCTCGTCCATGTAGTGGGTAGTGAGGAAGATCGTCTTCCCGAGGTTCTTGAGGCCCTCGATCATGTTCCAGGCCTCGCGGCGGGCCGTAGGGTCGAAGCCGGTGGTGGGCTCGTCGAGGAAGACGAGATCCGGGTCGCCCACGATCCCGACCGCCACGTCGACGCGCCTCCGCTGGCCGCCGGACAGCGTGCCCACACGGGCGTCGCGCTTGTCGGCCAGCCCGACCAGCTCGATCGTCTCGTCCACGGGCTCGGCGAGCGGTAGAAGTCAGAGAACAGGGTGACGAGCTCGCGCACGGTCAGCGTCGGGTCCAGCTCGCACTCCTGGAGCACGAGCCCGATCCGCTCGCGCCACTCGCGGGTTGGGCGGCCCGGATCCGTTCCGAGCACGGAGACGTCGCCGTCGGTGCGCTTCCGATATCCCTCGAGGATCTCGATCGTCGTGGTCTTCCCCGCGCCGTTGGGGCCCAGGAACCCAAAGACCTCGCCGCTCGCGACCTCGAAGCTGATCCCGCGCACGGCCTCGTTTTGGCCATAACGCATGTGGAGGTCCTTGACCGAGATCGCTGTACCGTCGCTTGCCTCCATCGCGCCAGGTCGGCAACCTAGCGCAGGCGGTGGCCTCCGGGTGCTCGATCGCCTGCCGGCTGGGTCCGCGGGCCGGCGCTCGGCCGGCTGGGCCCCTACTCGTACAATCGTCGTCGCCGTATGCCGTATCCGCGCCCGTAGCTCAGTTGGATAGAGCGCTGGTCTACGAAACCAGAGGTCACAGGTTCGAATCCTGTCGGGCGCGCTCACCAGATTAGCCCGACCTGCCTGCAAACGACGCGCTAAACGCCGCCTGAGAAGAGCTTCTGGCTTCAGGTGCCAGGGTCGCCGGTTTGTGCTCCACGCCTAGCGGGACCATCGCGCAACCATCGCGCGGACACCCAACGTCTAAGCGGGTTTGCGCGACCTCGAGGGGGTCGGACTGTCGCGCTACGCGGGCTTACGCCAGGCCATGGTCGTACCACGAGCTGTCGCAGGTGCTGAGCGAGGGCCCGATTCGTCTCTCGCTCGCGCAAGAGCCTTCGTAGGCTGGTAAGCCCTAGGCGGGAGTCAACTCCACGGTAGTCCTTGACGGGCTGGACGGCTTTCACCCAGGGCCTGATCAAAGAAGCGGCCGATCACCCGACAACCAAAAGCCCCAACGGTGTGCGCTGTCCGTTGGTCGACCGTCAGCCCCGGCGGTAGGTGGGGCTGCCATTGAGTGGCCAGGGCTGTGTCGAGCTCGAGATGGAACTGCAGCCCGTAAGCGCACCTACCGAACCGGAAGGCCTGATTGCGGTAGAGATCGCTTTCGGCCAAGCGCACCGTCCCCGCTGGAAGATCGAACGTGTCGCGGTGCCAATGAAAGACTGGAAGCGTACGCTGGCCCAAGCCGAGGACCGGGTCGACGGACGCTGCCCGTGTTAGACGGATCTGTCCTAGGCCGAGCTCATCGTGCTGGCCTCGATAGACAGGAGCACCAAGAGCTGCAGCCAATAGCTGCGCGCCGAGGCAGACGCCAAGGACCGGCAGGTCTCGGTCCAAGGCGGAAGCAATCAGTTCCAGCTCGGCGGTCAGGGTCGGGTGCTTTTGATGATCATTGACCCCCATCGGTCCGCCCATGACCACTAGCCCGCCAAGTTCGCGGATCTCGGGGAGCGGGTCGCGGCCGTAAACGTGGACCGGCCGAAACCGCAGGCCGCGGGCCCGGGCCTCAGTAGCGATTAGGCCCGGACCTTCATAGGGCACGTGCTGGAGCACCGCCCATGGCTTAGCGGTCGACAGCGGCGTCCCGCCCATCAGACCGAGACCGTCACTCGACCTCAACCTTTCCACCCGGCCGCACGAACGAACACCAGCTCGATGCGCCCCTCAGCGGCCTGCGGGCCGCTCGTCTCCGCTGCCTACCAGTGGGGAGAAGAAAACCAGCCTCAGGCCGCTCGGGTCATGAATGACAAGGTCGCGGTGGCCCCAGGGCTTATCGGTGGGTTGCTGATCGATGCTCACCGCGGCTTGTCGCAGCCGATCTGACCAGGCGTCGACATCGTCGACCTCGATGACGACGGCGCCGCGCTGCCGACCAAAGGTCTGACCACGTGGCAGTCTTAGGATCTCGACCAGACCAGACGCGGCGCTGAACAGCGTCCCCGCGTCATCGCTCCCCCGGTTCCAGCGGTGGGCGACCTTGAAGCCCAGGTCATCCTCATAGAAGCTGATGGTCGCCTCGTAGTCCTCGGCGTAGTAGGCGAATCTGAACTCCCCGCTCTGCATCGGCTAAGACCTGACAGCCCCGTTGATCCATCGATCGCCGTCGAACCGCCAGGACTCATCGTCGGGAACGAACACCGGCTCGCGCGCTCGCCACTCAGCTAAGAGCCGTTGACAACGACGGCGAACGACGATGGACCCGTCCGCGACGGCATCGATATCGACGATCGCACACTCGTAGGGTGGCTCAACCAGTGCTCCAGCGCTTAGCTGCAGCGCCGTGCCGCTCTTAACGGTCGCCCGCGCGTGCACATGTCCGCTGAGCACCACCACCGGCGCCCGGTGGTCTACCAGCCGGTGCGCGAGGGGTTGGCGGTCGAGAAGGTCGCCCGGATACCGAAAGCCAGCGGCGGTAAGCCTTCTGGCCAACGACAAGACCGGGTAGTGGCTAACCAGAACCAACGGCCGTGAACCCCAGGCCCCAGTCGCCGGGATTTCCCGAAGGCGAGCGTGAAACCAGTCTTTGGTTTGGCCAACCTGCACGCCGGCGATGCGTAGGCCGTCGCGCTCGATGCCGTCGATTGCCGCAAGCTCGAGCTTGCGATCGGTGGCTTGATCGATTGCGCTGCGAAGACGATCCGGATCGCCGGTCACATCATGGTTTCCCGATACGAGAAGAACCGGAGCGCTCGCCTCGCCCAAGGTCCGCATGACCTCAGCCATCGCGTCGGTCTCTCCGCGATGGACGAGATCGCCGCCTACGACGACACAGCCAGCACCCTGCTCGGCGAAATGCTCGAGCGCTTGTCGCAGACGAGCAAGCACTCCAACGAAATCGCCCGACCCGTGCCACGCCCGGCGCGAAGTAGGCGGCTCAACCATCCAGTGCAGGTCGCTGACTAGGCCGAACCGCATCGCTAGGACCCGCGCTCGCCGAGCATGCGACTGCATCCCTCCAGCACCGCGTGCTTACGCGCTTTGTCACACGGCGACGAGGCGACCAACTGGCAGCCGAGGGTGGCCGAATGAGTGAAGCGGCCCATCACCCCAACCGGTAGCAACGCCAGTAGTTTGCCTTGCTGTCGATGCATGGTCAGGTGACAGGAGCTCACGAACCTTGAGCGCCGAAGCCAACAAATCGCCTCGCCCGCGTGGGGCGGTCTTCGACTGCGATGGACTCCTCGTCGAGACGGCCGATCAATGGCTTCTGGCATTCAAGGCGACGGTTGGCGCGCTTGGATGCTCGATGGACCGGGTTGACCAGATCCAGCTTCACGGCGCTTCGATCGCACTTGCCGCCGAGCGCCTCAGCGAGGCGCTCGCCCGCCATGTTCCCGAGCGTCTGCTGCGTGACGCCCTACGAGAGTCGTTTAGTACCGCCACTCTCGCGCCAATGCCCGGCGCCGCGGCACTGCTTACGGCGCTGGTCGATCGAATGCCGCTTGCGGTGGCCACCAATGCTCCCGAGGAGATCGCCGAATCTGCCCTGCGACGGGCAGGGTTGAGCGGGTTCTTCTCCATGGTGCTGAGTGCCGAGCAGACCAGCGCCCCCAAGCCGGCCCCGGATGTCTACCTCGAGGCCTGTCGGCAGCTCGGACTTGAGGCCCGAGAGGTGGTTGCTTTCGAGGACTCCGCGATCGGAGCGGAAGCAGCGCGGGATGCTGGTCTTGTGGTGATCGGCGTTCCCTCGGCGGACGACGATCTCAGCGCCGATCTCGTTGTTGACCGGCTGGACCACGCGCAAGTCTGGACCCTCCTGGGAATCAACGCCTCGCCGAATCGCGGCGTGCCGCCGGCTAGCCCTCCAGTCGAGCAAGACAAATCGTAGATCAAGGTGTCCGTCTTGGGCGCCCTTCATCAGGCGCGTTACGGTGCGCGCACGAAGGATCCGTCTTTCAACAGCCGGACGGCTTGGCGGTCAATGGAGGCGCGAACCCGAGAGTTGCCGAGCCCTGCAACACGGTCTTCGCCGGAGCCGGCCCTGACGGCGCCCCCCACCAATCGTGCTCGGCAGCTAGGTGCACGTTCCGCAATTGCAGATCCAGGCTTCCATCGGCGATGCAGTTGTGACCCATACTGCCGAGCCTGCCGCCGCCCAGATCGAGGCTCGTCGCCGGTGAAGTGCCCTGCTGGTCGAACTCCACGTTGGCCACACCGGACCCATCGCCTTGGCTACCGCTGAGGTCGGAGTGTTGAATTTTGGCCGAGAGGCTATGCAGCGCACCGAAGTTGCGGAAGAAGAGATTGCCCCCTCGGTTATCGGTGACGCGGCTGCGGTTGATCGCCAAGTGCATAGTGCCTCCAGCGAACAAACCACCAGCGAAGGTGATTCCGTTGTTCATGCAGTGTGTGAGACGGCTATCGCGTATCCGCAGCGATAGCGAGTCCTTGTCGCCGCCGATGCCAGTCACCAGGCAATCGCCGTTGTTGAATGGGATAAAGCCGGTGTCGCCCGTACCAGTCGACCGAGTCGCGACGACATGATTGAGGGTCAGGCTCGTCCGCGAATTGGTGCCCAGATTGCCCTCGACCAAGATGTCGCCGGGGGAGCCGGAAAAGGAGCTGTTCCTGAGCACCATCCGCGCCCGTGGTGAGCCGCTGCTGGTGATCATCTCCATGCCGTTCGAGGAGAAGCCCCCGACGCCGTGGACATTGGTGTAGGTGTTGTGATTGACGCGAGCTTGGAGCTGTGATCGACCGTTGAGGTTGGCGAAGACGCCCTCGGAGTTGGCCTTGGGGCTTCCGAGGTTGCGCTGGCGGTTGTGGTCGATATCGGCAGCGAGCCGCGAGTGACCTCTGGTCTGGGTGCCGATGGCCAGAAGCGAAGCGAACTGTGGCCCCTGCTTGAGATCGGCCAAGACGTTGCGGTCGATGTCGGCCCTGATGCGGGCACTGCCGGTCAAACGGAGGTCGATCCCATCACCGCACTCGGCGTCGTGGACGAAGTTCCGTGAGATCTCGACCCGCCCCCGACCGTGGCTCTCGTCGAGCATGATCCCGGCCCGACCATTGGAGAACCCGTTGGCGACGGTGATGCTGCCGCCGGGGACATTGGTCGGAACGGTGAACGGCAGGACGATGAAGCCGACCGCGCAGGAGGTGTTGTGAGCGCTGACTTCATTGCCGTGGACGTCGACGCCCTTGACGTTGTCGCCGTAGATCCCGCTGCGATAGGAACCGGCGATGGCCAGATTGGAGACGGTTGTGCGGTTGGCCAAAACGACAGCATCGCCGGAGTGGCGGGTCGGCTCGGTGTTGGTGATCTGCGGGACTGACGCACTGGCTGGGCGAGCTCTGATCGAGGGGCCGGCACCGACCAGCGTCTGACCGCGCTTGAGAGCGATGCCGCCCTCTAGCGTCGCGCCCTCTCTCGCTCGCAGAATGACGATGGTGTCACCGCGACCGGAGGCCGTCTGGGCAGCAGCCAACGAGTCAAAAGGCTGCTGCCGCGAGCCCTCGCCCCCTGCCCGCGAGGTCGCGTGCACATACCACGTGTGAACCCCAGTTCGATCGCCAGTCGCTGCCACAATGCGCGAACCTGCATGCGCTTCCGCACGTGGCGCCAGGTCGGCCGTCCAGCCCGTCGCCACCACCCCCATGCAGAGGATCGCAAGGAGTGTCCGCTGGAGCTGATACATACCGCCAGTCGGTATCCAAGCACATGGACCGCGGGGCTGTCAAGAACGCCGGCGGGCGAAGGGACCCACGGCAGGCTGCAACTAGGCGGCGGCAGGCTCGGGTCAGCAGAATGTCGTGGTTGACGAATATGGCGCCAACACGGGCGGCGACCGATCAAACTTCAGCTGCTGGGCAACTGAGCGACTCGCGCGGCAGCGTCACCTGCGGTCGCGACTTCTTCCAGGCGCTGCAGAACGTCGGCAAGCTGGTCGCCGGGGATAGCGCAGGTCGTTTCACCGCGCTTCATTCCGGTGCGGGTTCTGCTGACGGCACAGCCAAAGCTGGCCACCACTCGGCCGGCATCGATTGCCAGGGGAACAATCTGGCACTGCGGCTTGCCGACCATCTCGAGCTCGGGACAGGCATCGGCCAAGATCATCAACGCTTCCATGTCGAGACGCACCAGCACCGCCGCTGGTGCGAAAGCTGCCTTGGCCAGCGGTGAGTAGGCGATAGCCCCAGGCCTATCAGCCAGGCTAGCCGTCTTGGCCAGGTCCGGTCCCTCGACCCAACCTGTTTCAAGCAGCGCGTTGACGTCGTCAGTTTGGGCCGCCTGCGCGAGCGAGATGAGTCCATGGGTGTAGCTGCCGATACTGCAGCCAGAGTGGTCATCAGCGGTAGTTGAAAAGGCGCCGTGACTGGCCCGGTCCCAGAACATGCACCCGGCCTGAACCTTGGGAGCGTCAGCCCCAACGGCTTCTGCGTTGCTGACGCTAATGGCAATCGGCTCAGTCTTAACGCCCAGTGCCGCCTGGAGCCGGGCCGCCAAGTTGTGCCAGTCTTGACTCTTCATCGATCCTCCTTTCCGGTCTCGATCAAGAAGTTGTGCGAGGCGGTATCGGTGCCGATCTCGAGCCGGTCCCTCTCGATAACTCGGACCTCGGAGTAGGCGCGGCCGTCGCGGACGACCCGCCAGCTCTCAGCCTTTGGCACCCCCGCGATCGTGAAGCTGGTTCGCTTGGTTGCCTCGGTCGTTGGCCCGTAGGTCGAAACGGCCAGTGTCTGACGGTGAGGATCGAAGTAGGCCTGCGAGATGCCCAGGTCGGGGAAGTTGACGTTGCAGACCGTCGGCTGTTCGAACCTGGACCGATCGGCAACCCGGAACAGGTTGGACCAGCCTTGCTCGCCTGGCAGCAGCTGCGCTAGGGCCATGATCCCGTTCGGCTGGCCACGGGGAAAGCGCTCACCGAGGCCAAACCCGTACGAGAAGCGCTGAGCCTCATCCCATGTCGGCTCGAGTTCGTCATCGGCAAACGACTGCAAACGCTCAGCCAGCTCGCCGTCTCCGAACTCGCGCGCCAGTGCAATGCCGAGCGGAATGAAGTGTGGATCCGGGTCATTCTGAACCGGCCTATCTGCGTCACTCCAGCCAGCCTGGTCGGCAATGCCGCGAAAGAGCTGTTCGGCCATCTCTCGCCGCTGCGGAGCCAGGTAGAAGGCCAAGCCCAGGTTGGCCGTCGGAGCGGCCCAGAGCAGCTCGTCGACCAGCGGGTCGTAGTACAGGGCCACTTTGCTCGGCCGCCCTTCTCGATTCCGGACCGTGTAGCGCTGCTCCATGACCTGCCACCACTGGTCGAAGACCCAATGGCTCTCTGATTGGTAATGGAGGTCATGGAGCTGTAGGCCGAGGGCGGCAGCGCTGAGGCAAAAGGGCCAAATCTTGGTGTTCTCACAGTGAACGCCCTCGGGGCGATTGCCCCACTGGCCCTCCAGAACCTCATTCACCTGACGGTGCGTATAGGTGAAGGTGTTCTCGCCGTCACCGACCACCTCAAAGGCCTCGTTCCAGCGGTCATCACCCCCGATCGAGCGACGAAGACCGAGCATCAGGTCGAACCAGCCCTTGTAGAAGAGGTTGCCATTGGCTCCGATCGGGTCCAGCTGTAGGCCCCAGGGCTCGACGCCGTTGGCCGTCCAACCAGGCGCGTCATAGCGACCCCAGTGAGCCTCCGGGACCAGGACACCCCGCCATGAGATTGGGTACTTGGCGCGATCGGGGTCATGGCCGATTTGTTCCAACCAGTCGATTGCCGCCCAATAGGCGCTGTAGCGCTGCAGGAGCTGGTCGAAGATCGTCACGTAGAGCTCGCGCCAGGCCGGCGTGATCTCAGCCAGCGCCGCTAACGCGTAGCAGGAGTCGATCAGGTCAAAGCGATGCCAAGAGAGAGTTGGTGGCGTCGAGTAGTTGTCCCAGACCTCGTTCGGCTGGCCGCCCTTACTCCAGTCGTCGGCGAGGTTGGCCTTCCAATGCAGATACTTGAGCCAGCCCAGGGCGCGCTCGGGAATCGCCGGATAGTCAGGGTCAGTCGGCAGATTCTCGAGCGGCCGCCCCTCGACCGGGGTACGCTCGCCGCTCACCCGCTTCGGTCGCGGCCGGTACCACCAGTGCCCGTTAGCGGCGCAGCAGGCGCTCATCAGTTCGGCGCGGCGCCATTGGCGGTGAGAACCAACTTGCCGCTGGTCGCGCGTCCCCGTAGATCGAGATGGGCCTGGCGAGCCTCAGCCAACGAGTAACGACCACCACTTACAACCCGCAACGAGCCCTCGCCAATCATCGACAGCAACTTTCTGATCGGCTCGGTGAGCATCTCTGGGCGCCTGAAGCAGTGGGCCAACCAAAAGCCGACGACTCCTCTACTTCGCCGCAGAAGCCCGATCGGCTCGAGGCTCTGCGCCGCCAAGCCGTTGGCATAGCCGTAAGTGATCAGACGCCCGAACGGAGCGAGCGCCTCGACGCTGGCATCCAAGACCCGGCCGCCGCTGCTCTCGAGGACGATGTCCACCCGGCGCCCAAGATTGGCCTCCTCAAGGGCCTCGGTTAGGTTTGGGGCCCTCGAGTCAATGGCCGCATCAGCGCCAAGCTCAAGCGCGAGATTGCGTTTCTCATCGGTCGACGCCGCAGCAATCACTCGTCCAGCACCCCAGCGCCTGGCCAACTGAATGGCCTGGGTCCCGACGCCGCCCCCAGCGGCATGGACGACCACGCTCTCGCCTTCTCGCATCGCAGCACTTGTCCTAAGCAGGTGCCAGGCCGTCACGCCCTGAACGAGCACTCCGAGAGCCTGCTCGTCGGAGACCGTCTCGGGCACCTCAACGGCCATTGGCGAAGCGACGACGGCCTGTTCGGCGTAACCGCCCGAAGGCACGATCGCTGCCACTCGCCGCTGATCTGCCGTCTGGCCAACCACCTCAACACCGGGAACAAAGGGCAGGCTGGTGGGTGCCAGGTAGGTGTCCTCAACCTGGAGCAGATCGGCAAAGTTGATCCCGGCGGCCGATACCTGGACCAGCAGCTCCCCATCGACAGGCCGCGGTGTTGGCACGTCACGTAGCCGCAATGACTCCGGACCACCGAAACTATCGACCAGGATCGCCTTCAATGCCTACTAGCCGACCAGCGGCCGTACTGTGCTCAGTTGGGTCGGCAGCGGAACGCTTGCCAGTGTGCCCGCGGCACACGCCAGCACTAGCGCTTGGGCATCGGCCTGCGGCGCTCCATGGACCAGCGCTTTGCCGCGGCTCGCGCCGCGCAAGACGGCGAACACATTGCTTGCAGCGACGGTGATCGTCGCCGTGAATGAAATCGACGCCGGGCGCCCTGCGGGTGCTCGTTGGCGGGCGACGCGCAGCACGCCGGTGGCGCGCTGCGTGAACCCGTAACCGCACCCGTCGACTAGCGTTGTACCTAGGACGCTTGTGCTCGCCGGCGCCCCGGCGGCAGGAAGCTGTCGCCCGTCGAGCACTCCGCGGCAACGACCCGTCGCCTTATAGGTAAAGCCGCGCGAAGCAGGCTCAAAGCTCAGTGGCGGATCCCAGGTCGCGTCACCGCTCAGCGCACACGAGCCGGCGAACGAGTGGGCTTCGGCCGTCGCCGTTTGTGCTCCCAAAACAAGGGCGGTAGCCATGCCAACAACAACGAAGATCCTTTGGACGCGAGGTTTCATTCTTCCTCTGATTCACCCGTGCTCCGCCTGCCTCACCTGGCCGCCAAAGATACATAGCGAGCGCTCGCTACGCTAGCATAGCTTTCCGTACTGCACGACCTCAGGAGCCCAAGTTCAGAATGAGAGAGCGCCGAGCTCCGTTGCGGCGACCGTCCGCTGCAGCCGGAATTAGATCCGCAGTCACGAGCTCGGGGTGGGCGGGAAGATGAGCCAGCTTCCAGCCACTAGGGCTCAGGCGCTGAACGACATGCATCGCACAGGCGAACTGCTCGTCGTAGCCAACGCCTGGGATGTGGCCAGCGCGCGAACTCTGGTTGCGGCTGGGTTCCCGACCCTGGCCACGACCAGTGCTGGAGTCGCGTGGTCGGCCGGGTTTTCGGACGGACAGGCAATGCCAGTTGAGGAGATGCTCGCCGCGGTCGCCCGCATCGCCAACTCAGTCGACGTTCCGATCAGCGCCGACTTCGAGGCCGGCTATACAGATGCGACCGGAGGCATCGACGAGACGGTGCGGGCGCTGATCGATGCCGGCGTGGCTGGCGTCAACGTCGAGGACGGCGCCTTCGACGGAAGCTCGGCCACCGGGATCGTCAATATGACCGCTCATGCCGACCTGATCCGCGGGGCACGCGAGGCTGCCAACGAGCTGGGCGTTCCGCTGTTCATCAACGGCCGCACCGACGTCTATTGGCGCGGTGTCGGAGAGCCCGAACGGCGTCTTGAGGAAGCGATGGAGCGCCTACGCGCCTTCGGCGACGCCGGAGCCGACTGCGCTTTTGCACCTGGGCTAACGGACGGCGAAGACATCGCGGCGCTGGCCGAAAGCCTGCCGATCCCGTTGAACGTGATGTCGATGCCAGGAATGCCCAGCCTGGCCGAACTGGCGCGGCTCGGCGTCGCCCGGGTCACCGTCGGCGCCAACCTACTGATTGCTGCACTTGGGTTGATCGAGCAGATCGCCAACGAGCTGCGCGACGGACAACTAATCGATCACGCCGGCCCGTCCGAGGCTGCTCTGCGGGCCGTGATGGGGGGTTAGCAACCCGGCGAGCGTTCGCCGAGAAGCACGCTCTGGAGCCAATGCACCAGGAAGGAGTAGCGAATGACTGAAAGCGGAGTGAGACGGTGGACGTCGCCTGACCAAGTGCCCGAGCTAATGGTTTCCCTGGTTCGTGCCGGGGATATTGATGCCGCAACACTGATGTACGAACCCGAGGCTACGTTCTCGCCTCGCCCGGACCAGAACCTCAAGGGTCACGATGCGATCCGCTCCGGCCTGACCGAGATCGCGGCCAGCGGAACCGAGCTGAGCGTCGAGGTCCTGCGGTCCTCGAGGCCGGCGACACAGCGTGTGTGATCATCGCCTGGACAGTGGCGCCCAGCGCCAACGGAACCAGCGGACCCAGCGGACCAAGCGGAAAGGCGGTAAATGTCATGCGCCGTTCTGAGGACGGCCAGTGGCGCATCCTGATCGATACCCCCTCACTCGGCGACGATTGAGCGGCGCGGTGGAGGAGCTCCGAAGCAAGAGCGAGCGCTTGCTATACGTGCACGATGGCCAAGGGATCACTCACACAAGCCGAGCGCCGAACGCGGACACGCAGGCGGCTGTTGGATGCCGCCAGCGAGGTCTTCTCGAAACGCGGCTTCGAAGGTGCCTCGGTCGACGCGATCGCTAGCAAGGCCGGCTACTCGATCGGAGCCCTCTATTCGAACTTCGCCAGCAAGGACGACCTCTTCCTGGCTCTGTTCGACGAGCACATGGCCTGGCTCAGAGATTCACTGGGCGAGGGCGCGTTGCAACGCTCGGCCCGCGACGGCGCGGCCGCGTGGATGAGCTACTTGGAGGAGCAGCCGGAGAGATTTCTGATCTTCATTGAGTTCTGGGCATATGCGTTGCGGAATCCCAGATTGCGCCCGCGTTTTGCCGCGCGCATGGCGGAGGTTCGTCAGGCGCTAACGGAGCGTCTCAAGGCTCAGGCGGAGGAGCAAGGGGAAGCTTTGCCGAAGCCAGCGCCGCAACTCGCGCTTGCGACGATCGCTCTTGCGCGTGGGCTGGCCCTTGAGCAACTGATCGATCCCAGCGCCGTGCCTCGCAGTTTCTTCCCGGCGACGATCGAACGCTTGTTCAGAGCTGACAGCTGAAGCCGTCGAAGCGCAGCTGTGCCAGGAAGCTCGGCGCGTCGACCGCCTGCGCCGGTGAAAGGACGCCACTGTCGGCAATTCCGTCGGCCAGGGTCATCGCCAAATTGGCGCTGGTGATCGCGCTTATTCCATAGATGTCGCTTCCTTGCGCTGTAGCTCGGCGGGCCCCGTCCCCATCAGTGGCCTCAACGACGATCTCAAAGCTCGACCCAGCCCTTTCGGCCTTGTGAACGCGATCCGGCAGACGCCCGGTCAATCTCCGCCGCGCGATCCTCAGGGCGGCCCGAGCCGCAAGCGAGCCGACAACGATCGGGGCCGGAAGGATGCGGGCCGCGGCTGGCGATGCGAAGGTTGATGCGGTCATCTGCACAGCGACCTTCCTCGCGCCTGTGTGCCGAGGAACAGTGACAATCTCGCCACCGGGATAGGCCAGCACTCGCTGCCGACCGCGCGAGCGACCGAAGTCGAAGACCGAGCTTCGGACCATGAGGGGCGCTCTGCGCCACTCACCCTCAGCAAAGACCTGCGACGGTTTCAGGAACTCTTGGACCGTTAGCCAAGAGCCTGGGGTCATCAGCCAGTTGTCAATGGCATAGGTCACGGTGATGGTCTCGGGCGCCTCGGTGAACTGGCTCGCCACGGCGCTGGCCAGCATGTCGCTGACTGCGTAATAGAAGCCGGCGGCCGGAACAACAGCGACGGCAGCGTCGCTGGCTGCTTGGCGGTGGCGCTCGAAGAGCTGTCTGAGGAAGCGCTGCTCGGCACTGATATCCGTGTAGTGGCAGCCGGCCTGGATCGCCGCCTCGACGACTGGCTCGCCACCGACGGCGAACGGGCCGGCGCAATTGATCACGGCGTCGCAGTCGGCAAGCAGCCGAACGAGGGCAGGGCGATCGTCAATCGAACAGGCTTGAACAGCCACCGCGCCATTGTTCTCCGCCGCCACATCTTCCAGCGCGCCACCGTCTCGCCCGGAAACGACGACCTGCTGCTGTCTGTGCACTAGCTCGGCTGTGATTAGGCGGCCGGTGTAGCCAGCGGCGCCATAAACGCAAAACCGTTTCGCTGAGCTAGTCACTCCACCTGACCCCGCTACGGGCTCCGTCCTGGTGCTGCCGCGAATCGAGGCTGTGATTTAGCAGCCTGGTCATCAGCGTGTGGTGGCTCGAGACCGAACAGCAAGAGAGGGCCGAGCGCCTAAGCCGGAACGGGTTCCAAGCTGCTGACGTCGATCACCGGCTCCCTAGCCATGGAGGGATCAAGTGCGGCCCACAGGGGCAGCGTGTCTTGATGGACGACCTCCTCGACGATCTTGCCGTCGCGCATGACGAAGATGTCGGTTCCGCTCCACTCGACCTTCCGCTCGTTGATCGTAGCCGTGCACGTCCAGGCAATGAAGACGACGTCGCCGTTTCGGGCCCAGTGGTCAGCACGCCACTTGAAATCGGGAAGCATCTGCTTCTCGAGAGCAATCATCGCCTCGTGTTTGTCGGCCGGGACGGGTGCATTGGCCACCGGGGTGTGGAGGACCCCCTGCGGATCCCAGAGCTTGCTGAATGCAGCTGCATCCCATGCTGCCCAAGCAGCGCCGAATTCGGCGACGAAACGCTCCGCTGCCGCGTCGTCTTCGGTCTTGGCTGTCATCTCATTCTGGGTCATGGCCATCTCCTTCGAGCTATTCGCGTAGACTCAAGTAAGATAGCGAGCGCTCGCTTTCTATGCAACACCGCGACCCGCGACAGAACCAGCCCAGCTTCGTTTCTGAGCCCACCCGCTCAGAGAGCCCCTCATTGCAGGGGTCCGCTTGTCCCCAGCCTCATTCCCGGGCCCAATGAGCACGAGCACCGCAACTTCGCAGACCCTGCCCGGGACCATTGAGTTGACTCAGAGCCTGGTCCGCTTTGAGTCCGTCAATCCGCCCGGTGGTGAGGGCCAGTGCATCCAGTTTCTCGAGGAGGTGCTGAACGAGGCCGGGATTGAAACGACGGTCGTCGGAGCGATCGAGGAGCGACCGAATCTTGTCGCTCGAGTTCGAGGCCGCGGTCAGGCTCCCGCCTTTCTGATGCATGGGCACGTCGACGTAGTGCCGACAGATGGACAGATCTGGAAACACCCCCCGTTTGCCGGGGAGATCATCGACGGGGTCTTGTGGGGCCGAGGCACACTCGACATGAAGGGCGGCGTGGCGATGATGGTCAGCGCCCTGCTACGGATTCAGGACGCGGGTCTTGCGCCCGCCGGAGACATTGTCTTCGCAGCCTTCAGCGACCAGGAATGCGGCAGCGGCGTTGGCGCCAAGTATGTGATCGAGCATCACCCGGCGCTCTTGGAGGGGGTGCGTTACTCGATTGGTGAATTCGGCGGGTTTTCCTTCAACTCCTCAGGGCGCCGCTTCTACCCAATCGGAGTCAGCGAGAAGCGCTGGTGCACGCTCAAGCTGCGGACCCATGGCCACGGCGGACACGCCTCGGTCCCCGTGCGCGGGGGTGCGATGGCCGAGCTCGGCTCGGTCTTGAAGCGGCTCGACAGGCGGCGGCTACCGGTCCATGTCACGCCGCTGGCGCGCCAAGTGCTAGCGGGCTTCGGCGCGCGTCTGCCCCTACCAGCTCGACTGATCCTGCAGGGCCTGGCCCGCCCCCGGCTGACCGACTTCCTCCTCGATCGGGTGGGCGACGAGCTGTGGCTCTTCGACGTCATGCTGCACAACACGGTCAGTCCCGCCACGGTCGACGGCGCTCGGCGCAGCGACGCCATACCCGAGACCGTCGAGCTCGAACTCGACGGCCGAGTTCTGCCTGGGCTGGATCCCGAAGTCCTAGTGGCCGAGGTTCGGGCCCTCTGCGGCGATGCGATCGAGGTCGAGCTGATCGACGTTCACGAGGGCGCCCCTGCAGACCCCGACATGGGCCTGTTTGAGCCCCTCGGTGAAGCAATTCGCGGGCTCGACCCCGAAGCCATCCCAGTCCCGCTGCTACTTCCCGGAACTACGGATGGTCGACTTCTAGCCCAGCTGGGAATTCAGAACTACGGTTACTTGCCGATGCGCTTTCCGGAGGATTTCGATCCGTCCGAGTTGATTCACGGGCCCAATGAACGGATACCGGTTGACGCCTTGGAGTTCGGAGCCGAGGTGATCGAGCGACTCCTACGTCGGCTGTGAGCGATCCGCCAGCCACCCGAGTCGAGTCGGCTGACGGCCAGAAGCGCCCTGTCCGACCGATCCTGTCCAGCTCTCAATCGGAACGAGTGTTGACCGTCTGGTTCAACCATCCACCCCACAACTACGTCGACGCTGAAGTAGTCGACGCCCTCGACGAGTTCCTGCGTCGACTAGAGACGGACGAGTCAGTCGGCGCGGTCGTGCTGGCCGGCCGTCCCGACGGCCAGTGGTTCACGCATTTCGACGTCGCCGAGATCCTCGCCGAGGCCCAGACCGCGCGCCGGTACGGCCTGAGGCCATCCCAGCGCCGCGCTCGCGCCTTGATGGGCCTGGTCAGGGTCCTCTGCCGGATCCCTGGCATCGAGCAAGGCCTGCGTCGCACACCGGCCGGAGGCCTGGTCACGCTTCGCCGTCTCGAACGGATTTACGAGCGGATGCTCAGTTCCAACAAGGCATTCGTGGCGGCGATAGACGGCCTGGCGTTCGGAGCTGGCTTCTCGATCGCTATGGCGTGTGACGTGCGTCTGTTGGCTGACAGCGATCACCCGTTTGGGCTTCCCGAGCCTGTCCTCGATTTCTTTCCGGTCGGTCCCGTGAGGCGTATGGCTCGCACAATCGGCGACGCACGAACGATCGAACTGCTCCTCGAGTGCTCCTGGTTTCCTCCCAAGGCGGCCGCGGAGATCGGGCTTGTTAGTCGGGTCGTCCCAGTCGAGCGCCTGATCGATGAGGCCCAGGCAACAGCGGCACGATTGGCGCGTCGGGCGCCGGCGACGGTTCGATCGATCAAGCAGGCGGTCTATGGCCAGGGTTCCTACCGACGGCTTCGTGCCGACCTGGCGTTCGAAAGTGTGGCCTTCCTTGCCACCTCCTCGGCGCCGCGAGCTCTTGAGACCATGGAGGGGTTCGTCAACGACGCCCAAGGTGATGGGCTGGCCGACGAGACGGCCCTGCTCAACGCTTGGCGCCAAGCCCGCGATCGCTCGGCCGATCAACGCTGAGAGTCGGCGATGCAAACCCGCGTCAACGCGTTGGCCGGTTTGCTCGGTCGCCGGCGTCGATGGATCATCGCTATCTGGCTCTCAGTTGTCGCCCTGGCCCTTCCGATCGCCAGCCACCAAACTGATCACCTAACCGGCGGTGGATTCGATGTGCCCGGCAGCCAGGCAACTCTGGTCGGCGATGCGATCAGCAACGACTTTTCTGGGCGAACCAGCGGCGTTCTGGTCGTTCTGCGGGCCTCGCCGGGCTCGCGCCGCGACGAGCGCACAGCGGCCGTGGCAAGACTGCAAAGCGATGTAGCGGCGGTCGGCCATCTAACTCTCAGTGCCTCGATGGCCAGGCGTGCCAGGAAGGGCCTCGAGCAGCGTGGTCTGGCCCTGCTGCGGATCCCAAGTAGCGAACCACCCGACCGCATTGTTGATGTCGCCGCTGACTTGCGTAAGCGCTTAGACCCAGGCACCGCAGTCGACGGAGTCACTACCTACCTGGTCGGGGAGCCTGCGCTCTTTGCCGCCTTACAAGAACTCTCCAAACAAGATCTCGCCAAGGCTGAGGTGATCGGCCTGCCAATCGTGGCTGTGATCCTGCTTGCCGTCTTCGGCTCCTTGGCCGCCGCCGCCTTGCCGCTTGCTCTGGCCTTTGTCAGCGTGAGCATCACCGGCGCGCTGATCTATTTCGTTTCTCTTGAGATGACCACGTCGCTCTTCGTCACCAACCTGGCTTCGTTGGTTGGCATCGGCGTGGCCGTCGACTACTCCTTGTTCATCCTCGCTCGGTATCGCGAGGAGATCAGAGCCGGCCGACCTGCCGAGCACGCCCGTGCCAATTCGTTGCAGACCTCGGGCGTTGCCGTTGCTTTTTCCGGGCTCGCTGTTGTCATCTCGCTGGCCAGCTTGTGGACCGTCCACAATCAGACGCTGCGGTCGATGGCTCTTGGGGCAATGATCGTCGTCGCTGTCTCAGTCCTGGCGGCCACCACCCTGCTTCCAGCCCTGATCGCCGTCTTCGGCCAACGAGTTACGCGGATTGGGTTTCCCGGCAAGGTCACTCGCTTCCTGCGTAAGGCCTGCACCCCGCGTCGAAACGTGCTGGCGTCGCAGCCAAAGCTGGGGTTTTGGGAACGCTGGACCGCCCGGGTCATGGCCCGGCCCTGGCTGTCGATTGCCGGCGTGGTCAGTGTCGTTGCAGTACTGGCCGCGCCGGTCTTGTCGATCAGGCTCGGCAATTCGGCGGTCTCCCAGTTCCCACACGATGCCGACGTCCGCACCGGTACTCGCCTTGCCTCCGAGCTGTCCGGTGGCGGCGTCGACCCGCTCCAAGTCCTGGTCGCCTTTCCCAGGTCCGGCGAAACAGCTCGTCAGGATCAGCGGACGGTTACCAGGATTGAGGAACGCTTGCGGCGCTATCCGCAAATCCGCGAGGTCGCTGCTCCAATTCCAGGACCGAACAGCGTCCTGATCAACGCCACCACCCGCGACTCGAGCGAATCCAAGAGGGTCACCCAACTAATCGATCGGCTGCGAAACGCGAGCGCCCCCGGCACCCGTCTTGCCGGAAGGGCGACGATCAGTATCGGCGGCACGGCGGCCGGCATCAAGGATTTCCGGGCCCAAATCGCCGGCTCGATGTGGCGGGTCATCGTCTTCATCCTGGCTTTCTCGTTCCTGATGCTGATGCTGATGTTGCGCTCGATCTTCCTGCCGCTGAAGGCGATCCTGATGAACCTATTCACCGTCGGCGCCGCCTACGGTGTCCTCGTCGCCGTCTTCCAATGGGGATGGCTGGATGGTTTCCTGGGCTTCGAGCGCCTCGGGGCCATCGACACCGTCAATCCCCCATTGATCTTGGCCGTCATCTTCGGCCTATCAATGGATTACGAGGTCTTCCTGCTGTCGCGGATTCGCGAGCGCTACCTGGCGCACGGCGACAATCGTCGGGCTGTCGCCGAGGGCCTTTCGACCAGTGCGGCGACCATCTCCTCGGCGGCCTTGATCATGACTGCGGTCTTCACCGTCTTCGTCCTCACCGGTGTCCCCCAGATCAGGCAGATCGGCCTCGGGCTGGCCGTCGCTGTCGCATTGGACGCAACCCTGGTCCGGCTGATCTTGGTCCCGGCGGCGATGCAGCTGATGGGACGTTGGAACTGGTGGCTGCCGGAGTGGCTGGATCGCCTGTTGCCCGAGATCGATATCGAGGCCGCTGGTCGAGACAGCTTTCCGCCGCCGCAAGCCAACAGCACCTAATCGCGCAGGAAAGCAACCGGCCGCAAAGACAGAGCCCCAGGCGGCCCTAGTCGGGCTGGGCTTCGACCGGCAGCCTGATCTCGCGCTTGACGATCTTGCCCGTCGGTCCCTTGGGCAGCTCGTCGAGAATCCACACTCGACGCGGGTACTTATAGGCGGCGACCTGGTCCTTTACGAACTCGATCAAGGCCGCCGGATCGGAATCGGCGCCATCCTTGAGCACCACCGCCGCCCCGACTTCTTCGCCGAGCGTCTCATCCGGGATCCCGAGGACCGCCGCCTCGCGAACGTCAGGGTGCTCGTACAGCACCTCTTCGATCTCGCGGGGATAGACGTTGTAACCACCGCGGATGATCAGATCCTTCTTGCGATCGACAATGTAGAAGTAGCGATCGCTGTCCACACGGGCCATGTCGCCCGTGTAGAACCAACCGTCACGAATCGCGTCCTCGGTGGCATCGGGGCGCTGCCAGTAGCCCTTCATCACGTTATGGCCGCGGATGACAATCTCCCCGACCTCGCCCCCAGCCACCTCTTGCCCCTCATCGTCGACGACCTTCATTTCCACGCCTCCGACGGGCGTCCCGATCGAGCCGGCCTTGCGCTCGCGATCGGGGTGATTGAAAGATGCGATCGGCGAGGTTTCCGATAGGCCGTAGCCCTCGAGAACCTTGCAGCCGAAGGTCTGCTCGAAGCCGCGCATCACCTCGCCCGGCATCGCCGCTCCTCCCGAGGCGCAGAGCTCAAGCGAAGAGGTGTCGAACTGGTCGCGCTCGGGATAGTTGAGCATGGCCGCGTACATCGTCGGCACGCCCTGAAAGACGGTAACTCGATCGCGTTCGATGATCTCCAACGCCTTGCCGGCGTCGAAGCGCAGAATCAGAGTTAGGCACCCGGCTCCACGGATGCTGGCGTTGAGACCGCAGGTCTGTCCGAAGGAGTGGAAAAGCGGCAAAGCACCGAGCGTCACGGCGTCGGAGCCGGTCGCGAGCAAGTTGACGGCCAGCTCGGCATTGCGGGACAGATTGCCGTGAGTGAGCTCGGCGCCCTTAGGCGCACCGGTGGTTCCCGACGTGTACAGGATGACCGCGGTCTCCTCGTCATCGCGCGAGATGATCTCAGGGTGAGGGTCAAGCTCGGCGAGTGTGCTCTCGAATTGGCCAGGGGCGACGAGGAGGCAGGGACACCCCGCTTCGCTAGATCCAGCCTCTGCGGCCTCGGCGAAGTCCTGCCAAGCGACCAGCAACGAGGCGCCGGAGTCGGCTAGGTAGAAGGCCACCTCGCGCCTCTTGAGCAGGACGTTCATCGGCACAACAACGGCGCCGATTCGAAGGGCTGCGTAGTAGCAGGCAGCAAAGTAGGGAACGTTCGGCAGCATCACCCCGACCCGATCGCCAGGAGAAACCCCGCGCTCTATGAGCAGCCGGCTGACCCGTTCCGTTACCTCTTCAAGCTGCTGATAGCTCAACTCAAAAGAGTCGAGCTTGATCGCTATCCGGTCGCCGTCCGCGCGCACGGTGACGCTCAAGTTGCTCGCCAGATTCAACTCGACCCCGACCCATCGCTGGTGCTCCTGCCGTTCGCCTTCGCGTCAATCACATCCGTCGGCGCTGGCCCCCTAGCGTGCTGGCGCTCGTGGTCTAGCAACCACCGCTTGCGTTCGAGGCCGCCTCCGTAGTGGCCAAGCCCGCCGTCGCCGCTGACGATCCGATGGCATGGAATGACTACCCAAATCGGGTTGGCGCCACATGCGCTCCCGGCGGCACGAGCCGCCTTCGGCGCTCCGGCGGTTCGAGCCAGCTCTGCGTAGGACAGTGTCTGACAGGGGGCTACGGTTCTGATCGCCGACCAAATACGGCGCTGGAAGGAGGTCCCGCCGGTGTCAATCGCCAGGCGGTCCAGGGCCTCCAGCTCCCCGGCCATGTAGGCGTCAAGTAGCTCGGCTGCTTCGCTGACAGCGTCAGGCTCGCAAAAGTCGTCGTCCGGGAACCTCCTGAGCAGGTGCTGGTCGACCCGCAGCCATCCCTCGACGAAGGCGAGACCGACCAGTCGCTTTTCGCGAACAGCGATCCGCACGTCTCCCATCGGCGTCGTCCGCTCAGATATCTCGATCATCATTGACTCGGCGACGTATGGGTTTCACTGATTTGTGGAGAGCGGACCACTAGCGGCGAAGCTGGCCGGTCGAAGTTCGGTGAGCAGAATCTGGGTACAGCGAAACAGGGCTACGGGAGCGCAGTCGTATTCCCGCCTGACGGTGGCGTTCCAGACCTGCGTCGTTCGCCCGCCGTGCTCCAGCTCGGCATGACAGGCCAGCGTCTCGCCGGCTTTGGCCGAGGGCAGGAAGTTCGACTTCAGCTCGAGCGTCATGAAGCCCCGCGCGTGCCCAGGCAGGCTTGCCATACAACCCAGTCCGGCGCAGCTGTCAGCCAGGGCCACGACGGTGCCGGCGTGGGTAAATCCGTGGGGCCCCAGGTGCTCATCATCGAGCTCAAGGCGAGCAGCAAGGTGCCCGTGCTTGGCCTGGAATACCTTGATTCCAAGCGCTCCCACTAGACCGTCGGCCGCGGCCTGCTGCATCGCCCCCAACAGATCGTGGTTCGCGGACGCGGCGCTCGTTCGGCTCATCTCAAGCTTGGGCTCGTTCACGGCCGGGACCGTCAACCGGTCGTTGGCTCGGGCGGAGGCACCTCGTGAACTTGGCTGCGAGCGACAGGCGTGTGGCCGATGTACTCGAGGATTCGACGCATCGTGAACTGCGCAGCGAAGGCGCCCCAGCTGCCATCGGGGATCTCATGAATCAGACACCAGACCCGCGATGCGCTCTCGGCGCTCGGCTCGGCCTCATCGGCCGCCAGAACGGCCTCGGTCACTGTGCGGATCAGGCCGGTCTTACGCTCGTCGTTGTCGTGCAGGAGGGTCTTGTCGGGGACGGTCAGGTCGACCCGGTAGTAGGGTCGGCCACTGAGCGCCCGGCCGCCAACGAAGAACTGCTGACTGGGGATCTCGTGGACAAAGCCCCAAGTAACGGAGCGGGTTCGCTCGTTGTCTGGCGCCCCCTCCCAGTTGATCAAGGTTGTGCTCAACCGTTCCATCAACGCGGCAGTCGCCTGTGGGCTGAGGGCGCCTGCGGGAATGGTCAGGTCGATCATTGGCATCGGCTACCTCCTTGGCGGGTAATTGGCTTGCGGATCGGCCACACGGCAGGCGCTCGCGCTCACCCGAGTTTGTAGGCGACGATGCCTTTTGCCAGCGCTTGGCCGCTGGCACCGACAACATCAACGTCGCTGTAACAGATGGTCCGACCGCGGCGCAAAACACGGGCCTCGGCCTGAACGGTTTCTGAGTGGGCGGCGCGTAGAAAGTCGACCGACAGGCTGATCGTCGCCCCCTGTGGGGACCCAGTGATATCGGCCGCCGACCAAGAGGCCAGGGTGGCGGCGACATCGATCAAGGTGCTGATCGCCCCGCCATGGACCACGTCAGCAACGGTTACTAGCGATTGCTCGAACGGAAGGGCGACCAGCGCCCGCTCGGGCTCCAGCTCGAGCAGGGTCAGTTTCAGGCGAGCAGCGAACGGCGAGTGCTTGATGAATTCCCGCATCAGCTCGACGCCGGTGATCGTGCCCTGAGCACTGCCGGCTGATTCCCTGGCGCTCACAAGGTGCTCCGATCGAAACGCGGCTCGATTGGCGTAAGCAGTGCCGACCCATTGTGGTCTTCCACGCTCGCACCCACCGGAGTTCGGCGCAGGCGCAGGCAGACCACGGCGGTAGCGAAGCCGCACACGGCAATGAACTCCCAGGTCTGATCGAAGCCGGAGAGGGTCAAGGTTGTAACGCCGCTGCCCAGGATGGCAATCAAGACCGCGACACCGAGCGCGCCACCGATCTGTCGCAGCATTACTGCGACCGCAGCCCCTGTGGCGATCCGCGCCGCAGGGACCGAGTAGATCGCTGCGGTGATGATCGCCGGCGAAGCAAGGCCACCACCAACGCCAGTCAGGATCAGGCTCGGGAAAAACTCGGCCAGGTAGTCAGGCCTGGCCCCCACTTGCCAGACGAGCCAGACTGCGCCGACGGCAAAGAGCAGCGCGCCAACAATGCCGACCAAGCGGCGGCCGATTCGGTCACTGAGCCGACCAGCCGCCGCAGCCGAAACCCCAGCCAAGAGTGGGCCCGGGGCCAAGGCCAATCCGGCGCTAAGAATCGAGTAGTGCCAGATCTCCGTCAGATAGAGAACGCTGCTCAGGAGAAAGGCGGCGAATCCGGCGAAGAAGAAGACGATCGCCGTGCTGGCAACCGAGAACGACGGCGCCCGGAGAATGCTCAGGTCGACAACCGGAGCTGCGTGTCGGGCTGAGCGGGCGATGACCAACGGCAAGAGCACCGCAGCCGTCGCAAAGCCGGCAATGACCCGGGCACTGGCCCAGCCCCAGTGCGGTCCTTCGATGATCGCCAAGACCAAAGCACCTACGCCGAGGGCCAAACAAGCAGCGCCGATTACGTCCGGACGCTTGCCGCCGGTTGGATCCTTGCTCTCCGACAAGACCCTGGCCGCGATCAGAGCGAGGACGATGCCGATCGGAAGGTTGACCAGAAAGACCCACCGCCAGCTTGCTTGAACCAGCACCCCCCCGAGAGGCGGCCCTGCGGCCGCTGCGACACTTCCGACCGCCGCCCAGGCACCAACTGCTGTAGTGCGCTGGTTGAGTGGGAATTCGGGCAGACAAAGGCCCAGCGAGCTCGGGATCATCATCGCCGCCCCCGTTGCCTGAACCGCCCGGGCCCCGATCAGGAATCCAACCGATGGGGCCACCGCACATCCGGTCGAGGCCAGAACAAAGACGCTGAGCCCCGCCAAGAAGACCCGTTTCCGACCGACTAGGTCAGCCCATCTTCCCGCCGGGACCAACAGCGCGGCCAAGAGGATCGTGTAGGTGTTGAGGATCCACGACAGCGTCGCCAGGCTTTCATTGGGGAAGTCGCGGGCAACGTCGGGAAAGGCGATATTGACGATGAACAGATCGAGAAACGACATCGCGTTGCCGACCGAGACGAGAAGGAGGATTTTCCAGCGCCGTTCCACTTTTCATTCCACGCGCGAGACGCGGCCTCACCGCCCTTCAGGGGCCGAATTCGTGCCCACCACGTCGCGTCGCCGGCAGCCTGCCGGCCTACCCCACGCCTAGGAGGTCGGGGTCAGAGCCGCGACCGCTTCCTCGAGCGAGGACTCGCGGGCCATGCTCCGATCAACGAGCGACCAAAGCGGCAGGCTGTCGAAGTAGGCGACACCGTCGGTCGCGCGGTCGCCACGCAGCGTGAAGCGGTCGGCACCTGCCCAACGAACATCCCGGCCGAACAGAGTGCCGCCCATTACCCACTCAATTAGCACGAAGTCCTCGCCTGCCAGCCAGCGCTCGACGGCCAAACTGACATCGGGCAAAGCGGCCTTGATTCCGCGGATGTAGTCGGGAATCTCCTCCGCTGAAATCGGTTGTTCCATTCCCGGGTGGAGCAGCTTGCCCTCGGCATGGAAGAGCTCAGTGAAGCGATCCGGGTCAGGCGCGGCCCAAATGGCAGTGAACTTCTCCATAAAGCGCTCGGCATCCGACATTTGCAGCTCCTCTCGGTCGCAGATCAGGCCCGGATCGTCGTGGTGGACACGTTAACATACCGATGGTTGGTAGGTTAGTGCCGCGTGCGCGGCGCGTCGCCAAGAGGCCACGAGCCGGCCGGATCGCCAACGAAAGGAACGCCAATGAACTCCCAGGAAATCGAAGCAGTCGTCAATGGCTATGCAGCGGCCAAAAATGCCCATGACGTCGAGCGCGCACTTGAGTTCTGCTGCGAGGATTGCGTATACGAGAACATGGGCACCGGAGGAGTACGCGTCGAGGGCAAGAGCAATGTGGCCGAGTTCTTTGCCGGTTTCTTTACCGCTTTCCCCAATTGGTCAGGAAGCGTCGATGGACAGGCGATCGGCGAGGACACCATGGCCCTATGGGGTCGGATGCGAGGGACCAACGCCGGAGAATTCATGGGCGCCAACGCACCCGGACGGACCTTTGACGTCCCAGTGGTCTTTGTCATCAGCCTGCGAGACGGTCAGATCGCCAGCGAGCAGGCCTACTTCGATCTAGCCACCTTGGCCGAACAGATCGATGTGCCCCTGAGCGCGATACGCCTTCCCGACCCAGCGACGCCGGTCTGAGGCCGACCGATTCTGGCTGCAAAGGGTCGGCTGCGGCCGGTCGCAGGAATGCTATTGGCGAGCTAGGCGAGCTGGGCCTGCTGCACCGCCTCTACGCCAATCTCAACTAGCCGCGCGATGTATCGCTCACCGTGATCAGCCGAGGCTCGCGTCGGATCGCCGATCACTCCGTTGCTGGCGATGGCATCCGTGCCCTCGCTAAAGACCTTGGCCAAGCCCTGTTGGAGATCACCGGTATAGCCCGGCTCAGCTCGGTCCATATGGACCAGGTCAGGTCTTAGGACAAGCATCACCGACGTCTCCCACTCACCGCAATGGGCGCCGCTCTCGCCCGGGGCAATTCCAAGCTCAGCCGAGATTCCTAGCGTTGCCCCCTCGAGCACCTGCGCGAAATAGTCACTTGGGCTGACCACCGCGGTCCCGTTGAGGTCGCGCTTTTCGAGCTCCGCGGCCGCCGCAGCCAGGGAGGCGAAATTGCCGAAATGGGTCGGCAGGAGAAAGATGCGCTTAAAGCCGTGCTGCGCTAGCGATTCTGAGATCTCAATGGCGATCCGGGTCAAAGTCTCGGCTTGGACGGTCACCGTGCCGGCAAAGGCCATGTGATGGGGCGAGCAACCGACTCGTACCGTCGGGGCCAAGAAGGCATCGAGGCGGTCCGCAGTCCGATAGCCGATCTCATCCCCGAGAATGGCGTCCGTGCCGATCGGCAGGTGGGGACCATGCTGCTCGATTGCCCCGAACGGAACGACGATCAGGTCTCGCCCGCTCTCGATCTGGTCTTGGACTTCAGGCGTAGTCATCGACTCGAGGGCATAGACGGTCATGGGACGACTCCTTAGGTTGCCGTGGCGATCATTCCGTTGCGTCGTTTATCATACCGATGGTATGTGTCCGCGCTCTGCGACCGCCCTCGGCTCCTCGCTGAGCCGCCGCCAGAACGCTCGCGCTGGTTGATGTCGCGGTCAGACCTCGAGTTGTCGTGCGCAGCGCGCGCCATGGAACCGGAGGAGCGGATTCTCTCCGCGCCGGCACTCAGCTTTCTTTCCCAGCTACACAGACGCTTTGAGCCCCAGCGTCAGGAGCTGCTGGCTGCTCGGCGCGAGCGAGCCACTGCGTTGTCCCAAGGTGCTTCGCTCGATTTCCTTAGCGAGACCCGGGAGACGCGGGAAGGCGACTGGCGTGTGGCTTCGCCTCCCGGCGATTACCTCGATCGTCGGGTCGAGATCACCGGCCCTCCCGAACGCAAGTTGATCATCAACGCGCTCAACAGCGGTGCCCGCGGCTTCATGGCCGACTTCGAAGACGCGACCGCTCCGACCTGGTCGAATCTCGTCAATGGTCAAGCCAATCTGGTCGACGCGGTCGAGGGTCGAATCACGCATCGTGACCCCAACGGTCGTTTCTATGAACTCGGCGATGACCTCGCGACCCTGTTGGCCCGGCCGCGAGGCTGGCATCTGGTCGACCGGCACGTACGGATCGATAGCGAGCCGATCTCAGGCTCGCTGCTGGATTTTGGCCTCTTTGCCTTCCATTGCGGACCCCGGCTCGTCAAACGCGGGCGAGGTATCTACCTCTACCTGCCCAAGCTCGAGCACCACCTCGAGGCACGAGTGTGGGATCAGGTCTTCGAGTTCACCGAGGAGGCGTTTGAGCTCGACAGAGGAACGATCCGAGCTACGGCGCTGGTCGAAACTCTGCCCGCGGCGTTCCAGATGGACGAGATCCTCTTTGAGTTGCGCGATCACTCGCTGGGCCTCAATGCTGGACGGTGGGACTACATCTTCTCGATGATCAAGTGCTTTCGCGATCGACCGGACTTTGTCTTGCCCGATCGTGATCAGGTGACGATGACCGTCCCGTTCATGCGCGCCTACACCAGGCTGCTGGTCGACACATGCCATCGACGCGGGGCGCACGCCATGGGCGGGATGGCCGCACTGGTCCCATCGCGCAGTGACCCGAAGGCCAACGCACGGGCGATTGGCGGCGTAGCTCGCGACAAGGCCCGCGAGGCGTGGGATGGCTTTGACGGGACCTGGGTCGCTCATCCGGACCTCGTCGACGTGGCCCAGAAGCAGTTCGAGCGCCTCCTCGGCAACCGCCCGCATCAGATCGATGACCAGCCCAGAAGGCGAGTCTCGGTAGCCGGCTCCGACCTCCTCGACACCAAAGGGACCCCAGGGGCGATCACCGAGGGCGGGCTGCGCAACAACGTCAACGTTGCCTTCCGCTACATCTCGTCCTGGCTCAGTGGACGCGGAGCCGCCCAAATCAACAACCTGATGGAGGATGCGGCGACAGCCGAGATCTGCCGTGCTCAGCTATGGCAATGGGCCCGTCACAGCGCGCGCCTTGAAGACGGGCGCCAAATGGATCGCGCCATGGCGCTAGATGTCCTTGACCAGGAGATGGAGCGCATCCGCGCTGAAGTTGGCGAACAGCGCTGGAAGGAGGGTCGACCCGCCGACACCCGCGCTGTGCTTGAGCGCGTTGCCTTGGAGGATGACTTCCCCGAGTTCCTGACCCTCGTCGCCTACGAGCGCTTGCCGTGATTGGGGGATGGGCCGACTGCCTCAATGCCTGGGTCGGCTTCTGTTAGACGCTGGCCCCTTCGAGACTCTCCGCCTTAGCCCGAACGCGATCGAGCCACTCCTCGTCGTTGCCGGGCTCGGGCAGCATCATCCCAGCTTGCATGATCCAGGATGCGGGGATGTCGAGCAAGGTCAGCTTGAGCTGGGTATCGGGGATGCCCGTGATCTCGGTCCAAGCTGCGTTGATGCGCTCGAACAACTGCGCTCGCACCTCGGGGCTGCGGCCAGCGCGGATATAGCCGGCGATGTTCGACATCCGTGACGGCTCCCCCGCCGTGAACGCCGACCCCTCGGGAACCTCCATGAACAGCGCCTGGACCAGCTGCGGGGAATCCCCGGTCGCCTCCGAGTGAATCTTGGTCAGCTCGCTGGCCATCTGCGCCCGCTGATCCGGCGAGACAGCACCCTCGGGTACGACGCATTGATAGATCGGCATTAGCCCTCCTTGCTCGCTAGCCGTCGAACCTTAGCAACGATACCGACCGGTGGTATGTGAGTAAACTGGCCGAGATGGTCGACCTCGATGCCAAGTTGCAAGTGCCGAGGCCTGGTTCAGAGCAGACCGGCTCGGCCACTTCCTTCTGAACCGCGGGTGGTGAATTTGGCTTTGAGTGAAGAGCAGCGCCTGCGCGGAGAACAAAGGCGGAGCGCAATTTTGGCCGCCGCCGTCGATACAGCCTCCGTGCAGGGCCTGGGCGGGCTATCTGTCGGCTTGCTAGCCGAGGCGACCGGCTTTAGCAAGAGCGGCCTCTTTGGCCATTTTGGGTCGAAACAGCGGCTTCAGCTAGCGACGATCGAAGCAGCGCGCAAGCGGTTCACAGTCGCGGTCGTCCAACAGGCAACGAGTGCCGGAAGCGGAATCGGCCGGGCGTGGACGCTGTGCAGTCATTGGCTTGCCTATGCCGAAAACGCGGTCTTCCCGGCGGATGCTTCTTCGCCAAGACTTCGGTCGAGTTCGCTAGCCGCCCCGGAGCGATTCGTGATCGCTTGGCCGAGGTCATGGCCGAGTGGGCCGGAACACTGCGCTCGGCGATCGAGGAGGCTCAGCAGCTAGCTCAGATCCGCAGCGACGCCGATACGAGTCAACTGGCGTTTGTCCTTCACGCCTTGAGCTTGGCCGCCAATTGGCAGTTTCAGCTCCAGCGCGACCCGGAGGTCTTTGGGACGGCGCCAATTAGCCGAGGCTGCCTAGTTCTCGGTCGCTGCCGTCGGGGCCTCAGGACGTTGTCCGCAAGCCGCCGAGCAGGTCAAGAACGGCGGCGGTCACCTCGCGCTTGGCCACTCTTGGCTTATCGGCTTGGGCAATGGCCAAGGCCGCCTCATTGAGCATCGCCAGCAACAGCCGGGCCAATGGCTCAACCGGTTGCTCCCCCATTTCCCCGGCCTCGATGGCCCGGCGCAGAACATGGCGCAGGGTTTCGGACTTGAAGCGTTCATCAATGTCGCAAAGGGTGCGATAGCCCAGCACTGACGGGCCATCGATGACCGTAATCTGCTGGACGACCGGATCCGAACTCTCGTTGAGAAAGGCAACAACGCCGCCCTCAAGGACCTTCCAGGGATCGGCGGTCTCCGAGCCAGCGTCAGCCTTGCGCGCTACGCGCTGCGCGAGCTCCTGCTCAACGTCCTCGAGGACTGCCCGAAACAGATCCTCCTTCCCGCGGTAATGGTGATAAAGCGCGCCCCGGGTCATTTGCGTTGCCGCGCAGATGTCCTCGATCGAGGTGTCGGCGTAGCCCTGACGAGCGAATAGGCGCCGACCGACATCGAGAAGGAGGCGCTGGGTCTCGCGGGCCTGGATCGCCTTCTTGGTCTCAACCGGCCGGCCCTTAGCAACGACCGAATCGGGTCTCTTCCTCTCAGCTTGCGCAGTGGCCATTGTTCGAGTGTAGTGACCCCCGGGGCGACATACCGGCAGTCGTCATGATGCTTCGTGGGCCGAGGGCTCCCGCTATGGCGCCTGGAAACCACAGGTGGCGTGCGACTCCGGGCCGGTTGATCACCGTGACGAGGCCCGACTGGGTTCTATGTGACGCAGGGCCGGTAGCAGGAGGCCGCGCGGCAGAAGGCGGAACAGCGTCGCGGTCGCCCGGTTGGCAGCCCCAGGAATGACGCGCCGGTGCCCGCGCTCCATGCCGCGAACACCGGCGCGAGCGGTCGCCTCGGCGGACGGAATGAGTCGCCACAGCGGAGCCGGGACGCGAGCGGCGCTTTCAGCCAGACCAGCGATCTCGAGGAACTCTGTTCGCATGGGCCCTGGGCATAGCGCGGTGACGCTGACCCCGGTCCCCTTGAGCTCTTCCCGCAGCGCCTCGGTGAAGTTAAGGACAAAAGCCTTGGTGGCTCCGTAGGTCGCCTGGTGGGGGATCGGGGCAAAGGCGGCCAACGAGGCCACGTTGAGGACGGCGCCTTGCTTGCCGTCAACCATCTGCGGTACATAGACGCCACAGAGATCAACCATGGCCTCGATGTTCATTCGCACGAGCTGTAGTTGAACCCCCGTATCAGGAGTTGGAAAGCGGCCAGCCTTCCCGACGCCAGCGTCGTTGATCAGCACCTCGACCTGGAGCCTGCGGCGGGCGACCTCGGCAACCAAGTACCGGCGCTGCTCGGGCTCGGACAGGTCACAGGCGACTACGTCAACCCGGATGTTGTAATCCTGCGCCAAGCTGTCGGCTAGCCAGCGAAGCCGGTCTTCGCGTCGAGCAACCAGGGTCACAGCCCGACCGCTTCGGGCCAGCTGTTTGGCGATCTCGGCACCGAGGCCGGATGAGGCGCCGGTGACCAAACAGGTCCCAACGGCACCCTCTCTTGGGGCGGACGGCGCGATCATGACTGACCGGTGCGATCGAGCGTTGAGCTGCCAAACAGAGCGCGCTCCCAAAGCGCCGTCAGCGCATCGACCAACTGGTCGTCGCTTAGGTCGGTGTCGCCGGATACCTGGTGATAGAGCGCTTGCACCACTGCGCCGACCAACACCGCGGCGCCCGCGCGGGGGTCAACAGGTAAAGCGCCAGCGCCCTGACCGTCACGGATCTGAGCGGCGAGCGGGTCAGCAAAGCGGCCCCCGATCTCAAGCCAAAACGCGGCAATCTCCTCGTCATACGTCGAGGCTTCAAACACCGCTCGGAAGACAGCAGCGTTATCTCGGGCCAGCGACAACGCTCCGGTCATCAGCGGGCGTACTCCCTCGCCATCATCGCGGCCGAAGCGGGCTAGAGCGTCTGTTGCGGCGATCAGCGGCTCGGCCGCCCCCTGCGCCAAGCGCTTAAGCAGCTCACGCTTGTCAGGGAACGATTCATAGAACGCTGAGCGCGAAAGGCCGGCGCGCGAAGCGATCTGCTCGATCGTCAGGTCGGCGTAGGCACCGCCCTCGGCCAGGAGTACTTCGGTCGCTGATAGCAGTCGGCTTTCCGCCCCGGCGCGCCGGGCGGCTGATGCCTGCGCCCCCCTTCGACTCAGAACAGCCATGCGATTCCTCGCTTTAGACGATCGTTCCGACATTATGTCAGACGACTTGATGAGCATCGGCGGGCCGGCGCCAGCCCAGTCCGTTCGGCCGATAGCTCGACAACGTGACGTGCCCGTCTTCCAGAGTGCAGCCCTAGTTCGGATTGCCGAACGAGGCGTCGCTAGCACCCGTTGACAGGCCCTAGATCTGAAGGGCCGGCGACTTCGCGAACCCCAACCGCGGTCCGCCGAACTCCTCGATCACCTGCATGTCCCGCTGCCCGTCGCAGGTCCAGAGCTGCGGGCTAGATGTCCGTCCGGGATCAAATGACTGACTCGAGGCCCTGTCGTTCAGCATACCATCGGTATGCTTAGAAAGACAATGCGGCATTTCGCTTCGCGACGAGCTCACAAGGGCCGAGACGAGCATGGCTGAGACGATGCGTCAGCTCACGTTTCACGACAAGGGCCTGCTCGAATGGGAGGACGTCCCCAAACCGACACTGACAGGCGAAGGAGACGCCTTGGTCAGACCGCTGGCGGTCGCAACATGCGACTTGGACGCAGCGATCGTCCGCGGTCGGCTCTTCCGCGGGCCGCTTCCTTTTGGTCACGAGTGCGTCGCCGAAGTGACCGAGGTCGCACAGGACGTTGACAGCATCAGCGTCGGCCAGCTGGTCAGCGTCCCGTTCCAAATCTCGTGCGGCGAGTGTCGTCGCTGCCTGCGAGGACAAACGGCGCATTGTCAGTCGGTCCCCTCACAGTCGGCCTATGGCCTACCGCCGTGGGCCTCGCGCTGGGGCGGTTTCTTGTCGGACGCAGTGCGGGTTCCTTATGCCGAACAGATGCTCGTTGCGCTTCCCGACCAGATCGAGCCGACAACAGCGGCGTCGGTTAGCGACAACATCGTCGACGGCTGGCGCACCGTGGCCCCCTACCTCGCTGATGACCCGGAGGCCTCGGTGCTGGTCGTCGGTGGCGGTGGCCCCGGCAGCATTGGCCTTTACGCCGCCGGTATTGCTGTCGCCCTCGACGCGCCGCGTGTCGTTTACGTGGACCGCGATGAGCGTCGGCTTGGGATCGCCAGCCAGCTGGGCGCCGAAACGACCAGCCCGCCCGATGACGGTCGATTGGGACCGTTCGCCGTTACTGTCGACGCCAGCGCAGATCCCGCTGGGCTGACACTCGCGGTCCGCTCAACTGACGCCGACGGCGTCTGTACTAGCTCGGGCATCTACTTTGGCAACAAGACCCAGCTGCCCCTTTTCGAGGCCTACATGAACGGGATCAACTTCCGAACCGGACGCGCCCATGCCCGCCCAGCGATTCCCGCCGTCCTCGAGCTAATCGCCATGGGCCGTCTTCATCCCGAACTGGTTACCACGCGGGTCGCCAACTGGGAAGAGGCGCCGCAAGCGCTGGCCGAGGGCCAGTTCGTCAAGCTGATCTTCGCCCGCGACCGGAATTAGCAGCCACACGGCAACCTAGAAGCCGACCCTTCGCCGCCGGGACCCGACGCTTTAGGCCGCTAGCAAACGACGCAAGCGGGCCAACCCGCCCATAGCAAAGGGCGCGGTCTCATTGGGAGCTAAGACCGCCCGACGCGCAGCGGCTCCTCGGCCATCAGCTCCTTGTAGCGATCGCTTTGCGGATCGAGTCCGAACAGATCGATCAGTTCGCGGACGCCGCGGGGCTGGCCACCAGAGCCCCAATGGCCAGTCGGGACATCGTTAATGATCACCCAAACACGCTCGAGATGGCGTGGGTCGAGTTCTTCTCCCTCTGCATGAAGGATCGCCGCGGTCATGTCCTTGATGACCCCGGTCTTGCGCCCTTGACTTAGAGTGCCTTCAGGTACGGAGACAATCACACGGTAGTAGGGGCGCTTTTCGGGATCGTGCAGTTGGCTGGCAACGGCGACGCCCTCGACCTCGTGGACATACATGCGAGTGGCGTAGGGGTACATCGGAAGCTCCTCAGCGCCCTCCCACTCGATGATGATCCGGCTCAGTTCGCGGATCAAACGGTCGGTGTGCTCAGGAGTCAGAGCTCCCTTGGGGACGGTGAGATCGATCATTGGCATCTGGCTGCCCTCCGCCGGTTTCGAAGTTGATCTAGTCGAGGATCGTGGTCGCGCAAGTTCCGCGTGGCGGCCACACATAACATCGGTATGTTAGCGTGCGTTGTTGCGCCGCGCCACCAAATGGACCAGCTCGCGCTGCTCGGCGGTGGCAGACCCCGACAGTCCGCCGCCGACCGACAGGCGGCCTGACCGGTTCGGCGTGCACGTCGGCCGCGCGGGTAGTGTCGTCATGTGCCGGCGCCGAAGCTCAGTCACGTCGACCTGGTCGTTAGCTCCATTGAGCGCAGTCTGCCCTTTTACCGCGGTCTGCTTGAGCCAATCGGGTGGACCGGACTGCGGCAGCTGCGCGGAGAGCGCGGGGAGGTGATCTGGTACCTCTCGGTCGCAGGCCCTGGTGTTGCTGCGCTTGGCCTGAGGGAGAAGCAGTCCGACGCTCACGCACTCCCATACGACCGTTATGGGATCGGCGTGCATCACGTCTGCTTCGATGTCCCTTCGCGCGAGGTCGTCGACGAACGCACGCGCTGGCTAGTAGAGCAAGGGGCCACGATCGAGAGCCAACCGCGTGAATACGACTACACGCCCGGCTACTACGCGGTCTTCTTCTACGACCCCGACGGGATCAAGCTGGAACTACTGCACCGTCCCACCTACTGGGGCACTGAGTAGCATGGGCCTCGCTGCTCTTCCCAGGCGCTGCTCTCTCTTACTGCTGAACAAGGAGCACGATTATGAACGGGGTCACCCGACTACTGGGGGGAGCCGGATGGCCGGGTGAGGCGGCGTTCCCTGGTTCAGTCGGCCGGGCGTGAGCTCTCTGGGACGGCGCCAATCGCGTCAAGGAACCGGAGGTTGTCCCACTCGTTCCAGAACTCCGCGATCGCGCCGTCGCAAATACGGTAGATCGTGATGCCGGTCCACGACACCGGCTCTCCGCCAATAGTCGCCTCGGACCGCCACCGGAACGTAACCAGGTCGTCCTGCGCGACGACGCTCTGGGAGGTGACGCTGAAGCCCGGGACGACGGAGTGCAAGACCGCCAAGCGCTGCTTCAAGCCCTCACGATCGAAGTCCGGGCCGCTGGCGGGGTCATGACCTACGAAATCGGCGGCTACCAGTCGGTCTAGCGCGTCGAGATTGCCCTCCCCCCATGCCTCGTAGTACGCGGTCACGATCGCAACGCTATCCATCAACCCACCCGAAAGGACTTGCGAATCAAACTGTTCATACCCCCGGTCCGGTCCCCCTGTGGTCCGAAGTGGATCGAGGATGGGAGTGCGGGGCGCACGAGGTCCAGGGCTCACTACATATAATGCCGGTATGTTACCGTGGCTTACTTCGCGGGCCCAGCTGCAGGCTTGCGACCTGCCGCTCGCACCGCGCTGGACCGGATTTCAGCTCGCGATCTGGCTACGGGGCGCGAGCGCGACGAATTCTCGAACGCCCAGCCGACCGCACAAGATCCTTCGGAGTCCGAGATAGGGAGTCCCGACGCAACGATGCGTCATAGCCCAGGACAGACGGAATGGGCTGCGGTCAATCGCGGTTCAAGATCAGAAGCTCAACTCCGCCGAGTTGCAAACTGACGGCCCCGTCCCCGTTGTCTTAACCCATCGTCTGGAAGCCAGGCGCTGCCACGGCTTAGAAAGCAAGCGGCATAGATTGGGCTTCTGCGCTTGGCGCGGAGCGACAGCGCCTGAGCTGAGCCGGACGACTACGCTGGTCGTCGGATTCGGCCCTTTCGACAACCTTGCCTCTCGCCGTAGTCTCAGACATTCACGGCAACCTGACGGCGCTCGAGGCCGTGGTCGCGGACATCGAGCGCCGTGGTGCAGACCGCGCGCTTCAAGGTGGCGACCTCGCGCTCGCCGGTTGCCAGCCCGCCGAGGTGATCGACCGCGTTCGCGAGCTTGGGTGGGCCGGGATCGTCGGCAACACGGATGAACTGCTCTGGCGCCCCGAGAAGCGCGCCGTGCAGGAGCGCAATGCACCCAAGCTGCGCGACCTTCTGCGGGTGCTGTTCGAGGACTACGCGCCGGCCACGCGCGAGTTGATCGGAGACGAGCGACTCGAGTGGCTCCGCCGCCTGCCCGCTGTACACAGGGAGGACGGCATGGTGCTCCTTCACGCGAGCCCCGGGGATCTGTGGCGCGCGCCCCTGCCCGACGCCGAAGACAGCGTGCTCCTCGCGACCTACGAATCCTGTCAGGCGGAGAAAGTGGTGTACGGACACATCCACCGCCCGTATGTCCGCAGAGTCGGCACGCTCACGGTCGCCAACAGCGGAAGCGTCGGTTCGCCCTTCGACGCTGACCCCCGCGCGTCGTATCTGCTCGTCGATGGGAGCGAGGTGGAAGTGGTCCGGGTGGAGTACGACATCGAGCGGGAGATCTCGCTGCTGCTTAGTTCCAGCTACCCCGACGCACACCGGCTCGCCGAAACGCGCCGATCCGGTCGGTTCATCCCAGTGGGCACGACCTGACCAGATCACGGATGGCCTGAGGGGCGCCTTTGTGCGATCGCCGCGCGATCGGCTCGTTGGGCGACAGGCGTCAGGAATCCGGGCTTGTCGGCGGAATTGCGCTCCGGGATAGGACCTACCTGAGGCTAGGCTCCAACCGACCGGGCGCTCGGTTTGCAGGGACTCTCTGCTCGAAGCGGAGGGGGAGGGATTCGAACCCTCGTCACGCCCTTAAGACGTGAAACGGTTTTCGAGACCTGCAACGGTCTTGCAGATCATTGCGTCTGGCCAGCAGCTTGAGGGTGCGCGGTGATCGGGCGAGTGCCTAGGTTGCTGGGATTTCCCCGTTGGCAGCGGCCCTAATGGGACGGTATTTGAACCCCGAGACCGGAAACCGGATCAGGGAGCTTCACCGTCGGCTGTGATCGCTGAGTCAGCCCAGCTCTAAGATGCAAGTGTGGTGGGATGTCGCGTGAATGCTGGGGGGAGGGCGTGGCTCCTTGCCCTGGCTGTGGGCGCTTGCGCCGCGGTCGGGCTCGCGCTCGCGGCCGGCGCTTCCGCCGCGCCCGTGGCGTTTACCGTGACCCTCGCTTCCGATGAGCCGGACGCGACACTCGCCGACGGTATCTGCGACGTGGACCTCGCGACCCCCGGCCAGCAGTGCACCCTGCGCGCAGCGCTTCAGCAGGCCGACGACGCCTCTGACGCAAACACGATCGCGTTCGACATACTGGGCGGCGGCGTTCACCGGATCGCTCCGCTGAGCGCCCTGCCGGACATCACCCAGCCGGCGACGATCGACGGCTACACGCAGCACGGCGCGAGCGTGAACACGAAGGGGCTGGCGCACGGCGACAACGCCGCCCTACGGATCGAGCTGAACGGCCGCAAGCTCCCCACCAACACGCCGGTGACCGGGCTCACCGTCGGGAGCGGCGCTGGCGGAACCGTGATCCGCGGGCTCGTGATCGACCGCTTCACGACCGGAATCTTGTTCAAGGCGAACACCGTCATCACGGGCAACTTCGTCGGCACCGACCCCACGGGCACCAAGGCGCGCGGCAACACCTTCGACGGCATTTTCGGCTTCGGCGGCACGCGCACCACGGTCGGCGGCCCGCTGCCGGCAGATCGCAACCTGATCTCGTCGAATGGCGACTCGGGCCTCACGACCAACGCCACCGTCACAGTCCAGGGAAATCTCATCGGGACGGCTAGCGACGGATCCTCGCCGCTCGGGAACAAGTTCGTCTTCCACCTGGGGGCCGTTGAGCTAGCCGGGGTCGGCAACATCGTCGGCGGCGCCGGCAACAGCGCGAACGTCATCGCCTTCAACGCAGACAAGGGCATCGCCCTTCTCAACTCGGGCTCGCCCAGCACCTTCAGCCGCAACCGGATCTTCGCCAACGGCGGTCTCGCCATCGACCTCGGCGAGGACGGGCGAACGCCAAACGACCCCGGCGACACCGACACCGGCCCCAACGACTTCCAGAACTTCCCCGTGCTTGCCTCCGCGAAGTCGAGCCGTCACCACACGAAGGTCAACGGCAGGCTCGATTCCACTCCGAACACGCAGTTCACCGTCGAGGTCTTCACGAGCCCGAGGCACGTTCACGGAGCGAAGAGGTTTCTGGGGTCGATTCCGGTGACCACGGACGCGACGGGGGCGGGCACCATCAACCTCACAGTCAGGCGGATCAAGCAGGGCAGCAAGGTCAGTGCGACGGCGACCAGCGCGAGCGGCGCGACTTCCGAGCTCTCGCCGTCGACGAAGGTGAAGGCCCGGTAGCGGCCTGGATGCCTCCGGATTGGCTCAAGATCCCGTCTCGCGCGGCGCGCGGTAGCTAGTCACGTCCTCACTCGCGCGATCGTCATGTGATCCGCTCGGTGGGCGACAAGCACCGAACCGGCCCTCGTTGAGCCCGTCTCAGCTTGATTCCGAGCGTTGAGGCCGGGCGGCCAACACGGGGGAAATCCGTTACTTGCAGGGACTTCCCGGTTAGAAGCGGAGGGGGAGGGATTCGAACCCTCGATGGACCGAGACAGCCCATAACGGTTTTCGAGACCTTCGCAATGGTCTTACTTACCGGTGGCTGAGTGTGGTTTTGGCCAGGAGCGGCGGCCTGGGCACGGGTGCACGAAATACTGCATCGGCGCACGGACGAGGGACCGCCGGTCCCCCGCTGGCGGATGCCGGGCGGGACAATGGCTACAGACATGGGCCAGGAAGACCACGACCGCGATGCCATAGCCCGAGGGCGAGCCTTGACCGCGCTCGTTCGGCCGTACCTGCCATTGGATGTTCCTGTTCACGGGCCAGCCGATGCCTGGCCACTTGTCGGTCCGGCGCTGATCGCCCGAGCGACGGGGACCCTGGAAGCGATTCTCGCGCTCGTACCGCTCAGGCGGGAGGCCGACGCGGACACGCTCCTGCGCAGCCTCTACGAGCATGTGACCACCTTTGCTTGGCTGGCCGCCGAGCCGGGCGAGGAGCGAATGCGGCGCTGGCTGAAGTCGGATTGCGAGGCACGACTGCGCACGGACGACGACTGCCGCAAGGTCGGCGTCAAGACCCTTGACGACGACAAGCGCAAGGAGTTCGAGGAAACGGTCGCCGCCCTGCCCAAAGGCATGCCCGTCTTGCTCGACTGCGCCGAGGCCGCCGACGGCCACTGGGTCAGCAGGGTCGCCGGCCTCCGCGACTCAACGACTCCAACCTCGTTCCGCGGTCTTTATGCGGCCGCCTACCGACGCTTCAGTGCGATTGCTCATCCGACCAACCTCGGGCTCAACCCGGTGACGGTCGACCTCGATGGACCACACAAGCGAGTCCAGCTTGAAGAGCGGCCGCCTGACATGCGCGGGCCGTTCGGGCTGGCGACCATCGTCTACGCCCTGGGCCTCTATATCGCGGCTGAAACAATCGCGTGGCCGACGAAGTTTGAGATCGATCGCGTCCTGACCGGTTAGCCGCAGACAAGTTGAAGAACCGAGCCGAATGCAGCGCTCGGAGGGCCGCTCCGCCGGGCGGACCGCAGGCCGCTCGAGCAGATCGCGCGGCACCTGTAGGGGCGCTCGTGCCGGCGACGGGCCGGTATGCGGTCCAGGGCGCGCAGGTGCGCGCCGGGCTTGAGCTCTGGGCAAGCCGCGCCAGGACGCGGCTGGTGGTCGAGGACGACCGAAGCCGGCCCGAGCGCGCCGCGCGCCTCCACGCAGAGCTCGTCGAGCGCGGATGCCACTTCGTGCTGGGCCCCTACGGCAGCGACTCGGCGCGCGCGGTCGCCGCGGCCCGGCCGGGCGTGGTCGTCTGGAACCACGGCGCGGCCGCGGACGACGTCCAGCGCCTCCCCGGCGTGGTCTCGGTGCCGTCCCCGGCCAGTCGCTACCTGCTCGCGCTCGGTCGGGCGGTCGCCGCGCTCCGGCCCGCCGCCACGATCGCCCTCGTGACCGCGACCGGTCGCTTCGCCCGTTTCGCTCGGGAAGGGCTCGTGCGGGCGGACCCAGCGCTTGGCCTCGGCATCCTCGCCTGCTTCTCCTTCAGCGACCCCCCAGCCACCATCGCCGCCGCCGGGGCGGATGCCATCCTGGCCTGTGGGCCGGCCGGGGCCGAAGTCGTGCTCTTCCGGGCGCTGGCCCGCCTCGTCCCGAGCACGCTCCGGGGCGGCCTCTCGCCCGGCCTCGCCGCCTTTCCCGCCCTGCTGGGCGGCGATCCGGAGGGCCTGCTGGCGCCCGTGCAGTGGCACCCGGAGACCCGCACTTCGCCGGAGCTCGGGCCAAGCTCGGCGGAGCTGGTGGCCGACGCCCGCGCGAGCGCGCTCGGCGAGCTCGACTACGTCGCCGCCCAGGCCTATGCGGCCGCGCTCATCGCCGCCCGTTGCCTCGAGCTCGGCCCGGACGACCCACTGGGCGCC